>JAJEDQ010000251.1 GCA_022821445.1 Acidimicrobiia bacterium | reverse complement strand
GTCCTCCGAGGCTGAGGGCGGTTCGAAGTTGACTAGGGCGTCGAGGAGCATTCGCACGCCGAAGCCGGTACCTCCTTTGGCGGTCTCGGCGTCTTCGGCATCGGTGAAGGCGGGGCCGGCGATATCGAGGTGGGCCCAGGGAATGCCTTCTTCCACAAAGTTGGCCAAGAACAGCCCCGCGGTCAGCGCTCCGCCGTGGGGGCCGCCGATGTTCTTCATATCGGCCACCGAAGAGTCGAGTTGGGCCTTGTAGTCGTCGGGCAGCGGGAGCCGCCACACCCGCTCGCAGGTGCGCTCGGCGGCGTCGGCCAACTGGTTTACCCACGCCTCGTTGTTGCCCATGAGCCCGGCCATCTTGGGGCCGAGCGCCACCATGCATGCCCCGGTGAGGGTGGCCAGATCGACAATGGCATCGGGTTCGGCCCGGCAGGCCAGCGACAGGGCGTCGGCCAGCACGAGCCGCCCCTCGGCATCGGTGTTGAGCACCTCCACCGTCTTGCCGTTGGCCATGGTGAGCACGTCGCCAGGCCGAGTGGCATCGCCCCCCAGCATGTTGTCGGTCATCGGCACATATCCGGTGACCTTCACTTGGGGCGCCACCGCCCCGATGGCGGCCATCACGCCCAACACCGCCGCTCCCCCGCTCATGTCGCACTTCATGGTCATCATCCCGGTGCCGGTCTTGATCGACAGGCCACCGGAGTCGAAGGTGAGGCCCTTGCCCACCAGCGCCACCGACCCTTGGCACTCGGCCTCGGGGTCGGGGGCATAAGACACCTCCACGAACCGGGGCGGCTGCTCCGACCCCCGGTTCACCCCCAAAAGGCCGCCCAGCTCGGCCTCGCGGATGGCATCCAGATCAAGCACGGTGATCTCCAGGCCCTCCCGCTCGGCCATCTCCTCGGCCAGCTCGGCGAAGCGAGTGGGGGTGAGCGATCCGCCGGGCTCGTTCACCAGGTCGCGCACAAAGCACACCGCCTCGGCTACTCGCCGGCCCTGCTCCAGCGCCTCGGTTACCGCCCGGCTCCCCGGGCCGATCACATGCACGTTCTCCAGCTTGTTGGGCTTGTGCTCCGACTTGAAATGGCCGTAGGTGTAGGCCCCCAGCGTCATGCCCTCGGCCAAGGCCCGCAGCGCCTCGGCACGGTCAACGCTTTCGGGCACGGCGTCGAGCACCGATACCGCGATCCGCCGCATTCGCTTGGCTGAGCGGGCCAGCGATGCCGCCGCCTTGCGGATCACCGCCGCGGTTATCTTGTCGGCCGGTCCCAGCCCGACCGCAGCGATGGGCCGCTCTCCTCCCGACACAATCTCCACCTGTCCGGCTTTGGCCTCGAACCCCCGGCCGTCGAGCACTCCCCAATCCAGATCGTCGGGCCGCTCGGCGTCGCCGCTCGAGCACACCCCCACGGCGTGTACTTCGGCACTAGCCGGGATCTTTCTGCCGGTACGGAACGCGATCACCAGATCTCCTCGGGTTGGTTCAAGCCCCTGCGATGATATCCGGCACCAATTCACGGCCCTGTGCCCAGTAGCCTCGGATGTCATGGGTTCCTATGAGGACGCAGCCCGCGAGCGCGTCCTCATCTATGACGGGGCATTCGGCACCTACGTCCAAGAGCAGCCGCTGTGCGCTGACGATTTCTGCGGCCCCAATTTGGAGGGCTGCAACGAGATCTTGTGCTTGACCCGTCCCGAGCTCATTGCCGAGATGCACGACCTGTATCTGGGCATAGGGGTGGACGCAGTGGAGACCGCCACCTTCGGGGCGTTTGCCGTGCCCCTGGCCGAGTACGGCATCGCCGATCAGGCCTACGAGATCAACCTGGCCGCGGCCCGCATCGCCAAGGAGGCGGCCCACGGCCACTCCACTGGTGATCGGCCCCGGTGGGCGGCCGGATCGGTGGGGCCGGGCACCAAGCTGGCCTCGCTGGGCCAAATCCGCTACGCCGAGCTGCGCGACGCCTTCGAGGTGCAGGCCCGGGGACTGCTGGACGGCGGTGTGGACCTGTTCATGGTCGAGACCCAGTACGACTTGCTGGGGGCCAAGGCAGCCATCAACGGGTGCCGCCGGGCCATGGCCGCCGCAGGCCGGGAGGTGCCGCTGCAATTGCAGGTCACCATCGAGATGACCGGTCGGATGCTGCCCGGCACCGAGATCGGCGCCGCGCTGGCCGCGCTGGCGCCACTGGATCCCGCCGTGTTCGGGCTGAACTGTGCCACCGGCCCCGCCGAGATGGGCGAGCACCTGCGGGTGCTGTCGGAGCAGTGCCCGGTGCCAGTGGCCTGCATCCCCAACGCCGGGCTCCCCCAGGTGGTGGACGGCCGGATGCACTACGACATCGGCCCCGACGAGCTGGCCGACTACCTGGCCCGCTATGTGACCGAACTGGGGGTGAGCGTTATCGGCGGGTGCTGCGGCACCACGCCTGAGCACCTCCAAGCGGTGATCGACCGCTGCGCCCACCTCACCCCGGGACCCCGGCTCGGAGAGCTGCCCCCGTCGGCCACCTCCATCTACAGCCCGGTGCCCTTCGCCCAGGACACCTCGTTTCTGATCGTGGGCGAGCGCACCAACGCCAACGGCTCCCGCAAGTTCCGCGACGCCATGCTGGAGGCCGACTGGGACGGCTGCCTCCAGATCGCCCGCGACCAGGTGGGCGAGGGCGCTCACCTGCTGGATCTGTGCGTGGACTACGTGGGGCGCGACGGCACCGCCGACATGGACGAGCTGGCCCAGCGGTTCGCCACCGGGGTGGCCGCCCCTCTGGTGCTCGACTCCACTGAGCCCGATGTGATGCAAGCCGGTTTGGAATGGATCGGCGGGCGGGCGGTGCTGAACTCGGCCAACTTGGAGGACGGCGAGGCCGAGGGCTCCCGCCTCGACCGGGTGCTGAAGCTGGCCCGGGAGTACGGCGCCGCGGTGGTGTGCCTGCTGATCGACGAGGAGGGCCAGGCCCGCGACCTGGAGTGGAAGATGCGGGTAGCGCACCGCCTCTACCGCCTCGCCGTGGATCGCTACGGGCTGGCGCCGTCAGACCTCATCTTCGACGCCCTGACATTCCCGCTGTCCACCGGCGACGACGACCTGCGCCAAGACGGCCTGGCCACCATCGAGGCCATCCGGCGCATCAAGTCCGAATTGCCTGGCGCCCACACCACGCTGGGAGTGTCCAACGTGTCGTTCGGGCTGAAGCCCGCCGCCCGCCACGTGCTCAACTCCATGTTCCTGCACGAGTGCCTCGATGCCGGGCTGGACTCGGCCATCGTCCACGCCGGGCGGATCATCCCGCTCAACCGGGTTGATCCCCACCATCGGGATGTTTGCCTGGATTTGATCTACGACCGTCGGGGACCGGACGGCCTCGCCTCAGAGGGCCGAGGCGATTACGACCCGCTGACCGAGCTCCTAGCCGCATTCGAGAACGTGACCGCCACTGCGGCCGTGAAGGAAGACCGCTCCGGATGGCCGGTGGAGCAGCGCCTGGAACGGCGCATCATCGACGGCGAACGCGACGGGCTGGAGGCTGATCTGGATGAAGCGCTGGCCGGCACCCCGGCACTGGACATCGTGAACAACACGCTGCTGGCGGGGATGAAGGTGGTGGGCGAGCTGTTCGCCTCCGGCGAGATGCAGCTGCCGTTCGTGCTCCAATCGGCCGAGACCATGAAGACCGCGGTGTCGTATCTGGAGCCGCACATGGAAAAGGCCGACGACACCGGGGGCAAGGGCCGGATCGTGCTGGCCACCGTGAAGGGCGACGTCCACGACATCGGCAATAACCTGGTGGACATCATCTTTACCAACAACGGCTACGACGTTCACAACCTGGGCATCAAGGTGTCGATCGGCGAAATGATCGACCGGGTCCATGAGGTGGACGCCCACGCCATCGGCATGAGCGGGCTGCTGGTGAAGAGCACCCTGATCATGCGCGACAACCTGGAGGAGCTGAACACCCGGAACCTCCACCACCTTCCGGTGCTGCTGGGCGGTGCCGCGCTCACCCGCACCTACGTGGAGCGGGACATGCGGGAGACCTACCGGGGCCGGGTGTTCTACGGCAAAGACGCCTTCGAGGGTCTCGCCGTGATGGACCGACTTGGCGAGCTGCGTCGGATCGGGGTTGACGACCCCGAGTTCGGTCGCCGTCCCGGAGGCCGCGACCTGCCCCGACGCCCCCGCCGTGACGCCCCAGGGGCTGCCGACGACCTCCCGGAGAGGGCACCGTCGGTGGCCGTCGACAACCCCGTGTTCGAGCCCCCGTTCTTGGGCTCGCGGGTGGTCAAGGGCATCCCGGTGGCCGACATCTCCGAGTACGTGAACGAGACGGCCCTGTTCCGCAACCAGTGGCAATTCCGCCCCATAGACGGCGAGGACGACGCCGCCTTCAAAGAGCGCATCCGCCCCACCCTTCGCGAGCAGCTCACCACGGCCACCGCCGAGGGCCTGCTGGTGCCCCAAGTGGTGTACGGCTACTTCCCGGTGAACGGGAGCGGGGACGATCTGGTGGTGTGGGACAGCCCAAACCGAACCGCCGAAGCATGCCGCTTCCGATATCCCCGCCAGCCCAAAGACCCTTACCTGTGCATAGCCGACTTCTTCCGACCCGCCGACGGCGATGAGGTGGACTATGCCGCCTTCCACATCGTGACCATGGGTGCCGAGGTGTCGAAGGCCGCCGCGAAGCTGTTCGCCGACAACCGCTACCAGGACTACCTGCTGCTGCACGGCCTAGGCGTGGAGATGGCCGAAGCCCTCGCCGAGCACTGGCACCACCGCATCCGCACCGAGTGGGGCTTCGTTGAAGAGGACGGCCCCACCCTCATCGGGCTGTTCCGCCAGCAGTACCGGGGCGGCCGCTACTCCTGGGGCTACCCCGCCTGCCCCGACCTGGAGGACAACCTCACCGTGGCCCAACTCCTCGACGCCGAGCGCATCGGCATCCAAGTGGGCTAGGAGACCAGCTTCCAATACCAGCCCGAGCAAACCACCTCCGCCCTCATCTGCCACCACCCCCAAGCCAAATACTTCGTCGCCCGCTAACCCCCAATTCCAAATGAGCCAGGGGGACCCACCCCCGAGGACGGGGGGTGGTTACGCCGTATCCAGCAGCACTCGAGCCACTAAATCCATCCCAAATCCGGTCAGAATCCCCAGATACAACAGGCCTGTTGCCGCCATCACCGCCGAGTAGAACCGCTCCCGCAACGCGGCGCGGGCCAGCACCACGAGGCCTGCGGTGGTCACCACGCACGCCACCCAGAACCAGCCCAGCAGCCCGTTGTAGCCATCGTCGATGGTTCCGCTGAGCACCGATCCCATGCCAGTGGGCCACAGCATCACCACCAGCTCGGGCAGCCAAAGCAGCCCGGTCCAACGCACCAGCTCCAGCAGCGGGCCCCGAGCCAAACCGGGCTGCACCAGATACCAGTGACCCAAGAGCATGGCATCGGTGACTGCACCGAGGAAGAACGCCCCGATCACAGTGCGGGCCACGGCCAGCGCAGCCGGGTCGCCCGCGTCCAATCCTCCGGCCACCACCCCGATCAAACCCACTGCCGGAGCGATCAGATCCAGCACGGGGGGGAACTCCGGCTGGGCGCGGTCGAACCGCTGCTCCTCCCGGTCGATGCCGGTCATCTCGGCGATCTCCGCGCTGCGCCGTTCCACTCGCTCCCGCTGCCCGCTCACGCCAGCCCTTCGCCGCACCACCGACACCGCCAAAGCCAGACCAGTGGCCGCGGCGGTCGCCACTGCGGCCCAGTCCCGCACCGGCACCGGGTCGGTGGCGAAACCCAGCCAGGCGCCGCCCGCGGCAACCAGCCCAAAGGTGCTGCGCATGAGCCAGCCGTAGCCCAGCCCGGCCTCCCGCCGTCGGGTAGTGAGCCAGGTGAACGCCAGCCCGCCCACGGCGAGTTGCAGCAGAAGCGTGGCCGGCTGAAGCTCGATCACCTGTGGAAGGCTCCGTCAGACGTCGATTACGGCCAAGCGGTGATCGGTGGTGGTGAGGTTGTCGGGGCCGTCGGTCGCGGCCACCACGATGTCCTCCAGGCGCAAACCCCATCGGCCGGGGAGGTAGATGCCGGGCTCGATGGAGAAGGCGTGGCCGGCGCGCAATTCCTGAGTGTTGCCCTCCACGATGTAGGGATCTTCGTGGGCCTCGGTGCCGATCCCGTGGCCGGTGCGGTGAATGAAATTGTCGCCGAATCCAGCCTCGGCGATCATGCCCCTCCCCACCCGGTCGACCGACTCACAGCTGTTTCCTACCACCGCGGCAGCCACTTGGGCCCCTTGGGCTTCGAAAAGCACATCGTAGGCCTCGACCAGATCAGCGGGCGGCTCGCCCAAATGCACGCACCGGGTGATGTCGGAGCAGTAGCCCACCCCGTCGGCATCCATCATCGTCCCTCCGATGTCGCATAGCACGATCTCGCCCGGCTTGATCACCCGCTCCCCGGCCCCGTGGTGGGGACTTGCCGCGTTCTCCCCCGCGGCCACGATGGCGAAGTTCACCCGTTGGTGGCCCTCGGCCAGCAGCCGGTGGCCCAGCTCGGTCGACACTTCGGCCTCGGTTTTTCCGATCAGCTCGATATTGCCCGATCGGAGATCGGCGGCCACCCGGTCGGCCGCCGCTGCCGCGGCCCGCAGCGACTCCACCTCGGCGGCATCCTTCACCGAGCGCAGCGGACTGGTCACCTCCGATGCCCGACGGAAATCCACCGCTGGCAGCACCTTCATCAGATCGACCAGGAACCCGGCCCACGTGTGGTCGCCAATGGCCGCCACCGAGGCAGAGCTGATGAGCGAGCGGGCCAGTTCGATCGGGTCGTCGGTCTCATCCCACGCCACGATTTCGAACACGTCGGGCCGCTCCACCACTCGAGGGGCCTCCAGCCGAGGGACGATCAACCGGGCGTCGCCGTCACGAGGCACCACCAGCATGGTCAGCCGCTCCAGCGGCATGGCCTCATACCCGCAGAAATACGGCAAGTCGGCCCCCACCGACAGCAGGAGTACATCCACCCCTTGCTCGCCCATCTGGGTCCTCACTCGCTCCAATCGCTGTTGGAACATCGGGATCAACCTACTCCTGCAACCCCGGCCGGAGAAGCCAAAGCCTGAGCGTGAGCGTGTTTGGCGTGGTGGGAACTGCGGGTTAGGGGGCTGGCTTCTACGTGGGCAATGCCCAGCGACTGGCCGACGGCCCGGAACTCCTCGAATTGCTCAGGCGGCACCCATCGGGCCACGGGCAGGTGATGGGTGGTGGGCCGCAGATACTGGCCCACGGTCACGATGTCGGTGCCCACTGAGGCCAGGTCGGCCATGGTCTGGGCCACCTCTTCGTCGGTCTCGCCCAGCCCGACGATTATCGACGACTTGGTGGTGAGCCCCGCGGCCTTGGCCCGGGCCAGCACCGCCAGGCTGCGGGCGTAGCCCGCGGAGGGCCGAACCACCCGCTGGAGCCGGGCCACTGTCTCAATGTTGTGGTTCAGCACATCCGGTTGGGCATCGAAAACTACGGCCAGCGCGTCGGGGTCGCCCTTGCAGTCGGGGATGAGCACTTCCACCCGCACCTCAGGGGTGCGCATGCGAACCGCATCCACCACGGCAGCAAAGCCGGCAGCACCCCCGTCGGCCAGGTCGTCGCGGGCCACCGCGGTGATCACCGCGTAGTCCAGACCCATGGCATCCACTGCGTCGGCCACCCGCTCGGGCTCTGCCGGATCGAGCGACTTGGGTTTGCGGGTGTCCACCAGGCAGAAGCCGCACGCCCGAGTGCAGCGCTCACCGTTGATCATGAACGTGGCCGTTCCCTCATTCCAGCACTCGTAGATGTTGGGGCAGCCGGCCTCCTCGCACACCGTCACCAGGTTCCGGCTGTGCAATACCGACCGCAGTCGCCGGAACTCGGGACCAGTCCTGAGGGGCACCCGCATCCACTGCGGCTTGCGCCCATTGATGGCCAGCCCCTCGGACAGCCCGGCCTCGTCCATCCGGGATTGCAGCCGGACCGGTCGGCCGGGTACATCACCCGGGCCCAGGCCCCGGCTGAACGGGCTCAAGTCTTCGGGCCGCTGCCGCCACGCCACATCGGCCCGGTCTGCTCCCTCCGCTCCCCAGCGGTCGGCGGCTCGGGCGGCCACCGCTTCCACTACCTCCCGCATGGTCGCCCGCCGTCCTTCGGCGGCCAGCGAGGTGACCGCCTTGTCGGGGATGCCGCAGGGCACGATGCGATCGAACCAGTCCAAGTCGCAGTCCACATTCAGGGCAAAGCCGTGCATGGAGCGGGTGCGGCTGAGGCGCACGCCGATGGCCGCGATCTTGCGGGGGTTGTCGCTGTCGGGATCCACCCACACGCCGGGATAGTCGTCCAAGCGGCCGCAGTTGGGCAGCGCCAAATCACCCAGCGCGTCGATCACCAGCTGCTCAACCGAGCGCACGTAGGCCACCGTGTCGGCCATCCCCCCGCCCCGTTTGCCCGCCACGGTCATCACCGGATAGCCGACGAGCTGGCCGGGTCCGTGGTAGGTGACGTCGCCGCCCCGGTCGGTGTACGCCACCTCGGCCCCCACCTCGGCTGGATCCACCAATATGTTGGCCTCGTCGCCCCGCAGTCCCAGGGTGAACACATGGGGATGCTCCAACAGCAGCAAGTAGTCGCCACTCCGCTCGAACATGGCCTGCTGGCAGGCGTGGGCGTCCCGATACGACACCCGCCCCAGCCATCGGATGCGAAGCGGGCTCATCGAGGGCTCATGGAATCTCGGCGTGCCAGTCGCGGGTTTCGATGATGGAGCGGACGTGGTCCAAGAAGGCGGCCACATAGGCCCCGTCGAAGGCCCGGTGGTCCCAGGCCAGGGCCAGCACCCCCACAGAGTGGATGGCGATGGCCTCGCCGCCGTCTTCGGCGGTGACCACCACTGGTCGGCGGCGTATCCCGTCGGTGGACAAGATGGCCACCTGGGGCTGGTTGATTATGGGGAACTGCATCATGGTTCCCCACTGGCCGGGATTGGTGATGGTGAACGTTCCCCCGGAGATTTCATCGGCGTTCAGCTTCTTGGCCCGCGCTCGCCTCGACAGGTCGGCCACCTCTTCGGCGATGGCCGTCAGGCGCTTGCGATCAGCGTCCACCACTACCGGGGCCAGCAGCCCTTGGAAGTCGAGGTCGACGGCGACGGCCAGGTTGACGTAGTTGTGAACTACCAGCTCGCTGTCTCCCACCGAGGCGTTGATGTGGGGATATTCGTGAAGGGCATCGCACACCGCCCGGGCGATGAAGGGGAGGTAGGTGAGGCTGAAGCCGTGCTCGGCCTTGAACTCCTCCCGGTGGGCCCGGCGCACTTGCTCCACTCCTTCGAAATCCACCTCCACCGCGGTCAGCACATGGGGCGACACCTGCTTCGACCGCACCATGTGCTCGCCGGTAATGCGCCGGATGTTGCTGAGCGGCACCACCATGTCGCGTCCAGCTGCCGGCGTCCGGGCAGGCGACGCCTGCGGGGTGGTGGTGGGCGCAGACGCCGCCGGCCGGGTGGCCGTGGTGCGGTTCTGGGCGATGTACGACTCCACATCGGAGCGGGTGATGCGCCCGCCAACACCAGTGCCGGTGATCTGCGAGGGGTCCAGCCCGTTCTCGGCGATCAGCCGGCGCACAACCGGCGACAACACGAATTGGCCGCCCCCGGAATCGGAGGTGCTCGGCGTCTCTGTCGGAGCAGGATCTGGCGGTGCGGGTGCCGGCTCTGGTGACGGCGGGGGCGGAGGCGGAGGCGAGGGCGGAGCTGCTTCTGCTGCTGGCTCCGGCGCGGGAGGCGGCTCTTCGGCCGCAGGCGCGGGAGGCTCAGACGCAGGTTGGGCCGCCGCCCCGTCCTCGCTCAGAACGGCGATCACCGCGCCCACTTCCACCGTGTCTCCCTCGGCAGCCACAATCTCCACCAGCACCCCGGACATGGGCGAGGGCACCTCGGAGTCCACCTTGTCGGTGGACACCTCGAAGAGCGGCTCGTCTTCAGCCACCTCGTCCCCCACCTGCTTGTACCACTGGATGATGGTGCCCTCCATCACCGTCTCGCCCAGCTGCGGCATCCTTACCTCAGACATCTTGCCCACCCACCTCTTTCTGCCTCCTTACCTCAGACATTGATTCTCCTCATCGCTTCTCGCCTCTGCTCCACGGCCTGCATTGCGGTCAGTGCAGAGCCCGGCCGGTGAGCGCCAGCACCGACTCTCCGAATAGCTCGCTCATGGTGGGATGGGGCTGGATGAACTCGGCGACCTCCGGCACGGTGGCCTCCCAGTTCACCGCCAGATAGCCCTGGCCGAGTTGCTCGGTCACCCACGGGCCCACCATGTGGACTCCGAGGATGCGCCCGCCGGTCCCGTTGTCGTCGCGGTCGGCGATGACCTTGACCAGCCCGTCGGTCTCCCCCACGATCATGGCCCGCCCGTTGCCCATGAAGCGGTGTGTGGAGGTGACCACCTCGAACCCCGCCTCTTGGGCCGACGCCTCGGTGTGGCCCACGAAGGCCACCTCGGGATGGCAGTAGATGGCCCACGGGACGTTGCCGTAGTCCACCGGCGCAGGCGACTCCCCCAGCAGGTGCTTCACCACCAGAATGGCCTCGGCGAACGCCACATGGGCCAGTTGCGGGGTGCGAACCACATCACCCACGGCGTACACCCCTGGTGCGGTGGTCCGGCAGAATTCATCGGCCACCACATAGCCCCCGTCGTCCACCTCTACCCCGGCGGCGTCCAAGCCCAGGCCGTCGGTAAACGGGCGGCGGCCCACACACACCACTACTGCGTCCACCGCCAAGGGGTCGGCACCGTCGATGTCCATCTCCACGCCGTCGTCGGTGTTCCGACAGCCGCCCACCGCGACGCCGGTGCGAATCTCGATTTTGCGCTTTTTGAACGCCCGGGTCAGCATCTTGACCACGTCGTCGTCTGCTCCCAGCAAGATCCGGGGCAGCGCCTCCAACACGGTCACCTGCGACCCCAGATCAGCCAGCATCGAGGCGAACTCCAAGCCGATGGCCCCCCCGCCAATGATCGCCGCCCGTTGGGGCAGCTCGGAGATGGACAGCAGCTCGTCGCTGGTCATGATCCGCTCGCCATCCACCTCGAAGCCCGGCAGCGTGCGGGGCACCGACCCGGTGGCGAGAACCACGTGGTCGGCGGTCAGCGTTGCATCGCCCGCCTCCCCGCCCGACACCGACACCGACCCGTCCGGGGCCAACGTGCCCCAACCGTCCAGCACCGTGACCTTGCGACCCTCCAGCAGCTTGCCGACGCCCTTGTGGAGTTGATCCACGATCTTCTGCTTGCGGGCTTGAGCTGCCCCCATGTCCACTGTCGGCGACGGCGCGGCGATGCCGAATTGATCGGCGTGGGCCACCGTGCGGTAGACCGAAGCCGTCTCCAGCAGCTCCTTCGCCGGGATGCAGCCCACATGCAAGCAAGTGCCGCCCAGCTTCTGTTTCTCCACCACGGCGACGTCGAGACCGGCAGCCGCGCCGTACAGCGCCGCGGCGTACCCGCCGGGGCCGCCCCCGATCACCACCACATCATGGTTGCTGCTCATGGCATCCAGCATACCGACGCCCCTCGGAAATCTTGATTTCGGCCCGCGTGCGTCAGCGCAGGATCAGCACCGCCTGTACGGCGAATGCCACCAAAATGGCCACCCCGCACAGGAGCGCCAGAAGGATCAACCGGCGAGTGCTCACCGCGACGGGCTCAGCGGCTGCTGCGCCGTCGTCGGCCCATGTACCAGCCCGCGATCTCGGTGCAGACCACGCTCAGCACAATGGTGATCAACAGCAGCAGGAACAGAGGCAGATCCCAGTCCCACCCCAAGAAGTTGACCCGGGTCTCATTCGTGTTCTGCGAGATGAACACGATCAGCGCCACTGCGGCCAGCACGCCGAGCACCATCCGGGCATTGATCTGACGGAGCGCGTCGGTAAACGACCGGGATTTCGGCTCAGCCCTCTCGTTGCCTTGGCGGTCGTAGGGGGGTCTCGGCTGCGGTTCAGACATAGGCCCACGCTACCCGCGTCGCCTGGCACCGGACCCGAAGACCCGAACTGCCCCTACACTTGGCCCATGAGAGTGGTCGTTGCCGGCGCATCGGGGCTGATCGGAACCGCTCTGGTCGGCCATCTCAACTCTGCCGGCCACCAAGTGGTCCGGCTGGTGCGCGATCCGGGGTCCCGGGCCGAGGACACCCGCTTTTGGAACCCGGCCACCGGCGACATCGACGACAGTGCCTTCGACGGCATCGACGGGGTGGTCAATTTGGCCGGAGCGGGCATCGGCGACCGCCGCTGGAGCGATCGCCGCAAACGCGAGCTGCGCCAGAGCCGGGTGGACGCCACCAAGCTGCTGGTGGAGGCCATGGGCGCGGTTGCCTCTCCCCCCGCGGTGCTGGTAGCCGGCACCGCAGTCGGCCTCTACGGAGACCGGGGAGACGAGGTGCTCGACGAGCAATCCGGGCCTGGGACCGGATTCTTGGCCACCCTGGCGGCCGACTGGGAGGCGGCCGCTGCCGAGGCCCAAAATGCGGGCACCCGGGTGGCAATAGCCCGCACCGGGCTGGTGGTGGCAGAAAGCGCCCCGTTCCTGACCCGTATGCTGCCGCTGTTCAAGCTGGGCTTGGGCGGGCCGCTGGGCAACGGCCGGCAGTGGTGGCCGTGGATCGCCCTGGAGGATGAGGTTCGGGCGCTGGTCTTCCTGCTGGAGTCCGATATCTCCGGCCCGGTGAACCTGTGCGCGCCCGACCCGGCCACGAACCGAGAGTTCACCCGGGTGCTGGCCTCGGTATTGCGCCGCCCCGCGGTAGTGGCTGTCCCCCGCTTCGGACCTCGGCTCCTGCTGGGCCGGGAGCTGGCCGATGGGCTCCTGTTCTCCAGCACCCGGGCCCATCCTGTCGCCTTGACTGATGCAGGCTTCGAGTTCCACCACCCCGAGTTGCGAGGGGCGCTGGAGAAGATCCTGCGCTGATCGAACTCAGAACAGCGACTGCTCTTCCACCACGTCCTGGGTGTCGGCGGCCTCGGTGGCCAGGCGGTCGGCTTCGTCGTTCCAGCGGTTCCCGGAATGGCCCTTGACCCAGTGGAAGGCGACGGATCGGGCTTCGACCTGCTCGATGATCTGCTTCCAGAGGTCCTGGTTCG
>JAJEDQ010000045.1 GCA_022821445.1 Acidimicrobiia bacterium | reverse complement strand
CGCTTGATCTCCTTGGCGGCCCGCTCCAAGTCCACCGGCGACAGCAGCCCTATGCCCACGAACGTGTCGGGGATCTGGCTGACGAACTCGCCGACCCAGGTGTTGTAGGCCTCGAACAGGGCCCACTGGAACTCCACGTCTTGGATCGGGTACATCTGCATGGCGATCGTGGGGTACAGCACCTCGCCGGTCACCCCGTCGGTGCGCAGCGCCTCCATGCGGACTTCCGGATCCCAGCCCACGTCGGGCACGTCCTCGTCCCAGCGACCCTTGGCCCGCACCTTGTCGTCGGTGCGCATGCACCCGGCCAGAAGCCCCACCGGGGGGAGTCGGGCCTGGTCGCATATGAGGCGGTCGGTGGTCTCCTCGTGGACCAGGCGGGGGGCCCGATCCCGGAAGGCCTCCACCGTGTAGATCTGCCACAGGTCGTGGGGCTCGATCACGTGGGAGTCGGCGGAGAATACGTCGAAGCCGTTGTCGCTCATCGCCTTCGATGTTATGGGAACGCTGTGGAAGCCGCCTATCGAGGTGGTGGCTGAATGGCCTCTCCTTCCCGATAATGTGCGAACGCTTGTCTCGCCACCGAGGTGGTGAACTTTCCGGCTGGGTATCGTGGCCGACGTGAGCGTGTGCGCATTCGTAGGACTGGGCAACATGGGGTTTCCCATGGCCGGGCACTTGGCCGCCGCCGGCTACGAAGTGCGGGTGTTCAACCGCACCGCGGTGGTGGCCGAGCGCTGGGCTGAGCAGCATGACGGGACGGTGGCCGCCACCCCGGCCGAGGCGGCCGACAGGGCCGAGTTCGTGTTCACCTGCGTGGGGGCCGACGACGACCTGAGGTCGGTGGTACTGGGCGACGACGGGGCCTTGGGGACGATGCCCGCTGGCTCGGTGCTGGTGGACCACACCACCGCCTCGGCAGAAGTGGCCCGGGAGCTGGCCGAGGTGTGCGCCAGCCGGGGGATCGGCTGGCTCGACGCCCCCATCTCCGGCGGCCAGGCCGGGGCCGAGAACGGCGTGCTCACCGTGATGTGCGGCGGCGAGCCCGAGCACTTCGATGCCGCCCGCCCGGTGATGGACGCCTACTCCTCGGCGGTCACCCTCATGGGTCCGGCCGGGAGCGGCCAGCTCACCAAGATGGTCAACCAGATCCTGTGCGCCGGGGCCGTGCAGGGCGCAGCCGAGGCACTGGCCTTCGGCGAGCGGGCCGGCCTCGACATGGAAAAGGTGCTGGCCGCGGTAACCAAGGGCGCGGCCGGCTCCTGGTACCTCCAGAACCGGGGCCACACCATGGTGGCCGACGAGTTCGACTTCGGCTTCGCCGTCGACTGGATGATCAAAGACCTCGGCCTGGTAGCCGACGCCGCCGCCACCCTCAACGCCCCCATCCCCCTAGTAGAACTCTGCCAGCGCTACACCGAGGCAACGGCCGCGCTTGGCGAAAACCGCCTAGACACCACCGCCATAATCCGCCGCTACCGCTAGCGGGGATTCAGTTCTAGGGGATCAAGACTCTCTGAGGCCGATGATTTCGGGAATTTCAAGAAGATGAGAGAGAGTATCGAGGGAGTAGGTTCGGCCTTCTGTGGCGATCACCACATCGACAAGGGCGTTCGGGCGTTCTGACCAGCCCTTGCCATCGACAACTGCACAGGGAAGTAGACCGCGGTTTCTAGCAGCATCGGCGGCGTTCTTAATGCGAGCAGCCTTGTCTCGAGCCGTGCCTCCGTCTTCAGCCACCTTCGATTCGATGATCACCGTCGGAGATTCCTCGGGCAGCACGAAATCGGGTCCAGGCGAAAGGCCGAATGCCTCTGAGGTTTGTGTAGCACCGGCAGCGCCTAACCCTGATCGGTAGTACGGGATTTGATGATCGTCGAACAGGTCGGCAATGGGTTGCTCCAGCAGATTGTCACCTTTGACTTCGGAATAGGCATCTTGAACTTGGCGCCACACCCCGCCGACGTACCTCTGATACAGCAAAGCCGAATAGGGAACTCCGCCAGTTGACGCAGCAACCGTGTCCCAGCCCAGTCGCGTGTCTCGTTTGTCGAGTTTCGAATGGAAGAAGCCGCGGGCTGATTCAGGCACCTGAAGGATGCTCCGGTTCATGACTGCGAGGACTGCGGCAGCCACCGAGCTGACCATCTCTGTTCGTTTGGCGGTTGCTTGCTCAGGTGCTGGGCTGCGTTCGAATTTCTTGAGAGTTCCTCCCGAAGTGTTGGTTCCAGGCTGGGCAAGTTTCATGGCCCAGGCCAACTCGTTGTGAGTGAAGCCCAAGATCATCCGAAGCGGTGCCAGAGTCTCGGGCGCTTGCGTCAAGGCTGCTGCAAGGGTTGCTGCCGAGACGTCTGTGAAGTCGTTGGTGTGCTCAGTCAATTGCCGATATGCCTCATCGAAAGCGGCTTCGGTAGCCATAGCGTCGCCTTTGGGGATGTAGTGGAACGACGGCTGAGTCGCGGCCACAAAGCTCTGTCCCAGAAGTGAGACGGCCTCGTCTTTGGCCGATTCTGGTTGGCGTAGGAGTGCAGCTACCGCTTGACGTCGGGTCGTGGGGCTAGCCGTAGTCCCCGCGTTGGCGAGGAGTTCGCGGTCTGAGTCAGTTAGCGACACGGAGCAGTCCCAGTTCTTCCTGGACATGATCGCGTGCCAGGCGTTCCTTGGCGACTGCTGCATATTCGGCGTGCAATTCGATCCCACCTGATTTGCGGCCATGTCGGTGGGCGATGGCGACAGTGGTACCAGATCCAGCAAATGGGTCGATCACGATCCCATCCGGCGGGCAGACTGCTTTGACGAAGAACTCAGCTAGGCCTTCTGGCATCACCGCGGTGTGTTGCCCGGCAGGGCCCTTGTGTTGGTTGTAGGTCTGGCCCACGGTGATCACGTTCCCAGGATCAGCCCCACCCCGGCCGTACGTCCGGGTACGGTCCCGACCAAATCCGGCGTCAGTGTTTCGGCGGCCATTCTTGTCTTTGAGCCGCCGTTTGATCTCGGCCTGGTCTGCCCGATACGGCACCCTCACTGCATCCAAGTCGAAGTAAGGACTGGGGCCCTTGGTGAAGTGGTACACGTACTCGAACGCGTCCTTGGTGCGTGGACCGAACCGACCGGGGATGGCGTTCGGCTTGCTCCAGATGTACGTCTCCGTCCACCGCCACCCCATGTCTTGCAGAGCGATCACCAGTTGGTACACATACGGATGGCGCTGCCCCCGGAGCGGTCCCGACTTAGCCACCCGGTTCTTGATGTTGAGAACGAATGACCCGGTCTCCTTGGTGGCCCTGAGCATGCCCTCCGCAAATGGCAAGAACCACTCGACATAATCGTCAGGGCTGATCCTGGAGTACGCCCGAGCATCGGCGTACGGCGGCGACATGAAGAACAGATCCACCGAGTCCTGCGGCAACCTCGGTAGCCACTCAGCAGAATCTCCCCAAACCACCCCCTGCTCAAGCAGCACAGCCAGCGCCTCTTCACCGTCCACAGGAGGTGCTGGAGCCGTCTGACCTGCCATAACTAGAGAATACCCACCCCCAGTGACACCTTTGTGATCCCTCGCGAATCAGCCACCAGGGATACGCGCCTCCATTGGGCGCCAATCGACTATCCGGCGTACTTGAGGTGGGAGGGGGTGAAGTCGTCGACGAACAGCATGATCTCCCCGGGTTCCAGCGGCTCGTCGTTCGGCTCGAGGTCCAGAGGCTGCACGCCTTCCAGCACTGCTCCGAGCTTGGCGGCACGCAGGGGCTCGGTAGGCGGTTCGAACGAGAAAAACCCCTCGTAATCTGTGATGGTCTCCAACGTCGAAGCTTCGCCATCAGTAGTCTGGACCGCCAGCCACACCACAACCTCAGCAGTGGGGGCCTTGCCAGTTACCCCGACAAGTCGCCCATGGAGGATCTGGTCTGAAACCTCGTCTGTCAGTGCTTTACCTCAGTAGAGGGATTCGCTGGTGGCTTCGCCGGTGCTGGAGGTGTTGCCGCTTAGGGCGTCTAGGACGGATTGGCGGTGGGTGGTTATTGCGGCGGAGAGGGCGGCGTTGTCGGCGGTGACGGTTACCAGGCGGAAGCCTTGGGCGACTCGGGTGGGGGTGAGCGTGGGGGTGGAGTGGATGCCGGGGACCACGCCGTGGTTCTGGCAGGCGGACACGATGGCGGCCAGGGCGTCGTCGAAGGTGGCGGTTCCGTCGTTGTTGCCGGGGGGCAGCCCCAGGCTCACCGACAAGTCGGCGGGGCCGACGTAAACGGCGTCCAACCCTGGGGTGGACACGATGTCGTCCAGGTTCTCCAGCGCGGCCACCGTCTCCACCATCGGGATGCACTTCACCGCCTGGTTGGCCCCGGCGAAGTAGCCAGGGCCGTCGCGCAGCGCCACCCGAGTGGGGCCGAAGCTGCGTGATCCCTCGGGGGCGTAGCGGCAGGAGCGCACCGCGGCCTCGGCCTCTTCCCGGCTGTTCACCATGGGGATGATGATGCCCAAGGCCCCGGCGTCCAGCACGCGGCCGATGATGCCCTGCTCGTTCCACGGCACCCGCACCACCGGGGTGGCCGTGCCCAAGTCGATGGCGGCCAGCATCGGCAGCGCGTCGGAGTAGTCGGCCAGGCCGTGCTGCATGTCTATGCACACATAGTCGAACCCGGCTCGGGACATGACCTCGCAGCTCACCGCCGTGGGCAACCCCGCCCAGGCACCCAACGCGGGACGCGCCGAAGCAAAGGCCTCGGCCAGCGGATGGGAAGCGGATGCCGCGTCGCTCATGGCTGCAACCGTATCCCCCGTAGCGGGGGTGGATTCAGTTGAGTATGGACCTGCCTAAGGAGTGGCGTCTCGCATCGGGCCGACGGGAACCAGCTGGCCCCTGGCGCCCAAATCAGGGTCTTGTTCCAAGAGTTGGAAGGAGTCGTTGCTGGAGAGCTTGTCGGCCCCCAACGATGCGTAGGGCTGGCCGGCAATCGAGAACTCTCCGATGTTGGCGATGGCCTCGGCGAATGTCTCGTGGGTCAGGATTGGCCCGGCCGCGGTGGCCAGCAGCTCGAAGATCTGGAAGAACCGGCAGTGGCCGGACAGGCTGGTAAACCAAAGCGGTTCGCCCTCTTCGAGGGTGTCGGGGTGCTTGATCTCGACTTCGGGATGCCTTGAAGTGACCGCTTCTAAGCACTCCTGGAACCGGGGATCGGTCTCGTAAATCTGGGCTCCGGTCATGGCCCCCACGGTAATCACGCCCCTAGCCGACTCGGGTTGGACATTGGCCCCGAGGTTGCTGGCGAGCCCGGAGGCATCGGTGGCCCATATGTCAACCTCAAGGCCGTTGAGCGCGGCGTTCTCAATGCCGGCCGAGACGTTGCCAACCAGCAATAGCGTGTCAGCTCCGGCGGCTCGGATGCGCTCGGACAGGGCAGCCCACTCTTGGTTCTGGGCGATGAGATCAGCTACTTGGGAGGAGGTGGCGATCTCGAGCACCGGCTCGATTCCATGTTCCCGCAGCAGGCCAGCCACTTCCTCGAGCTGCGCGGCCGCAGGAAGGTCGGCGACTACCGCGATCGACCTTCCCTGGAGCATCCCCTCTGCCTCGAGCAAGGTGAACAGGGCACCGGTACTGACATCGCGCGTCACCCGCTCGTTGACCCAAGGCGCCCGAGCCTCGGCTAGGCGCTCCGGGGTGATGGTTCCTCCAACCAGGATCGTTTCTTGGGTGCCGACGATGCAGGTGTTGGCCACTTCGGCCGGGCCGAGGAACCCGAACAAGATTGCGAACACCTCATTGTCCTCGGTCAGCCGCAGGCAGGCCGCCTCGGCCTCGGTGGCGCCGATGGGGTTGTACTTGTCCATGAGGACTTCGACTCGGCGTCCGTTGATGCCGCCCCGCTCGTTGATGTCATCGGTCAGTGCCTGGATCACCAGCTCTTGGTCGCCCCAGGTGGCCGGGGAGAAGCCGAGCTCGACCAGCTGGTCGATGTCCAGATAGGTGACGCCGATGGTGATGGTATCGGCGGTGACCCCTCGCCACGTGGCGGTGAGCTCGATCTCCGGCTCCGGCTCCTCAGTGGGGGCGGGCTGGAACTCGGGCTCTTCCTCCTCGGGGGTCTCGGTGGGAGACTCAGGCTCTAGCTCAGGTTCAGACTCGTCGGGATCGGGCTGTTCGGGGGCTTCCGGCTCCGGCTCGGCCGGGGACAAAGTGGCCGGGGCCGGGGCTGGTGCGTCGGCATCGCCTTCGTCATCGTTGCCGCCGCAGGCCGCGGCGACCATGGCCAGGGCCATGAGCATCGCGATCAGCCAGCGCATCTTCTTGGTCAACATCGAATTTCCCCTCAAATCCTGGGTGAACGCTTGGCACCGCAGCAGCCCGATGGCCGCTGTCTTGGCTCAGGGGATCATATTCGATCAGGAATGACCGGTCTCCCTGAGCGGGTAACCGGATATTGCCGGTTGGGATCATCGCAAGGCACCCGGCCGGTGGTCGGCCCGGCCGCCGGATCGCCGGTGAGCAGCTCAGCCCCGGCGGGGGCGTATTGGAGGATGTAGGCCTTGCGGACGCCGTCGGTGGTGTTGGGGCCGGTGAGGTGCGGGGTTAGCGATGAGAACACCACGGCACCCCCGGCG
>JAJEDQ010000060.1 GCA_022821445.1 Acidimicrobiia bacterium | reverse complement strand
ACGCTGGTTGGGTCGACGTTCGCTGATTGGGGTTATTTCGGCGAGTGGAAGCGGATCGACTCGGAGGGCGAGCAGGGCGTGGTGTCGTTGGAGACCGCGCTGCGGGGTACGTGCCAGCCGCAACGTCTGCTGGATCTGGTTGAGAACTTCGTGGCGTTCATGGAGCGTCCGGGCGGGCTGGTGAAGGCGTTGGCCAAGAACCACCAGTTTCTCGGGGTGAACAATTCGCTGGAGGCGCTGCGGGAGGTACACCACCGTGAGGGCCGCCTGGGAGTGTTCTGGCATACGCAGGGGTCGGGCAAGTCGTTGTCGATGCTGTGGTTCACCCAGAAGGTGCTGCGCAAAGAGCCAGGCAACTGGACGTTCGTGATGGTCACCGACCGCACCGAGCTCGACGAGCAGCTCTACGGTGATTTCGCCGACTGCGGGGTGATCACCGCGGGCCAGCGGGTCCACGCCGAGACGTCGGCTCATCTGCGGGAGCTACTGGGCCAAGACCACCGGTATGTGTTCACGCTGATCCACAAGTTCATCCCGCCCGAACGGGGCCAGGCGATGCCAGTGCTGTCGGAGCGCAACGACATCGTGGTGATCACCGACGAGGCCCATCGCTCCCAATACGACACGCTGGCGGCCAACATGCGCTTGGCGCTGCCCAACGCGTCGTTCATCGGGTTCACCGGCACCCCGCTCATATCCGGAGAAGAAGAGCAGACCCGGCGGGTGTTCGGCGACTACGTGTCGATCTACAACTTCCGCGATTCCATAGAAGACGGCGCCACCGTGCCGCTGTTCTACGAGAACCGCATCCCCGAGCTCCAGCTCGTCAACGACCTCTTCGACGAAGAGCTCGAAGACCTCTTGGAAGCCGCCGCGCTGGATGAGGCCCAGGAGAAGGCGGTGGCCCGCCAATTCTCCCGGCAGTACCAGATCATCACCCGCCCCCAGCGCCTTGAGGAGATCGCTGCGGATCTGGTCCGCCACTTCGTCAACCGGGGGTTCCGGGGCAAGGCCATGTACGTGGCCATCGACAAGGCCACCGCCATTCGCATGTTCGACCTCGTTGAAACCGAATGGGCCCGCTACCAGGCCGAGCTCGAAGCCGAACTGGCCGACACCCCGGAGTCGGGGCGCGCCCATCTGGAGTCGCTCATCGAGTTCATGGGCACCACCGACATTGCGGTGATGGTGTCGCAAGCCCAGAACGAAGTGGCCGACATGAGAGAGCTCGGCCTCGACATCGCCCGACACCGCAAGCGCATCGTCGAAGAAGACCTCAATGCCAAGTTCAAAGACCCCGAAGACCCGTTCCGGCTGGTGTTCGTGTGCGCCATGTGGCTCACCGGGTTCGACTCGCCGTCCACCTCAACGGTGTACCTCGACAAGCCAATGCGCAACCACGCCCTGGTGCAGACCATCGCTCGGGCCAACCGGGTGTTCCCCGACAAAGACAACGGCCTCATCGTCGACTACATCGGAGTGTTCCGAAACCTCGAACAAGCCCTCGCCATCTACGGCGCCAGTCCAGGGGCCGACTCCCCCATCCGGCCAAAAGACGAGCTGGTCGCCGAACTCGACGCCGCGCTGGCCGAAGTAGTCGATTTCTGCGCCGACAACGACATCGACCTCTCCGAGCAGGAAGCCGCGGAGGGCTTCGATTTCATCGCGCTCCAACAAGCCGCGGTCGAAGCCCTGCTCGTCGATGAGCAAACCCGCCGGCAATTCGTGAAGCTCGCCCGACGAGCCCGAAAGACCTTCAAAGCCCTGCTGCCCGACCCCGAGGCCATGGCAGTGGCCTATCGCATCGCGGTCGTCCGCACGATCGCCGCCAAGATCGAATCCTCCACCGAAGCGCCCGACATCTCCGGGGTCATGGACTCGGTGTCAGAACTGCTCGACCGCTCCGTGGGCGCCAAGGAATACATCATCCCCACCGCCGACGCCGACCCGCTCATCGACCTGAACCAGCTCGACTTCGAAGAACTCATCCGGCGCTTCGGCGACCGCCGACGCACCGCCGCCAAAGCCATCGAGAAGAACATCGAAGAACGCCTCGACGACGCCGTGCGCAAGAACCCCACCCGACGAGACCTCGCCGAGCGGTTCCGACAACTCATCGACCAGTACAACGCCGGAACCCACAACCTCGAAGAATTCCTCCGCCGGCTCAAAGCCATCCACGACGAGCTCACCGACGAAGAACAACGCGCCGTGCGAGAAGGCACCACCGAGGAAGAACTCGCCATATTCGACCTGCTCACCAAACCCGAACCCGACCTCACCCGCGCCCAATCCGTCCAGGTCAAGAGCGCCGCCAAGAAGCTGCTCGACCGCATCGCCGACGAGCTCGTCCTCGACTGGAAACGCAAACGACAAACCCTCTCAGCCGTCAAAGTCGCCATAGGCAAGACCCTCGACAACGAATTGCCCGACATCTATGGACCCGAGCTATTCGACCAAAAGGTCAGCGCCATCTTCGAGCACATCTATGCCAGCTACTACAACAACGGGGAGTCGGTTTACAGCCATCCGCCCCCGTAACATGGGCAGATGGTGGATTCGGGATCGCCTGAGGAGCGCTCGGCACTTCCTCCCAAGGGGGCTCGTTGGCTGGCCTTTGCCTCGATTCTGGTGGGAGGGCTGTGCGGGGGGCTGATCGGGTTCGCCTACATCGACCTCCAATGCGAGGGGAACTGCGGGTTGTGGACCGGGCTTGGGGCGCTGGTGGGTGCGGTGGCCGGGGCGGTGGGCCTGGCCGTGGTGGCCATATTGACGTTGCGGGCCATGGAGGAATGGCGGCTGTTCGGCGGCCGCCGCCGAGACCGCGACCGGTAGTGGCTAGTCCGGAGCAGATGAAAGAGCAGCGATTGCCCGGTCGATATCGGCATCGTCCACATCGAGATGGGTGACGAAGCGCACGATGCCCGGTGCCAGCAGTCCGGCTCGGATGCCGGTGCCGTGCAGGTGATCCAGCAGGCCCAGGGCGTCTAAATGGCGGAAGGCCACAACATTGGTAAAGGGGCGCCCGCTGGCAGCCTCGGCCTCGCCCAGCCGGGCACCGGGCCAGCGTTCTGCTACCACCTCGCCCAAGCGCCGGGCTCGGGCGTGGTCATCGGCCAGCCGATCGATGTGATGGTCGAGGGCATACAGCCCGCCAGCGGCGATCACTCCGGCCTGCCGCATGGCCCCGCCCAGTCGCCGCCGATGCAGCCGGGCCTCCGCGATCAAGTCGGGCGGCCCGGCTAGCAGCGAGCCTACCGGTGCCCCCAGCCCCTTGGACACACACGACATGACCGTGGTGGCGGCGCGGGCCAACTCCTCGGCAGCGGTGTCCAAGGCAACGGCGGCGTTGAACAGGCGGGCGCCGTCCAGATGCACGGGAGGCCCCAGCGCGGCAGCCGCGGCCATTTCGCCAGCCTCAATGGCCAGGCCACCAGAGGCCAGATGGGTGTTCTCCAGGCAGACCAGCGAGACCGGGGGCCAAAATCCCCCTTGACCAGCGGCAACCGCCTCGGCGGCGGCCACCGTGTCGACCACTCCGCCAGCGTCGTCCACCGCGTAGAGCTGAGAAGCGTTGTTCATCCCGGCTGCACCGCTCTCGTAGGACATCAAATGCTGGCGGCGACCCACAACAACGTTGCTGCCCACGGTTCCTTGCAGCCGCAGGGCGATCTGGTTGCCCATCGTGCCCGACGGCACGTACATCGCAGAAGGCTTGCCCACCAGATCGGCGAAACGCTCCTCCAATTGGTTGACCGCGGGGTCTTCCCCGTAGCGGTCGTCGCCCACCTGGGCCGAGGCCATGGCCTGGCGCATCGCGTCGGTGGGCTGCGTCAACGTGTCCGACCGCAGATCGACTACTCCGCGAGATACCACGTTGTCCAGCGTAGAGTCTCAGGGCTGGCCCAGGACTTATTGGCCTGATCCCGCGGCATCAACCACCTAGGGTTGCAGCCGTGCCGGAAACCGACCCCACTTCAGCGCCGGCCAGACCAGAGTGGGACCACTTGGAAAAGCTCGCCGCGGAGGCCGCCGAAGTGGCGGCCTCGCTGCTGAGGGCCCACGCCGGCGCCCAGCTCCAGATATCGGCCAAGTCGTCGCGTACCGATCTGGTCACCGACATGGACGTGGCCTGCGAGACCGCCATCGTGGAGTTCCTGACCTCCCACCGGCCCGATGACGCCATACTGGGCGAAGAGGGCACGGGCCGCGACGTCACCAGCGGGGTGCGCTGGATCATCGACCCCATCGACGGCACGGTGAACTTCGTCTACGGCCACGTCGGCTTCGGCGTGTCAGTGGCCGCTGAAGCCGCGGGCCGAGTTGTGGCCGGCGCCGTGGTCGACCCCGTTCTCGACGAGACGTTCAGCACCCATCGAAACGGCGGGGCCCGGCTGAACGGAGACCCCATCACTGTCCGCCCCGATAGCGACCCAACCATGGCCTTGGTGGCCACCGGATTCTCCTACCAGCATGAACGGCGCCGGCGCCAGGCCGAGGTGCTCGGCGAGCTGCTTCCCCAAATCGGCGACATTCGACGGGTGGGAGGGGCTGCTGTCGACCTCTGCACGGTGGCCTGCGGACGGGTGGATGCTTTCTTCGAGGTGGGGCTCAATCCCTGGGACTACGCGGCCGGCGCCCTCATTGCCGAGGAAGCCGGTGCCGTCGTCCAAGACCTGAACGGCGGACCTCCCAGCCGCCAATTCGTGTTTGCCGCCGCCCCGTCGGTGGCCGACACCATCTTGATGCTGCTGCAAAGCGCCCAGGCCGACCGAATATAGGCCCCATCCCACGGACCGAAACGGCCGAATATAGGCCCCTGCTACCCATCGCGGCTCAATATCAGGCACCATTTCAGGGTGGGAACCCGCATTCTGGCCATTGAGGACGACGAGAGGATCCGCACCGCGGTCCGCCTCGCCCTCGAAGACGAGGGCTGGGATGTCTTGGAGGCGGCCAACGGCCAAGAGGCCTTCGATGCTTTCTCGGACACGCCTGCCGATGTGGTGCTCATCGACATCATGCTTCCCGACATCGACGGATTCGAAGTGTGCCGCACACTCCGCCGAACCAGCGACGTGCCCATCATCATGGTCACGGCCCGAGCCGACACCCACGACGTGGTGGCCGGCCTGGAGGCAGGAGCAGACGACTATCTGACCAAGCCGTTCGCCCCGAAAGAGCTCTCGGCCCGCATTCGCGCCCTTTTGCGCCGCGTGCGCACCACCGACTCCACCATGACCGAAATGCGCTTTGGGCAACTGGAGATCATGCCTGAGCAAGGAGCGGTCACCATCAACGGCGAAGAGGCCCACCTCACCAAGACGGAGTTCCGCCTTCTCGTTGAGCTGGCCACCAACTCCGGCAAGGTGCTCAGCCGAGAAGTGCTTCTGGAGCGGGTGTGGGATCTCGGTTACTTCGGGGATGGCCGCTTGGTGGACGTCCACATTCGGCGCTTGCGCACCAAAATCGAGTCGGACCCGGCCAATCCCCGCTACGTGGTGACCGTCCGCGGCCTGGGATACAAGCTCCAAGCCTGAGAGCGCCAGTGGAGACCACCGGACTGCGCTCTCGCTTCTGGCGCCGAGCGGGCTCCCGGGCCCGTCGGCTGAGGCTCCGCACCAGGATCATCCTGTCCTTCGTGCTCACCACCCTGCTGTTGTCTGCGCTGCTCAGCGTGACGGTATTCGCGCTGACCCGTCAGAACCTGCTCAACGGGAGGGAGAACGACGCCTTGGCCACGGTGGGGTTCAACGCCTCGGTCGTCAACCGCCGCCTCAGTCCAGACATCGAGTCGGAAGCCCTCCAGAACCTGGTCAGCACACTGGCCACTCCCGAGGGCTCCCGTCCGGTTCTGCGGGTGGGGGGCGACTGGTTCCAGCCGTCCTTCGAATTCGAACAGGGCGACATCGACGAGCGCCTCCGCCGCACCGTGGAGAGCGGCAAGCCGGCGCGGATGCGCTACCGGGTGAGGGACAAGCCCTTCTTGGTGATCGGCATCCCCATTCCCGGCCACAACGCCTCGTACTACGAGGCCACACCGCTGGATGAGATCGAAGACACACTGGGCTCGCTCGGGCTCATTCTGGCCAGCGGCGGAGGCGGTGTCACCCTGGCCTCGGCGGCCGTCGGCTTTTGGGCCAGCCGTCGACTGCTGCGCCCGCTGGTGGACATCGGCAAAGCCGCTCAGTCCATCGCCCGCGGCGACCTCAGCACCCGACTGGAACCCGGGGCCGCCCGAGAGCTGATCACGCTCACCGACTCGTTCAACGACATGGTGGGTGCACTTCAGCACCGGATTGCCCAAGACGAGCGGTTCGCGTCTGAAGTGAGCCACGAACTGCGATCCCCCCTCATGACCCTCTCCGCTTCAGTGGAGGTGATGAACACTCGCCGGGCTGAGTTGCCCGAGCGGGCCCGTACCGCTCTGGATCTGCTGACCGAGGACGTGAACCGCTTCGAGCATCTGGTGGAGGATCTGCTGGAGATCTCCCGCTTCGACGTCGGCACCGCCGAACTGGATTTGGATGTGTTCAACTTGCTCGAGTTTGTGGAGAACGCGGTTTCGGCCACCAGCCCTGTCGCCATCCCCATTTCCTGCGAACCGGCGGTAGCCCGGGTGCGGGTACGGGCCGACAAGCGCCGGTTGGTACAGGTCATCGACAACCTGTTGAGCAACGCTCAGAAGTACGCGGGAGGAGCGACCGGGATCTTCCTCTACCAAGATTCAATGGGGACCGGGCCAAAGGGGATCGAAATCGCGGTGGAAGACGCCGGCCCCGGTGTGGCTGCGGACGAGAGAGAGCACATATTCGACCGATTTTCACGAGGCCGACAAGCGGTTGAGCGGGGCACCACCACCGGGGTCGGGCTGGGGCTGGCCCTGGTGGCCGAGCACGTTGGCCTGCACCAGGGCCGCGTCTGGTGCGAAGACCGACCCGACCGACTTCCCGGAATCAGATTCGTCGTCCACCTCCCCGCCGCGGTGTCATGACCCAATCACCACATCCTCATCGCGGTGTCATGACCCAATCACCACCTCCTCATCGCGGTGTCATGACCCACTCGACTGTGCTTCGAAGTCTGGTGGCGATCCTGGCCGCCGCCCTTTTGGTGGCCGCGGGCTGCTCGGTGCCTGAAGACGACCGACCCCGGACCGTGGACTATTCCCGGCTGCCCGACGATCTGGTGGCGCCCACTGCATCGCCGGAGCCGACGCCGTTGATCACCCAAGAGGTGCTCATCTACCTGATCGATGAGAACAACCTGCTCTCCCCTGTGGCCCGCGACGTGGCCAGTCCAGCTCCGCCAACCACCGTCTTGGAGGCCCTGTTCTCGGCCCCCAACGAAGCCGAATCTGAGCAGGCACTGTCCACTGCCCTGCCCGCCGATGTCGAAGTGGTCTCGATCGACGTCAACCCAGCCGGTGACCTGGTGACCGTGGCACTGGAGTCTGAGGTGTTCGAGGAGCGCTTGGAGGGTGAGAACCGCCAGCTCGCGGTGGCCCAGCTCGTGTTCACCGCAACGGAGAACTCGGGGGCCACCCGCTTCTCACTGCTGCTGAACGACAACCCCGTGCCGCTGCCCACCGACAGCGGGGAAAGCGATGTCCCCGTAACCCGTGATGACTTCCACTCGGTTGACCCCGACTACCAGCCCGAGGCCACCCCCACTCCCGTGCCCACGGTTAGCGCAACCCCAACCCCCACCGAGATCCCCGAACCGACCCCGCCCCCGGAGACGCCGACGCCGACCGTCCCACCCAGCCCAACTCCCGACCCCGAACCGACTCTGCCGCCCGACTTCACGCTCGATTTATCTTGAAACCGCGATCGCCGCGGCGGCTTCCCACTAGGCGAAGAAAGCCCGGGCCACGTCGTAGAGAGCAGGGCTGACCGGCTTCAGCTCGACCACCGCGTCGGCCAACCGCACTCGGACCATCTCCCCGCCCTGAAAGGCCACCATCGACCCCCAATCGCCGTCATGGACGGCGTCGATCGCCGCAATGCCGTACCACGAGCACAGCACCCGGTCGAGGGCACTCGGGGTTCCGCCCCGCTGGATGTGGCCCAATACCGTCACCCGGGTGTCAAAGCCGGTTCGGGCCTCAATCTCGGCTGCTACTACTTGGCCAAGGCCCCCCAGCCGGACATGGCCGTACTGATCGACCTCGGGCTCGGGCAGATCCAGTGTGCCCTCTTTGGGCTGGGCGCCTTCGGCCACCACCACAATGGACGCCCACCGGCCTCTCCCATGGCGCCTGACGATGGTCTCGGCCACCGCATTGATGTCAAACGGCTCTTCAGGGATCAGGGTGAGCGTGGCCCCGCCGGCAATGCCCGCCCAAGTGGCGATGTGCCCGACATGGCGCCCCATCACCTCCACCACCATCACCCGGTCGTGCGACTCAGCGGTGGTATGCAGCCGGTCGATTGCCGCAGTGGCCACCTCCACTGCGGTGTCGAAACCGAAGGTGAGCTCGGTAAGGCCGATGTCATTGTCGATTGTCTTGGGCACGCCCACCACGTTTGCCGCCCCGGCTTCGCCCACACCGACCCCCGCCGACAGCGTGCCCTCCCCTCCGATGACGATCAAGGCCTCGGTACCGGCGTTCTCCATGGTGGAGCGCACCCGCTCCATTCCATCCTCGTACATGCGGGGAGAAAACCGGGAGGTCCCCAAAACGGTGCCTCCCCGGGGCAGGGTGCCCCGCATGCGCTCCACGTCGAGCTCGGTGAACTCCCCCTCCAACACGCCCCGCCAGCCGTCCAGGAAGCCGACCACGGTGTCGCCGTATTGGCGCTCGGCCTTGCGCACGATCGCCCTGATCACGGCGTTGAGCCCGGGGCAGTCGCCGCCCCCCGTCAGCACCCCGACTCTCATTGGAAGCTAATCCAGCTTGGCCAGGATTTGCACCGACAACTCCCCGCTAGCCCAACTTGGCCAGTGTTTGGCGGAGTTGGCGGATGGCCTGAGCGGTGCGCTGCTCGTTCTCGATGAGGGCGAACCTCACATGGCCCTCCCCGCCGGGACCGAAACCCACACCGGGCGACACCGCCACCCCGGCGTCTCGAACCAGCCAAGAGGCGAACTCCACCGATCCCATTTCCAGGTAGGGCTCGGGGATCTTGGCCCACACGAACATGGTCCCCTTGGGCGGCTCCACTTCCCAGCCCATGCGGTTCAGTCCCGAGCACAGGGCGTCTCGGCGGCTCTGGTAGATGTCGCACACTTCTTTGGGGTGGCCCGGGGCCTCGTTCAAGGTCACCGTGGCCGCGATCTGAATGGGTTGGAACGTGCCGTAGTCGAGATAAGACTTGAGCTTGGCCAGTGCGGCCACTACCTGGGGATTGCCCACCATGAACGCCACCCGCCAGCCGGCCATGGAGAACGACTTGGTCATGGAATAGAGCTCCACCGCCACATCCTTGGCCCCTTCCACCTGCATGATGGACGGGGGCAGGTAGCCGTCGTAGCCCAGATCGGCGTAGGCGAAGTCGTGAACCAGCAGCACATCGTGCTCTTTGGCGAAGTCCACCACGCCGGCCATGAACTCCAAGTCCACGCAGGCAGTGGTGGGGTTGTGGGGGAACGACAGCACGATGATGCGGGGCTTGGGCCAGGAGTAGCGCCAGCGCTCCTGCATCGTTCCGAAGAAATCGGTTCCGGTGCTCAACGGGATCTCCCGCACCTCCGCGCCGGCAAACAGCGGGGCATAGAGGTGGATCGGATAGGAGGGTGACGGGACCAGGGCCGCGTCGCCAGGCTGAAGCAGGGTCCACATGAGGTGGGAGAACCCTTCCTTGGCCCCGATGGTGTTGATCACCTCAGTTTCAGGGTCGAGATACACCCCGAACCGCCGGGCGTAATAGCCGGCAACGGCCTCGCGCAGCTTGGGGATGCCCCGGCTGGCCGAGTAGCGGTGATTTCGAGCGTTGCCCGCCGCTTCCGCCAGCTTCTCCACCGCGATGTCCGGCGATGGGAGGTCGGGGTTGCCGAAGCCGAGGTCGATGATGTCGTGCCCCGCTCGGCGGCCTTCGACTTTCAGGTCGTTGATGATGGTGAAGACATACGGGGGAAGGTTGTTGATCCGGCGGAACTCCACAGGTCCAATCTACTTTCTAGACAGCGGATTCAAATGGGTTTATCTAGCTGGGGTTCTCGACACCTGACTCGGCCCGGCTCGCCAGGTCCTCCAACGCAGTCTGCATGATTCGGGCCTCGGCCCGCCGCTTCACGAAACCGGGCAGGGGCATCACCATCTGGACGGCGAGGTGATAGGTGACCTCGGTGCTATCCGGCTCGCCGGGCACCGGGTTGAAGCAGTACTCGCCGTCGAGTCGCCGGGTCAGGTCGCCCTGCACCAACCGCCAGGAAACCCGCAAGGGGTTCGACCCGTAGTAGTACTCCAGCAGGTAGTTGGTGCTGCGACCCATGGCCGCGGCCCGAAAGGACACCAGTCCGCCCCGGCCGTCGTCGTCCCGGCGGACTATCTCAACCTGCTTCACCTCGGAGGCCCACTCAGGATAAGACTCGAAGTCGCACACCACCTCAAAGCACCGCTCAGGCGACGCCTCGATGGTGATGCTCTTGGTGGCCTGGTCAAACATCGTCACCGTTCCCGCTGGAGTCGCTTCGTTCTGGGATTGTGCCATCGGAGGGCCGGGGCGGGAAAGTCCCGTACCGAGCTCCCCAGGCGCCGGACAGGCCCAGCGCATAGACAGGAACCAGGATACCGAATGCAGAGGCGGTAAACGGGCGGACCGAGGCGGCGGCCAGCGCCACCACAACCTCGGCAGCCAGCGCAGCCATCATCGAGAACCGCACCGAGGGGGGCGCGCAGCCCGCGAGGAAATAAAGGCCCCCCACCCCGATCAGCTCGTAGCGGCTGCGCTCCAGGGCCCGCTGGAAGGCCCAGAGCATGGCCGCGCACCCCGCGGCCAACAGCCCGAGCGACACCACTGCGATGGGAACGGCCATGGGATCGGGAAGGGCCGTGGTGGCGATAGCGACGGCCGTGAACCCGCCGGTTCCCGCCCAGCACGCCCGCAGCAGGTTTTGGCCCTCGACTTCCGGGGGCACCAAGCGATCGCTCAGGGCCATCAGCGGTTCCCTCTCAGGGCGGTGACCTGGGCAGTCACGGGCGGTTCCTTCCCCGGGCGATGACTTCGGCGATCACAGTTCGAAGCCGTTCGGCCAAGTGGTCGTAGGAGAACTCGGCCACTGCCCGCAACCGGCCCTCCAACCCCATTCTCTGAAGGCGGACTCGATCCGACAGCAGGGCATCCAGAGAGGCCGTCACCGCGTCGAGATGGCTGGGCCGGTCCACGACAAGTCCGGTTCTTCCGTGCTCCACCGCTTCGGCCGCTCCCCCGCTGTCCCCGGCCAGTTGCGGGACTCCGGCCGCCGCCGCCTCCAAGAACACAATGCCGAATCCCTCCTGCTCCAGTCCCCCCCAGCGCTGGCGGCACATCATGGCGAACACGTCGGCACAGCCGTAGAGGTCGGGCAGGTCGGCGTCGGCCACCCGGTCGAGCAGGCGGGCGGGAGCGCCGGTGCGGCCGATGAGCCGGTCCAACCGGGCCCGGTCGCGCCCGGCCCCGGCCACCGCCAACATGAGCCCGGGATGGCGATCGGCCAAACGAGCCGTCGCCGCGATCAGCACATCCATGCCCTTGCGGGGCACCAGCCGGCTGATGGAGACCACCACGGGTGCGTCTACGGGCAAGCCGAATCTCCGACGGGCTTCGAGCCGTTGAACAGCATCCAGGGGCTTGAACCGGTCCACATCCACCCCGGGCGGCACGATCACCGCAGGAAGCGGTCCACCGGCGGCCCGCTCGGCTTCGGTCACCGAGTACCGGCCCGCGGTGATCACCACCCGAGCGCCGCGAAGCACGCTGCCCAGCACCTGCTTCGTACCAGGAAGGCGGCCGGGAACGGTCACCTCGGCACCGTGGAGGATCACGCCGTAGGGGTGGGGCAGCCGGGGGGCCAGCGCACCCAGTGGAACTGCCGGGTCGTAGAGCACCAGCTCGGCACCAATCTCGGCAACCAGCTCGGTGATCTCCTGCCCCATCTCCTGGGTGGGGAGCAGAAACTGGCGGGGCGAGCGGATCACCTTGTGGTCTTGTTGGGCATCCCACTCCGCGTCACCGGGATGGGAGCGGGTCAGCACGCAGACCTCTTCGGGGGGCAGCCGGCGCCACAGCTCCCACAGGTAGTTCTGGATGCCCCCCAGCTTGGGGGGATAGTCGTTGGTCACCAACAAATGCCGGGGCATGGCTCAAACCGGTGCTACCGCTCCGACGCCGAGGCGAGCCGCAGCCCATTCGGCGTGGCGCACCAGCATGGGGTCGGAGTGGGCCAGATAGCGGACCACGGTCTCAACCACATCGGGGTCGGCCCCCCGGCCCGAGTTCCCCAACGCGACCAGCGCGTTGCGCCGCACATAGCGAGGCTCGCGCTGAGGGATGTACCAGCGGCCGTAACGGGCCATCAGATCGTCGTCATCCGATTGCAGCAGCTCCACAAGGTCCACCCAGGCGATGTCGTTATCGAGGTCGTTTTCGGGGTGGTTTTCGATGTCGCTATCGAGCTCCTCCCCCGCACTGCTGCTGGCCGACTCAGCCATCCTGTTGGGCGGGCACACCTCCTGGCAATCGTCACACCCGTAGATCCTGTCGCCCAGCGCTTCCCGGAACTCCAGTGGGAAATCGCCATCAGCCTGAACCAGCCACGCCAAGCACCGCCGGGCATCGACCACCCCGGGAGCCACAATGGCGCCCGTTGGACAGCCGTCCAAACAGCGGCGACAAGGTCCGCACTGATCGGCAACCGGAGCCGACGGCTCAAGCGCCGCGGTGGTGATCACCGAGCCCAGCACGAACCAGCTCCCCCTACCGGGCAGCAAGATATTGCTGTTCTTGCCGTACCACCCCAGCCCAGCCCGTTGGGCCGCCTCCCGATCCACCAGAGCGTTGTCGTCGGCCACCACCGCGGCCTTGTGCCCGGCGTCTCTCAGCATGTCGGCTACCTGGCCCAGTGCACCTCGCAGCCTGGCGTAGTGGTCGCTTCGGGCGTAGGCGGCCACCCGGCCAACGGCTCGATCCGGCGCCGGCGAGGCGGAGTTGCGATAGCCGAGTGCACCAACCACCAAGGACTGGGCCCCGTCTACCGTGCGGCCGGGATCGGTGGAGCGATCGGGATTGCGATACGTGAAGGCCATACCCCCGTGCAGACCTTGCTCCCGCCGCGCCAAGAGCGTGTTACGGGTGGACTCGAACGGCTCGGCCGGGGCCACACCAACCGCGTCGAGCCCGGCCGCGACACCCACGGCAATTACCTCTTCTGCTACGAGAGCGCTCACCGGCCCATGAAATCGGCCATCCCCGGTCTCATTCCCTCTCTTCGTCGGCACGGGCTTCATTCGAGGTCGAGACGAAGGCTTGCAGCACTTCACCAGCCCGCCCTTCGTCGATAGAGGCCGCCGAGGCCTCCAGCCCTTCTTCCAGTGTGGCGGCCACTTCGGCCACCACCAGCGCGGCGGCGGCATTGAGCAGCACAATGTCGCGATGCGCACCCGCCTGGCCGTCGAATACCCGCCGCAGGCATTCGGCGTTGACCGCCGCATCCCCGCCCTTTAGATCCACAGCAGCCGCGGGAGCCAAGCCGAGTTCGACAGGGTCCACGGTGTGGCGAAAGGTCTCGCCTTCTCGCAACTCCCACACATCGGTCGGGCCGGTGGTGGACAGCTCGTCCAGGCCGTCGTGGCTGTGCACGATCATGGCCCGCTCCGAACCGGTTGCGGCGAGCACCTCCAGCATGATCTCGGCCATCGCCCGGTCGCTGGTTCCCACCAGCTGGCGTCTGACTCCGGCCGGATTGGCCAGCGGACCGAGGAAGTTGAACACCGTGGCCACCGCCAGCTCCCGGCGAGCCGGCCCGGCATGGCGCATGGCCGGGTGGAATCGGGGGGCCAAACAGAAACCGAAGCCGGTTTCGGTAACGCAACGGGCCACGCCGGCCGGGCCGAGGTCGATGACCGCACCCAGCTCTTCCAGCACATCGGCTGAGCCGCACTGGGATGAGGCCGACCGGTTGCCGTGCTTGCACACTCTGGCCCCCGCCCCCACGGCCACCAGCGCCGCCGCGGTGGACACGTTGATGCTGCCGCTGTGATCGCCTCCAGTACCGCAAGTGTCGATGAGTCCGGCAGCATCCAGAGGAACGGCCTCCGAAGCCGCTCGCATCGCCGACAGCAGGCCGACAAGTTCTTCCGCGGTCTCCCCCTTGGTGCGCAGGGCCATCACCAATCCACCGATCTGCGCCGGCGTCGCCTCCCCTTTCAAGATCTCGGTCATGGCCGCGTCGGCCGCGTCGGCCGTGAGGTGGCCACCTCCGGTCAGCCGCCGGAATACTCCAGCCCACCCCCCGTGCTCGTGAAGGCTCACCGCTTTAGTGTGGCCCAACCTGCGGGCTTGGCGACAATTGGTTATCGCATTTGACAGTATTGTCCAGGTGTTGCCAACACCCATGTACGAGGTCCAGCGAAGCCGCAATTGAACGTACTTCGGTACATTTTGCGGAAACATCCACCGAATAGTGACTCTAAATCCAAAAGAATACATCTTTGACGTGCGTATCGGTTGCACACCTGAATCGTGCCGAGACTAAACTCTTTCCGTGGCCAAACCACCTGCTCTGCCTTTGACTACTGAGCGGCCCAATGTTCTTGACGATCTAGACAATCAATCCTTTGATGTAGCCATCATCGGAGGTGGTATAACCGGCGCAGGGGTAGCTCGAGACCTCGCTCGTCGCGGGTTGTCGGTTGTGGTTTTCGAGGCCAACGATTTCGCATCTGGGACTTCGAGCCGTTCCACGAAATTGATCCATGGTGGGCTTCGCTATCTGGCCATGGGCGAATTCAGGATTGTTCGCAAGACAGCCAGCGAGCGAAAGGTGATCCATCGGATGGCCAAACATCTCGCTGAGCCCCGCTGGATGGTCTACCCGACCGCGAAGCGCAGCGAGCAGGCGCTGGTTCGCCTGGGGGTCACGGCCTATGAGCTGCTCGGCGGAGTGGCCAGGCATGAACGCCACCAGACATGGAGCCGCGCTGCGCTCAAGGCGAGAGAGCCGCTCATCGACCAGAGGGCCTTTCGCAGCGCAGTGGTATTTCGGGAATACGTCACCGACGACGCCAGACTGGTGCTGGCCAATCTGCGAGACGCCGCCGCCCTGGGGGCAGTGGTCCTCAATCACTGCCGCGTTGTCGATCTGCCCGGCGATCCCAAGGCCAGCGCAGTACAGGCAACCTGTAGTCTGACGAAGCGAAATGTGACCATTGGCGCCGGAGCCATCGTCAACGCCAGCGGTCCATGGGTCGATCCTGTCCGACGAATGGAAGGGGCGGTGGACGACCGGCTCATCCTGAGCAAAGGCGTGCATCTAACCCTGGCCAGCGATCGCCTTCCCGTCAACAACACGGTCACAATGCCCATGCCCGATGGGCGTACTCTCTTTGTGGTTCGCCGGGGCGAGGCAACCTATGTGGGAACTACCGACACCCTGGTGGATCGCAACCCGGAGGTGTGGCCTTCGATTACCGACGAGGATGTCGATTACATTCTCCGGGCGGTCGAGCGCACGTTTGACGTCTCCTCCATAGAGCCTTCGGAGGTCCAGGCCGCGTGGGCTGGACTACGCCCTCTCATCGCCGACGGGGAAGACAACCCAGGCGAGATATCGCGCAAAGATGAGATATGGGTCGGGGAACGCGGCATGATTACCGTTGCCGGTGGCAAGCTCACGGGATACCGGCTAATGGCGGAAAAGGTTGCTGAAACCATCCGTGCAAATGCTCCAGTTTCTGTCGGCACTCCTCCACGCGAGTCTGGCTACCTTCCCGGTGGGGAATTCGACGGAGAAGTTGGAGATTTGGCCGTTTATATTTCACAGAAACATAACTTGGGAATACACACGGCCCATCGCCTTGCCTCGCTTTATGGCTCAGAATGCGACGACATTATGAGCCTGGGAAGAGATCCAATTTGTCCTGGCAGCAAGATCATCGACGGCGAAATTGTATGGGCAATTGAATACGAGGGGGCTGCGACATTGGAAGATGTGTTCTATCGTCGCACTCGCGCTGCGTGGTACGAACCCAATGCCTGCGAGCTCCTTCAACCCATGGCTTCGATCATGGCACAACACACCGGATGGCCACCGGAGCGGGTCGAGCAGGAGATTGCCGCTACCAGCGCCGTCTTCCAAAGCGAGCTCTCGTTCCAAGCGGCCTGAGACGACCAGCGGCCCCGTCAGCCTCGGATGGCTTCGCCGGTGTCCAAATCGAAGAAGTGCATGGCGGACACATCCAGCGCGACGTCGATGCGGTCGGTGGCGCGAACCGAGCTTTGCTGGGAGAACCGGCCGATGAACCCGGTGTCGTAATCGTCCCCGTCGTCATCCGCTCTGCCAAGAGCGCTGCCGGAGGAGTCGATCCGCTTCACCCCCACCTCGAGGTGGGCGACGATTTCTGAGCCCAGCTCCTCGAGCAAGATCACCTCTCCGCTGATCCGCTGATCAAGCCCGGCAGCCGTTGCCCCGTCGTGGACGTTCTCGGGCCGAATTCCGCAGGCCAGCCGGGCCCCGTCGTAGCCCCGCAAGGCCGGCAGCCGGTCGAGAACGCCAAGCGGCAGCTCTACGGTCTGCTGGCCGACTTGCACGGTCACCGCCTGGCTGCCAATGCTGACCGTGGACTCGAACATATTCATGGCCGGCGATCCAATGAACCCGGCAACGAACATGTTGGACGGATAGCGGTACAGCTCTGATGGCTTGTCGGCCTGCTGGAGGACCCCGCCCTTTAGTACCACCACCCGGTCGCCCATGGTCATGGCCTCCACCTGGTCGTGGGTGACGTAGATGGTGGTCACCCCCAGATCCCGCTGGATACGCGAGATCTCGGTACGCATGTACACCCGCAGCTTGGCGTCGAGATTGGACAGCGGCTCATCCATCAAGAACACCGACGGCTCCCGCACGATGGCCCGCCCCATGGCTACCCTCTGGCGCTGCCCGCCCGAAAGGGCGCTGGGCTTGCGATCCAGGAACTCGCTGAGCTGGAGCACTTCGGCGGTGCGCTCGACTCGCTCTTTGATCTCCGCTTTGCTGGTCTTGGCCAGTTTCAGCGGATAGGCGATGTTCTTGCGCACTGTGAGATGGGGGTAGAGGGCGTAGTTATGGAACACCATCGCGATGTCGCGTTCGCGGGGATGGACGCTGGTCATGTCTACGTCCCCGATTCTCAGCACCCCGTCGCTGATCTCCTCCAGGCCGGCGATCATGCGCAGAGCCGTCGATTTGCCGCAGCCCGACGGGCCGACAAATACGACGAACTCGCCGTCCTCAATGGAGAGGCTCATGTCATCCACCGCGGTGACGCCTCCTGGATAGATCTTGGTCAGGCCTTCAAGCTCAACCGTTGCCATTAGAACTCCCCCTTCAGCCATGGGTTTGATGAGTTTGCGCCCAGGGTCCGGCGAAAAAGCGGCACGACCCAGGGTGGATCGAACATTTCTCCGTACCGGGCCCGATTGGCCGCCACAACCGTGAACAGCAGCCAATTGAGCAGAAGCAGAACAAGCAGAAGCACGCCAATGGCCACTAGTACGCCGACGGCCTCGACGCGCACCGCAGCCTGGAGCAGGCCATAGATGCCGAGGGCAAAGGCCGCCACCGTCACCGAGAAGTCGACCGATCGGGCCCAGTGACCGAGCCCGGTTTCCCGGCTGCCCGCCAGCAGCCGACCCAGAACCAAAGGTCCGAGCGGCAAGAACACCGCCGCCCACAGCGCCGGATGGCCGATGATTGCCACCGCGGCGATTGCCGGCACAACCGGAGTGAGGTGGATGGCGGCGTCCCGCAGCCGCTGGCCCGTTGTGCCCGGTCGAACCAGGTAATCCCGGCTCATGGCGTCGGTCCCTCGTGGCGGGTGACCAGCACGTGATGGTCGACCGGGATGTCGGAGATCTCCGAGACCCGGCCGTCGGGCCAGACGACTTCGAGGTCCACCGCATCCCAGTTTGAACCGAGTCCGAGGTGGACGGCGGCTGAGGCGCCCGAGAGATAGCCCCGCGACGTCTCCACCGTGCGCACCAGCCGGTCGCCACTGCCGCGGGAGGCGACGACCTGAGCGCCGATCGCGGTCGGATTGCCGGTTCCCTGCCAGTCCAGCTGGACGGTTAGGGCCTGGCCAGCGCAAAGCCGATTTTCGTAGAGCCTTGAAGGAGCGTTGAGGTTGTTGACCACGATGTCGAGGTCGCCGTCGCTGTCGAGGTCGGCCATGGCCATCCCCCGCCCCCCGGTGAGGTCGTCCAACCCCCAGGAGTAGGCGGGCTCGAAGCGCTCTCCGGCCATGTTCTTAAACGCCTGGTTCGGCTCGGTGAGGCTGGCACCTGGCAGGTGGTCGAATAGGTTGTCGGCCACCATGCCGTTGACCACATAGAGGTCTTGGAAGCCATCGTTGTCGAGATCGCCGAACAGCCCCGACCAACTCCACCCCGTGGCCTCGATGCCGAACGACGTTGCGGCGCTGGAGTAGCCGTCTTCGCCCGCCACCAACAGGACGTTTTCTGGGATCTGGATGTTGTCGGTATCCGGGGAGGCTTCGATGTCGGCGATGACTCCCTCATAGGCCGTGAGCGTCTCGGGCTCGTCATCCATGGGCTTCATGTCGGTGGCGAAGAGATCGAGGTCGCCGTCGTTGTCGATGTCGCCGCTGTCGACGCCCATCGTGCTGAACGCCGTTTGGGTGAAGGGCGTGACTTGATCCCATCCGTCGTTGTCGGCGAACCAGATGTGATCGGGAGTGGCGAGATCGTTGCCCACGAAGATGTCGGACACGCCATCGCCGTTGATATCGCCGATGCGCACGGCCAGCGCCTGCGACTCCTCGGCCAGCTGCGTGTGGGTGAACGAGCCGCCCTCCCGCTCGAACAACCCCACCCCGCCCTTGTCGCCCAGATTGAGGCGGCGGGCCACGGTGAGCTCCGCGTTGTAAGCGCCGGTCACCGCGTCCAGGTCGCCGTCACCGCCGAGGTCACCCCAGGCAATGGAATAGGTGTAAGCGTCGAGGCCAGCGATCTCGGCCCGCTCGAACATGTCGGCCGCCCCCGCACCCCCGCCAGAGTTGACCATGGCCAGCGGCCGGCCAACCCCGGTGGTGAGAATTACGTCATTGCGCCGATCGCCGGTAACGTCCACGATCGCCACATGGCGAAAGCGGCCCTCGATGAGCGGCTCCCGCTCAAATTCGAGGGTGCCGCGGTTCCACAGCACAGAGGAGTCGCCGCTCAAGTTGGCCAAGACGATGTCATCATCGCCGTCGTGGTCGAGATCGCCGACGGCCAAGCCTGCGCCCATCCCATCGAACATCGACTGGCTGGCGCCCGGTCCCCGGGTCTCATGGTCCAAGTCGATGGACACGAACCGGTTCTCACATTCACCGCGATCAGTGTGGGCCGCGGCGCTCGACGAGGCGTCGACCGTCGAGGCGGCGTTGCCGTTGCCCCCATCACCACCGCACGCCGCGGCAACAAGGGCAACAGCGAACGCCGCCAAAGAGAGCGGAGCCCGGACCGGCAACCGCCGCGTGGTGACGCCGAAGGGGAGGGGAAATCTTGCCTCCGACATCTCACGCGCCGTTCCGGTCCGGGCCATCGCTCAGCAAACGACTCCGCTAGGAGCCGAGAACCGAATTGACCTCGTCAGCCACCTGGCTGAGTCGGTCAGCGGCGTCAGCCTGGCCTCGCAGGATCTCCTGCATGGCCGGGCCCACAATGGCTTCAATCTGGCTGGCGCTGTCGGTGATCGGGAATAGGAAGGTAGTGCCCTCGTCCACATGGACGGTGAACGCCGTCACGTCAACGCCGTTGGCCTGGTGGGAGGCGACGGCGATATCGGCAGCCGAGGGGATGGCCGGGAAGACCACCGCAGCACCGCCGATGATGTCCTGGCAATCAGCCGAAGCCATGTGCTTCACCCACTGCCATGCTTCCTCTTGGTTGTCGGAGCTCCGGTTGATGGAGTCGGCCAGGCCGTTGAACATCGAAGCCCTCGATCCGCTCGGCCCTGTGGGCAGCGGAGCGAACTCCACATCGAACGGCGTGTCGGCGCCGATGTAGGTGCCGATCTTCCAAGAGCCGTCAGCCATGACCGCAGCCGAGCCGTTCTGGAAGACGGTGGTGCCGCCGAGCGACTCCACATCTTCAATCGGAACGACATAGCCGGCGTCGATCATCCGCACGTACCAGTCGATCGTGGCCGCCAGGCGGGGATCGTCGTAGTTGGCGGAGTCGCCGAACGGGTTGACGTCGAGGAACTGGAAGCCGGTGGAAGCGGCGAATCCAGAGAACGTGGTCTGACCGAAGGCGCCGAAGTTGCCCTCGAGGCCCATTCCGTACACCTCGACGTTGGAGGAGTCGAAGTCCGGCGAGTCGCCCCGGTTGCCGTTGGCATCCACGCTGAGCTTGGCGATGAGCTCCTGGAAGCTGCCGCCGTCGTCGGGATTCCACTCTGCGGCGGCAAAGTCGGACGCGGTCACACCGGCATCGGCGATGTGGCCGGCGTTCATGACCAGCGCAATGGTGTCGAAGTCCTTGGGCAAGCCGTAGCGGTTGCCTTCGGCGTCCACCCACAGCTCGGCCAAACCGGGGAAGTACGCCCCGGTGTCAACCCCGTCGCGGGCCGCATAGTCGTTGAGCGGTACCAGCACACCGCTGGCCACGAACTCGGGGTAGCGGGCCAGGTGGTCGGTGAACACGTCGGGTCCCGAATCGGAGGCGAAGGCCGCCGTCAGGTTGGTCCAGTAGTCGCCCCAGCCAAACTGCACGATCTCAACGTTGATGTTGGGGTTCGCCGCAGTGAAGTCGTCTGCGCACTGCTGGTAGTGGGGCTGCTGGTTGCCATCCCACAGCCAGTACTCGATAGTCACGGCCTCGACCGGGGCTTCGGTGGGAGCTGGCGCGCTCTCCTCGGCCGCTTCCGTGGCCTGGGGAGCGGGCTGGGCTTCGCCGGCACCTCCGTCGTCGTCGTCATTACCGCAGGCTGCGGCAACCAGGGTTAAGGCAATAAAGACTGCGATGAGCCTCCATATTGTCTTTCTCATCTTTGCTCCCTCCCAGGGATTTCATGTTGCGACCCGGGTAGGGCCGTGTTTGACACGGGAATCACTTGATCCCCGAAAAGCCGATTGAGTCGACCACCCTGCGCCCGAAGACCAGGAAGATGACGATGATCGGCAAGGCGGCGAGCAGTGTGCCCGCCATCAGACCCGACCAGTCCGGGGACGTCCCGGGCTGTTGGGCCGTGAACTGTCCGAGAGCAACCGTCAACGGTTGCCGCTCCGGGGCTCTGGCCACGACCAGCGGCCAGATGTTCTCGTTCCACGCGTTGATGTAGGTGAGGATGGCCAGGGTGGCGATGGGCGCCGCGCTCATCGGCACGATGATCCCGAAGAAGGTCCTAAAGTGGCCGGCCCCGTCCAACAGCGCGGCCTCCTCCACCTCCCGGCTGATGCCCAAGAAGAACTGGCGGAGGAAGAACACCGCGAAGGGCGTCATGAAGAAGAACGGGGCGATGATCCCTGGATAGCTGTTGAGCCAGCCCAGGTTCTTGATGAAGATCAGGTTGGGGATCAGCGTGAAGATGGGCGGAACCATCAAACCGCTCAGGAAGAGGAAGAAGAGCTTGTCTCGGCCGAAGAACCGGAGCCGGGCGAAGGCATAGGCAGCCATCCCGGAGAACAGCACCTGCCCGACGGTGATGGCGGTGGCCACGATCACGCTCACCTTCAGCGACTGCCAGAAATCGAAAGACCCGGTGTTCTGGCGGCCGAGGCTGTCGAGGATCTCGGCTTCGCTGGCCGTGCCCAGCACCCGCTCGAAGTTGTCGTTGGTGTAGCCCGCAGGCAGCAGGCTCTGCTCGCCGGCGAACAGGTCGCTGTTGCTCGACAGCCCGGTGCGCAACGCCCACCAGAATGGGAACAGGCTGACGATCAAAATCACGATGAGGATCAGCCAGGCCGTTCCCCGGCCGATGCCCAGCTTTCGCAGCCGAGCCGAGGGCTCGAAGGTTCTGCTGGCCTGCTCGATGCGGTCGGCGACGGCGGTCATGACAGATCGCTCTCCCCCGCTCTCAGCAGCTTGAGCTGCACGAAGGTGACCGCCAGCAGAATCACCACCAACAGCACGGATATGGCGGCGGCGTAGCCGAGCTGATTGAAGTCGAACGCGTTCTGGTAGATGTAGAGGTAGATCACCCGGCTGGCGTTGGCCGGCCCACCCGGCTGGCCTCCGAATCCGCCGGTGGCCACGTATACCGTGTCGAAGACCTGGAGCGAGCCCACGATGGTGATCACCAGCACCAGGGCCAAAATCGGCCGCAACAGCGGCATGGTGATGCCGAAGAACATCTGCCTCTCGGTGGCCCCGTCAAGGGCAGCGGCCTCGTACAGATTCTTGGGGATGGTCTGCAATCCGGCGAAGATCAGCAGGGCCGTGTACCCCATGTGCCGCCAGGTGTTGATGCCCGCCAACGTGGGAATCACCTTGTCGGTGTCGGTGAAGAAGCGGATGGGATCGACGCCGAACCAACCCAGGAACTCGTTGACAATTCCGAGGTTGCCGTCGAGCATCCACACCCACAGCATCGCCACGATGACATTGGGGATGAGCCAGGGGAACAGGATTATGCCCCTTATCACCACCGACTTTGTGAGGCGGTCCATCAGCACGGCGATTCCAATGGCCAGGATGGTCTGGGAAACGATGTTGATGACGGTGTACCGGATGGTGACTTTAAGGGAGTCCCACACCCGGCTGTCGTCCAAGAGCCGGTCGTAGTTGTCGGTGCCCACCCAGTCGCCCTCGTTGGCGATCAGATTCCAATCAGTGAAGCTGATGTAAACGCCCCGGATGGCGGGATACAGGTAGAAGGCGACAAAGCCGATGAGCGCCGGCAATAGGAACCAGAAAGCCGAGGGCCACCCGCCGTGCAGGTTTCCCGACCGCAGCAACGGCCACCGGCGGGGCAGCGCCCGCTGCACCGCCGTCATGTGGCCCGCTCCGTTGGCGGAGGCCGCAAGGGTTCGGGGATGAAGTCCCCGTGGGCTTCGAGGAGGGCGTCTACCAGCGACCAGATCTGGTCGAGGTCGAGCTCAGCGGCAGTGTGGGGGTCGAGCATGGCAGCGTGGTAGATGCGCTCTCGTTGCCCTGTCTTGAGCGCCTCGACGGTGAGCTCTTGGGGGGCCACGTTGGTGCGGATGAGAGCGGCGAGGTGCGGGGGCATCTCGCCGATGGCCTCGGGGGTGATGGACTTGTTGTCGACCGTGGCGGGCACTTCCACAACGCACCCTGCGGGCAGGTTGTCGATGAGGCCGTGGTTCGGGACGTTCACGTACACGTTGCGCTCTTGGCCGGTCTCGAGGCTGTGAATGATCTGGGGGGCGTACTCGTCACTCTGGGGGACTTCTGGCGGCGTGGCGGTGTCTTCGAGGTGGGCCCGCAGCTCATCCCACTCCTCGATCTGCACCCGGCAGCGGCGCATGTACTCGCCGACGGGCACATGGAAGCGCTCGACCAGATCGGGGCGCCCCTGCTTGAGGAAGAATGGGGTGTACTCGGCGAAATGCTCGCTCGACTCGGTGACGAAGTACCCCAGCCGCCGCAGCATCTCATAGCGGACCGCGTCGGGCAGGCCCCACTCATTTCGGCTCGGGGCTTCGGCCGGATCGCGGAACAGCTGCTTCAGATCGGGATAGAGGTTGCGGCCCTGGTGCTCCAACCGCAAGAAGAACGACATGTGGTTGATCCCGGCCACCAGATAGTCGAGCTCCTCGTCGGGGATACCGAGATCCGAGGCAAGGTGTTGCGCGGTGAGGGGCACGCTGTGGCAGAGCCCGTAGGCTTCGACGTCGCACAGCTCAGACAACCCCCACATGTTGATTGCCATCGGGTTGGCGTAATTGAGCAGCACCGCCTCCGGACAGAGATCGCCCATGGCCTCACCCACCTCCACCAAGGCGGGAACTGTGCGCAGACCCCGCATGATGCCGCCGATCCCGATGGTGTCGGCGATGGTCTGCTCTAGGCCGTAGCGCTCTGGCAGATCGAAGTCGAGCACCGTTGACGGCTCGTAGCCCCCTACTTGGAACATGGTGATCACGTAGTCGGCCCCGTCGAGGGCAGACCGCAGATCGGTGGTGGCCGTTACCGAGGCGTCAGCGCCAAACGACTCCACCATCCGCTCAGAGACGATTTGCGATGTGGAAAGCCGTTGGGCGTCAATGTCGTGCAGGCGGAACTCGAGGGAGTCGCGGATGTCCTCGAATCTCAAAAGATCGCTCACAAGATTGCGGGTGAAGACCGTGCTCCCCGCTCCTATGAACGCAATTGCGGCCACTGACGAACCCCCTCTTGGTCTGTGCCCCCTGATTTCAGAGAGGCCCATCCCTCGCGCAGTCGGGCTGCGACGGCCCGCACCATAGCGCAGCGAGGCAGCTACGTCAACGTTGACGCCAACGTTGGCGTCAACGTTGACTTGCACCATTTGACCCGAATTTCGCCTAGAGTGTTCCCTCGCGATGCCGAAAGAAGTAACCCTTCGAGATGTAGCCACCCAAGTGGGAGTGTCGCCACGCACGGTTTCCCGGGTGGTGAACGACGAGGGGGGCTTCTCGGAGGCCACCCGCCAGAAGGTGCTGGATGCGGTAGAGCAGCTCGGCTACCAGCCCAACATGCTGGCCCGGGGCCTGATAACCCGACGAAGCGGCACAGTGGGCCTAGTGGGCGGCGGGATGACCGATCCGTTCTTTCCCGCGCTGGCCGAGCGGATCCAGCGCAAGGCCCGCGAGGCGGGTCGAACAATGTTCTTCGCCAGCACCGACAGCGATCCGGCCCGCCAGGCCGACGTGCTCAAGTCGCTGTGGTCTCACGCGGTAGACGGAGTGATCGTGTTCCCTGCGCTTGACACCATCGACCAGCTCACCAGCTATGCCCGGCGGGGGCTCCCCGTGGTGATCGTGGACGATCAGGCTGACGCCCCCAATCTGGCCTGCGTTTCATTCGACCTTGAAGCGGGCGCCGCCATGGCCACCCGCCACTTGTTGGACACGGGCCGGAGCCGTCTGGGGATGATCGCCTCATCGCTGTCTCCTCCCCGAAGGCGGAACCGAGAACGGGGCTTTCTCCGGGGCCTACGGGATTCGGCGGCCGGCGCATCTCCCCCGGAGGTGGTGCGAATGCTACCCACCGTCGAGGGTGGGGAGACCGGGATGGGCCAGTTGATCGACCGGCGTCCCGACATCGATGGAGTCTTCGCCTACAACGACCTCGTCGCCATCGGCGCAATGAGGGCGGCCAAGGCCCGAGGCCGACGGGTTCCCGATGACATTGCCGTGGTGGGCTGCGACGACATCGACATGAGCTCGCTGGTGACTCCGGCCTTGACCACCGTTCGCCTTGATCGCCCCCTTCTCAGCGAGGAGGTGACCCAGGCGCTCCACGAGCTCATCGACACCCCTGGCATCCCGCGTGATCCGGTGAAGCTTCCCGTGGAGTTGGTCGTTCGCGAGTCGACATGACCGAGCTCGCCGGGGCAGAAATGAGACCTTCAGGCGATCTCCAACCCGGCCGGGGCACCGACAAAGCTGCCAGCAGCGCGGCCCAAGCCAAGGAGCGGGCTGCGACGCACCATCAGCGCCGGTGGGGCTCCCCCACTCTGGTGAGCCGGGCACCGGGGCGGGTCAACCTGATCGGCGAGCACACCGACTACAACGACGGGTTCGTGCTGCCCATGGCCCTGCCATTCGACACCTCCGTAGCCGCCAGCCGGGCACCCGGCGGTTCCGAGGTGGAAATCCATTCGGAGGGATTCGGGAGCGTTGTTTTCGACCCCGCCGACTCAATCGAAGCCGGAGACTGGTCGGTACACCTGAGGGGCGTCTGCCGTCTGCTCCGGGAACAGGGCGTGGACCCCGGGCCGTGGCGAGCCTCAATCGCCACTGACATCCCCGCCGGCGCCAACCTGTCGTCGTCGGCTGCTCTTGAAGTAGCAACCACCCTGGTCATACTGGGCTTGGCCGGCGTCGAGTGGTCTCCCGAGGCGATTGCTCGGCTCGGCCAGCGGGTGGAGAACGAAGTAGTCGGGGTACCCAGCGGAATCATGGACCAGTTGATCTCCGCCACCGCGGTGTCGGGGCATGCATCGCTGATCGACTGTCGATCGTTGCGCTCCAAACCAGTTCCCATTCCAACCAACGCGGTTGTCGCGGTCATGGACACCAGCACGCGGCGACAACTGGCCGACTCCGCCTACGCCGACCGGCGCGAGGCCTGCCAACGGGCGGCAGCCGCCTTGGGCATCCCATCGCTGCGTGACGCCCAACTCTCGGATCTGGAGCGGCTCCCCCCTCGCCTCAGTGCCGAAAAACGCCGAGCCCGCCACGTCATCGCCGAGAACCGACGCACCCTCGAAGCTGCCCAGGCCATGGTCAACAATGACGCCCAAGCAATGGGCGCCCTCATGAATTCCAGCCACGACAGCTTGCGCAATGATTATGAGGTATCGGGACCTGCCCTGGACCAAATTGTCGAGATCGCCCAGACCAGCCCAGGATGCCTCGGAGCGCGCATGACCGGCGGTGGTTTCGCGGGATGCGCAGTGGCGCTAGTTAGTGCCGAGCGCGCCAGTGAATTCCGAACCAGCGTCATTGACCGATACCGCCAAGCCATTGGGAAAGACGCCATCATTTGGCTATGCAAGCCTTCCCCGGGAGGCTCCTTGTGAACTTCCGCCTAGCACGCCCATGAGCACCGGAATCTTCAGCCGACCTAAGGCCTTGGCCCGGATGTCCGAGGACCACTTCGATGTTTGCGTGATCGGAGGCGGCATTACGGGCGCCGGCGCGGCACTGGATGCGGCCTCCCGGGGACTGCGAGTGGCGCTTGTAGAGCGGCGCGACTTCGCCGAGGGCACCTCCTCCCGATCGTCCAAGCTGGTACACGGCGGGCTTCGCTATCTCCGACAGGGAGAAGTTCGACTGGTGGCGGGAGCTTTGATCGAGCGGCAGCGATTACGAGGCAATGCCCCCCATCTGGTGAAGGATCTGCCGTTCGTCATCCCACTATTTGGTCATGGCGGCAAGCTGCGCCGCGGGCTCACCAGGGCAATCGGCGGAGCTCTTTGGGCCTATGACCTGTGCGGAGGGGCACTCATCGGGAAGCTCCATCGCCGGCTGAGCAAGGAGCAGGTGCTGGCTGGTTTCCCAGCCCTGGATCACGACCAAGTGGTGGGGGGTTACCAGTACTACGACTGCCAAACCGATGACGCCCGACTGGTGCTGTCGGTCATCCGTACCGCAGCGGTGGACCACGGCGCGGTTGCAGCCAACCGAGTGTCGGCAAAAAGGGTTGTCCGCGACGGCCACGGGCAGGTGAGCGCCTTGCTGGCGCAATCTGCGGAGGGCGAGGAGTTGGAGATCTCATGCCGAGCGGTGATCAACGCCACCGGTGTTTGGGCCGCTGATCTGGGAGACATTGGAATACGACCCGCCAAGGGGGTTCATCTCACCTTTCCCCGGTCGCTCTTGGGCATCGAGTGCGGCTCGATCTTGCCTTCGCCAGTGCGAGGACGGAACATCTTCGTCATTCCGCTCGGAGAAGCCTGCTATGTCGGGACCACCGATACCGACTATTCGGGCTCGCTGGACAATCCCCGCTGCAATGCCGACGACGCGGCTGAGTTGCTGGGAGCGCTGCGGTCGGCAACGTCGCTGGAAGTGTCGGAGGCTGACGTGATCGGTGCTTGGGCCGGGCTTCGACCCCTGGTGGCCGACACGGCCTCGGCCCGTACCGCAGACTTGTCTCGCCGGCACCACGTTGCCGAAACCGACGGAGTGGTCACCGTTACCGGTGGCAAGCTCACCACCTATCGACAGATGGCCGCCGACGCCGTAGACGTGGTGGTGAAGCTCCTGCCCAGGATCGATCATCGCGAGATCAATCATCGAAGGCGGCGGTCGAAGACAAAGCGCCTGCGTCTTCGGGGAGCGGCTAGCCCACAAGAGGTTCAAGACAGCCTGGAATCGAGGGGCTTGCCCGCTGCCACCGCCCGGCACTTGGCCGAGCGCTATGGCACTGAAGCCGACGAGCTGGCTGACTTGGCGGCAGACGAGCCCGACTTGGGTCTTCCGCTGACCGAGGGACTCCCCTATCTGCGTGCCGAGGTCATTTGGGCCGCCCGGGCGGAAATGGCCCGTACGGTGGACGATGTGCTCAGCCGGCGCACCCAGGCCCGATACCGGCATGTAGCCGCCAGCATGGCTGCTGCCGAAGAAGTCGCGGCGCTGCTGGGCCGTGAACTGGGATGGTCGTTGGCAGAACAGCAGGCGGAGGCTGCCGCCTACCGTGAACTGGCGTCAGCCGACTTGGCCGGCATTTCCTCTGCTGGGCTATCCAAGCAGCCTCAGAACACCTGATTCCCACAACACAGGAGAAGCCCCATGAAAATCTGCGTCATCGATGTGGGCACCAGCAGCATCCGCTCGGCGGTGACCGACGGGCAGCAGGTGAGCTGCTTTCGCCAACAGCGCACTCCCCCTGATATGCCCGAGCCGGGACTGGTGGAGTTCGACGCCGACGAGATGGCGGCGGTCATCCTCCAAACCGCTACCGAAGTGGTGGAGGAAGTCGGCGGCGTGGACGCGGTGGCCGTGACCAACCAGCGGGGTTCGGCGGTGGTGTGGGACCGCCGAACTGGCGAGCCGGTGGGCCCGGCGCTGGGCTGGCAAGACCTGCGGACCGTGGGAGAATGCCTGGCCTGTCAGGCCGAGGGGCTTCGGCTGGTTCCCAACGAGTCGGCCACCAAGGCGGTCTGGCTGCTCGACCAGCACGACCCCGACCGCTCTCGGGATCTGTGCTTCGGCACCGTGGATACGTGGGCGGTTTGGTGTTTGTCGCAGGGTGCCAGCCATGTGGTGGATCCCTCCAATGCGGCCATGAGCGGGATGCTGAGCGACGACGGGAGCCGCTGGTCGAGCGAGATTGCCGAGCGGATTGGGGTGCCGGCCGGATGCCTGCCGGAGATTGTGGACTCCACCGGGGTGGTGGGAAGTGCTACGGCCTTGCCGGGGGCACCGCCCATTGCGGGGATCATCGGTGACCAGCAGTCATCGCTGATCGGACAGCGCTGTGTACTCGAAGGGCTGGCCAAGCTCACCTTCGGCACTGGGGCTTTTTTGGACGTCTGTACCGGCCCCGACCGGCCGATCGCCGACAAGCGCAGCGACCGGGGAACGTTTCCCATCGTGGCCTGGCAGGAAAATGGGGCCATCGTCTGGGGTGTGGAGGCCATGATGATCGCCGCCGGGTCGAACATGAGCTGGCTGATCGACGACGTGGGACTGTTGGGCGACGCGGCCGAGTCCACCGAATTGGCCGGCAGCGTGGCCGACACCGGCGGGGTGGTGTACGTGCCGGCCCTGTACGGACTGGGCACCCCCCACTGGGACTTCGGAGCCCGGGCCGCGCTCTTCGGCATCACCGGGGGCACCACCGCAGCCCACATTGTGCGAGCGGTATTCGAGGGCGTGGCCCAGCGAGCCGCCGATCTGTTGGAAGCGGCTGAGGCAGACAGCGGCTATCACATCGAGCAGATCCGGGTGGACGGCGGAATGTCTCAGAACCCGGTGTTCATCCAGATTCTGGCCGACACTCTGGGCCGTACCGTAGAGCTGTGCCCAGTACCGGAGGGGACCGCTCTGGGTGCCGCGGTGTTGGCCGGGCGGGCCTTAGGCCAGTGGTCTAGCTGGCAGGAGGTGGCCGATTCCTGGTCGCCGAGGGCGGTGGTGGAACCGCAGGGAACGGTGGACCGAGAGCGCTGGCACGAGGCGGTGGGGCGGGCCGCCCGCTGGTACCCCGAGCTCTCCGACATAGGCCTGTAGAACGCTTGGCGAGCGCATCACCGGCCTGTCAGACAAAACCTTCTCGCCTAGAGAAGAGTGGGGCTGGCAAACTGAAGGGGACGGTGAGTCGGCCGGGTGGCCGCGACATCGAGGTTTCGACTTCGATGCCGAGGAAGGTCGGGACTCCGCAGGGCAACGGTGCTGGCTAACGGCCAGTCGGGGCGACTCGAAGGAAAGTGCCACAGAGAACAGACCGCCGATGGCCCGCTCCGGCGGGCACAGGCAAGGGTGAAACGGTGCGGTAAGAGCGCACCAGGGGCCGGGGCGACTCGGCTCGCTCGGCAAACCCCACCGGGAGCAAGGCCAAGCAGGGGACATGGTGGCCCACCGCCCCGTCAGGGGCAGTCCCCGGGTAGGCCGCTTAGATGGATGGCCGCCCACGGTCCGCAAGGACCCGGACAGAATCCCGCCTACAGGCCGACTCACCGTCCAATCTCGTCGGAGATGGCGGCGTTCAGCGCCTCCGGGGCCGCCGAGACCGGTGGGCACCCATCTGAGACCTGTCCAGCCGACCCTGGGTGCAGAACAGGCGCAAGCGCTCCCTATCGATGAGGCCGAAACGGCGCACCGACCAGGCCCCAACCGCCAGCCCGATGAGCTCCAACACAACCAGCGTGGCCGCGGGCTTGAATTCGGGGAGGTCGGCGCTGTCTACCGCCACCCCGAAAACCGGCCACCAGAACAAAACAGTGCGCAACCAGGCGCCGTCCAGCACCAAGTAGAGGAACAGCCCGATGGGCAGCCCCAGCCAACGGCGCCGGGACAGCCGGCGGCCCCGGGTGGCCAGCATTACCGCCACTAGCACGACCAACGGAGCGAGCAGGGTGTGCAGCGCCCACGGTCCCCCGGCCAACAGCTCGACCATTGGCAGCACCGAGCCCAACATCACCATGCGGTAGTCCAATGCCGGACTGTCGAACACCAAGGCCACCAGCACGAAGCTGAGAGCCAGAAACCAGAAGAGCACCGGTTGTCCGTGCGGTCAGGTCCGCACCAGGATGCGACCACACTCCTCGCAGTGGCACACCTCATCAGCCGGTGCGTGGCGAATGCGGTCGAGCTCCATGGCCGACAGCGCCAGGTGGCACCCTTCGCAGGTGCCGTTGCGGAGCCGGGCCACGGCGATACCGCCCATACGAGCCCGCAAACCCTCGTAGCTGGCAAGTGCGGTCTCTGGGATTTCTCCCGCTTCGGCAGAGCGGGCGGCGGTCTCCTGGTGGATCTCGGCCTGGACGACCGCCTCGGCCTCCTCCAGTTGATGCTGGGCGTCGGCCACCGCGGCCTCGGCGGTTTCGAGGCTCGACTCCAGGGATTCAACCTCGGCGTCGATCTCCTCAATCGCCTCCATCAGCTCCAGGGCACCGCTCTCCATGTCGGAGCAGCGGGTTCGCAATCCGTCCACTTCCTCCTGGAGGGTCAGGAGCTCCCGGGTGCCGGAGACCTCACCGGAGTACAAGCGGTCGTATTCCCTCTTTGTCCGGTCTTCCAACGCGGCCAGCTCATCCTCGTTGCGCTTGAGATCCCGCTGAAGCTCCAGGCGCTGGACCTGCTTCGCGGCCCGCTGGTTGTGAATCTGGCGGCAAGCCTGTTGGGCCGCGGCCAGCGAGGCCCTCCCGGGCAGCGTGTCGAAGCGATGACGAAGCTGATCGATCAGGGTGTCGTGATCCTGCACCGACAGCAGGCGCTGGAATTGATCTTCGATCACGGCTCGATCTTAGAGTCAAAGTCCAGCATCGGATTCAGCCAACTGACCGGCATCGGTCGGCAAATCTCCTTCAGGGTCGAGGCTGGGATCGGTCGGAGAACCCGGGGCGGGCCCGGGGCCCACGCAAGTGTCGGCAATGCCGTCGTTGTCGGAGTCCAAGGGGAACTGGCCTTCGGGGCACTCCGCCTCGATCGGCAATGGGGTCCCGCAGTACAGCGGAATGGGCTCTCCCCCCTCCACCGCGAACTCGCTGAGACCGCACGGCTCTATGCCCCTGGTGGTCAAGAGGTCCACACAGGTGTCATGAGCGCCGTCGTCGTCGGCGTCCACCGCCACGATCACCGGCACCGGCGCCTCTGGATCCTCGGGCGTCGGCGGGGCCGCGCAGGGGGCGCCCACGGTGAACACGTCATCCAACTCGATCAGGTCACCCAGCCGGGGCTCGCCAGGACAGCCGGCGAAGTCCACCACCTCTCGGCCCTCGTGGTAGCTGGTCATGAACCGGCCCCACGCCACTGCCGGATAGGAGCTGCCGGTCACCTTGCGCATGGGGATGCGCTCGTTGGGGTTCCCCAGCCACACCGCGGTGGCCAGATGGGGTGTGAACCCGACGAACCAGGCATCGGCCGACTCCTCGGTGGTGCCGGTTTTGCCCGCCGAGGATTGCAAGGGCAGCTGGGCCCGCCGTCCGGTGCCGTTGACCATGTTGTTCTCCAGAACGTCGGTGGCCCAACAGGCCGAGCGCGGCGACACCACCCGCTCGCCCGACAGCTCATGGCGGTAGAGCACGTTTCCCTGACGGTCGACGATCTGCTCGATGAAGTAGGGCTCGTAGCGGATCCCACCGGTGCCGATCACCCC
>JAJEDQ010000179.1 GCA_022821445.1 Acidimicrobiia bacterium | reverse complement strand
TCTGCGTTCCGTCCGAGGCGCTGGTCACGCCGAAACCGTACCGATTGATTGGGAATGAGTGCTATTCCCAAAAGGCGGTTGAACAGGAACATTGGGACGCACCGGTAATGATTTAGGAATAGGACTCATTCTTGTTACGGTTCCGTCGTGTCTCTACTGGAGGCGACGGATCGGGCCCCGACTACATCAAGTGCCGGTTGGGCGGGGAGCCGCCGGCCCACCCTCATTGCCCTGACGTTGATCACCATCGTGTCGGTGGTCGTCGCCATCGGGCTCGGTCCGATCGGGGTGTCACCTCCGACGGTCCTGCGGATCATCGCACACCACATGTTCGGCCTGTTCGAGGCCGAAAGCTGGGCCAGAACCGAAGACGCAATCATCTGGGAAGTGCGCCTGCCCCGGGTGCTGCTCGGCGCGATCGTGGGTTCGGCCCTCGGAGTTGTGGGAGTGACCCTCCAGGCCATCGTCCGAAACCCGCTGGCCGAGCCGTACATCCTCGGCGTGAGTTCGGGGGCATCCACTGGCGCGGCCGCGGCAATCCTGTTTGGAATCGGCTCCGGGCTGGGTGCGGAATCGGTGTCGTTGATGGCGTTTTTCGGCGCCCTCGGTGCCCTTGCTCTCGTGTTGGCTTTGGCCCGTTCCACCGGTCGAATCACACCTTCCCGGATGCTCGTGGCCGGTGTGGCCGTCAGCTACCTGCTGAGTGCGGTCACCAGCCTGCTCATCCTCTTCGCCCACAGCGCTGAAGGTGCCCGCGCGGTGATGTTCTGGCTGCTTGGCTCGCTCGCGAACGCCGACTGGTCCACGCTGCCCATCGGCTACGTCGGCATGGGCGTCGGCATGGTCTTGGTGTTCTGGTGGCGTCGCCGACTTGACCTGCTGGCACTCGGTGACGAGACGGCCATGGCCAGCGGCGTCGATCCTGGGCGCACCCGATTGCTGCTCGTGGTTGTGGTCGCGTTGTGCGTTGGCTTCGCCGTGTCGCTGTCGGGCGGCATCGGATTCGTCGGTCTCGCAGCGCCTCACATCGCGCGGCGGATCGTCGGCCCGATTCACCGCCATCTGATCCCGGCATCAGCGGCGCTCGGCACCCTCATGTTGGTTTGGGCGGATGTCGCGGCCCGCATGGCGTTGCAGCCCCGCGAACTGCCCATCGGCGTGGTCACCGGCGTGGTTGGTGCGCCGGTCCTCGTCGCACTGGTCCGAAAACTCAATCACAGCAATTGAGCGCAAATGCGCTCGAGAAAGGAAACCCAATGAAACTGTCAACGTTCAGGAGTCGAGCGATCGCACTGCTCCTGGTGGTCGGATGTGTGGCCGCGGCGTGTGGAGGCAACGATGACTCCTCCACCTCGGAGGACTCGGTCGCCGAGCCAGCCGAGAGCCAGCCCACAGCTGCTCACGACGACGGATTCCCGCTGACCTTCACCAACTGCGGCCAAGAGTTCACCCTCGACTCCCCTCCTGAGCGGGTGTTGTTGATGGAGGCCTCGGCACCCTCGCTTCTGTTCGCCGCTGGCGCTATGGACCGTGTGATTGCCCGCATCGAGGACTTCAACGAGGAGTACTACACCGCCGACCAGTTGGCCGTGCTCAGCGAGATTCCGGCGTTACTGGCCGAGGCCACTGCGACCGGAGGTGTCGAGGTGTCGCTAGAGGCAATCGTCGACCACGACCCCGACCTCGTCATCGGTTTCGACAACGCCATCCTCACCCACGACTCGCTCGCCGACGTCGGCATCCAGTTCTATGTGATGCCTCCATTCTGCGATAACCCGCCGACCCCATCGTTCGAGAGCATCCTGGAGGAGGTCCGGTTCTACGGAGAGCTCTTCGACACGACTGAAACAGCCAACGCGAGCGCCGCTGCGTTGGAGGCTGCCGTGGCCTCGGCCGCCGATGCGCCAGTAGCCGAAGGCAAGACCGCTGCGGCGCTCTATGTCACCTCCGACGGCAGTGCCATCTACGCCTATTCCTCTCTGGGCATGGTGCATCCGCTGATGGAGGCCCTGGGCATGACCAACGTGTTTGCCGAACTCAGCGAGCGAGTGCCTGAGGTCTCGATCGAAGAGGTCATCGGTCGCAACCCCGAGGTCTTGGTCCTGCTCTATGAGGACTTTGAGCTCACCCCCGACGAGATCAGCGCACTGGTTACCGAGCTTCCGGGTGCCAGCAGCATTACCGCGGTCGAGCAAGGCGCGGTGTATCCGCTCCTGTTCAACTTTGCCGAGCCACCGACACCGCTCGTAGTGCAGGGGTTGTCTCTGCTCAGCGATCAGATCACCGGGTGACGAACCTGTGATTGCGGCCACTGGCATCGACCTGCGGCTCGGTGCCGCCGATGTCCTGTCCGGGGCGCAGCTCTGCACGCGCTCCGGACAGGTCGTCGGGCTTATCGGGCCCAACGGCAGCGGCAAGTCATCACTGCTGCGCTGCCTGTACGGGATGCTCCGCCCGAATCGCGGCGTTGTTCTCATCGACGACGAAGCGATCGGGTCAATGTCGCAACGCTCGATTGCCCGTTCGGTGTCCGTCGTGACTCAAGACGCCTCAGCCGACGGGATCGATATCTCGGTGGGCGAGTTTGTGCTCTTGGGACGCCACGTCCATCGCGGCGACCATCAGGGCTTCACCGACGACGACCGCAAAGCCGCACTCAAAGGACTGGAACTGGTGGACATGTCGGGCTTCGTCGAGCGCAGCCTCAACCACCTGTCAGGCGGAGAACGCCAGCGCGTGATGATCGCCCGGTGCATTGCGCAGCAGAGCCCGGTCATCCTGCTCGACGAACCCACGAATCATCTCGATGTCCGTTATCAGCACGAGGTGCTCACGCTGGTTCGGCGCCTGAAGATTGACACCATCGTCGTGCTCCACGACCTAAACCTGGCCAGCCGATACTGCGATCATCTCGTCCTTCTCGACGATGGCAAGGTCGTGCATCAAGGTCGGCCCGACGACGTGCTGCGAAGCGATGTGCTCGAACCCGTCTATGGCATCGAAGTGCGACTACTTGCCGATGGGCAACACTCCCACCTCGCGTTCGGCCCGCTCGCGCCATGATCGGCCACCAGAGATGAGGAAGGCGCGAAGGTCCCTGGCTTCCGGAGCCACCGTACGGGTTCAGATCTGTCGCGGCTGTTGCTGTGGAACAGAGCGGAAGCACCCTGGCACCGACCAAGACGGGCAGATTGCCGCGATCTCGGAGATCGCTCGGACTCGCATAGTGGACTGCGTCGGCGAGTGCGCTCACTCCAACGTCGTGATCGTTCGCCCCGACCACGGGCCATCAGTGTGGCTGGGGGGAATCAACAATTCTGCGCTCACTTCTGCAGTGTGCGACTGGCTCGTCGACGGCGCTCAGCAGCCGCTGCCTCCGGT
>JAJEDQ010000044.1 GCA_022821445.1 Acidimicrobiia bacterium | reverse complement strand
ACATGGGCATGCGGGCCGGCATCCGGGCCGGCACCGAGCTGTGCGCGCTGGGCACCCACACCCAGGCCATGGACGATTTCGTGGGCTCCATCAAGAAGAAGGGCCTCACCACCACACTGTCTGAGCGCGACTCCAAATTCGGCGACTACCGCACCAGCCACTAGCCCCCACTGCGCCGGCCCTTCGTGGAGCCCGCTCAGTTCGGCTAACTTGACCGGGACACGCGACAAGGGGGGACCTTGATGACTGCTCGTTTGTGGAAGATGCTGCTTGGCGCGCTCGCCGTGCTGGCTCTGGTGGCCACGGCCTGCGGCAACGCCGGCAACGACGACGACGGCGCCCCCGCGCCCACCGCCGCGCCCGCCCCGGCCGATGAGCCCGACGATGAGCCCGCCCCTGCCCCCGAAGAGGCCCCCGACGAAGAGCCCGCCCCGGCCGATGAGCCCGACGATGAGCCCGCGCCCGCCCCCGAGGAAGCCCCCGACGACGAGCCGGGCGAAGACTCCGCACCAGCACCGGAGCCCGAGCCCGAGGAGCCCGAAGACCCCGAGCACCGCCACACCTTCGTTCCCATCGAAGGCGTCCCCGGCGTGAACGACGACGAGATCAAGGTCACCTCCATCGTCACCATCAGCAACAACTCTCTGGGCACCAACATTGCCTCTTACAACGACGGCATCGAGGCCTACTTCAACTTCATCAACGACACCGGCGGCATCTACGGCCGCGAGCTGGCGCTGGCCAACAAGCGAGACGACCAGCTGTTCCAGAACCAGCCCCAAGCGCTGGCCATGGTGGAAGAGGACGACTCTCTGGCCGCCTTCGTGGCCACCCTGCTGTTCTTCGGCGCCGACATCCTCAACGACGCCGGGGTGCCCACTTTCGGCTGGGGAATCCACAACGAGTTTGCCGACCGCCGCAACATCTTCGGCCATGTCGCCCCGAATTGCATCGGCTGCATCCACCAGCTGTGGCCCTATGTGGCCAGCCAGGTGGGGGCCGCCAAGGCCGGAGTCTTCGGCTACGGCAACAGCGAGAACTCCAAGATCTGCGCCGAGGGCACCCGCGACTCCATCGAGCGCTACAGCGCCGAGGCCGGCGGAATGACTGTGGAGTTCTTCGACACCTCCATCGAGTTCGGCCTGGCCGGAGGCGTTGCGCCCCAGGTGTCGGAGATGAAGGACAAGGGCGTCGACATCATCTACACCTGCCTAGACCTCAACGGCATGCGCACCATCGCCCAAGAGCTGGTGAAGCAGGACTACCGCGACGACGTGGTCATGTACCACCCCAACACCTACAACCACGATTTTGTGGCCGCCAACGCCGACCTTTTCGAGGGCGACTTGGTGTTCACCCAGTTCGTTCCGTTCGAGGCCAACATCGACAGCCGTCTCCAAGAGGCGTTCTTCGAGTACACCGCCGATATCAAGGTGGAGGAGCAAACCATGGTCGGCTGGCTCAACGCCCACCTCTTCTATGAGGGGCTGCTGGCCGCCGGCCCCGAATTCGACCGGGCCTCTCTGGTAGATGCCCTGCGCACTTTCGACGACTACAGCCACGACGGGCTCACCAATCCCGTCGACTGGAGCCGCCAGATCACCCTGCCCAACAACGATCCCAATGCTGACTACCAGTACCGCTGCTTGACCGGCGTCCAGATAGTGGATGGCGACTTCGAGCAGTGGACCGGCGAGCCCGGCAAGCCGTGGCTGTGTTGGGAGACCGTCCGAGAAGACTGGCACGAACCCGAGGCCCTCACGTTCGCAGGCTGACGGTCCTCTGAGCGGAGGCTGAGCCGGCCATGACCGCCAGCGTCCTCGCCGCCGGGGTTCTGGAAGACACCATCCGGGCGTTCTTCCAGGGGCTGCCCATCGGCGCGGGGTTCGCCCTGGTGGCCATGAGCTTCGTGCTCACCTACAAAACCTCGGGGGTGTTCAACCTGGCCTTCGGGGCGCAGGCCTTCATCAGCGCCGCCACCTACTTCGAGCTGCACGTGCGGCGCGATTGGCCCATCTGGTCGGCGGTGCTGGTGGCGGTGGTGCTGGTGGCCCCGGTGCTCGGGCTGCTGTTGGAGCGGCTGATATTCCGCCACGTCCACGCCTCCTCCGCGGTGGCCAAGCTGGTGATCTCGCTCGGCCTGCTTGTCGCCTTGCCCGAGCTGTTCAAGCTCATCGTCGACTACAACCGCGAGCAGCCCTTCGGCGCGGTGGGCATCATCCCCGACGGCGCCACCGTGTACCGGCTGTTCGGCCGCTACCCCGTCACCCGCGACGAGATCGCCGCCTTCGTCATCGTGGTGGCCGCCGCCCTGGCTCTGGCCGCCCTGTTCCGCTACACCCGTCTGGGCCTGCGCATCCGGGCGGTGGTGCAGAGCCCCCGCATGACGGAGCTGAACGGGGTCAACGCCGACTGGGTTTCGTCGGGCTCGTGGATGCTGTCCAGTTTCTTCGCCGGTCTGGCCGGGGTGCTGCTGGTGCCCACCACGTCGTCGTTGGGCACCGTGCTGGAGCCAACCGGGTACTTCCCGATCGTGATCTCCGCGTTGGCCGCCGCCGCGCTGGGCCGCCTGGTGAGTCTGCCCGCCGCCCTGTTCGGCGGCCTGTTGCTGGGGGTGGTCACCACCCAGATGCGCACGCATGTGCCTCGAGACAACGTCATCCTGGCCGAGTTGCAGGGCCCCGCGCTGCCCTACGTGATGCTGTTCGCCATCATTGTGTTCTGGCCCGCCATCCGCCGCCAGGTTGCGGGCGCCGACCCGCTGCTGGGGGTGTCGCCGCCCCCGCCCGCGCTGGCCGCCACCAGCCGCAGCCGGGGCATGACCATCTACACCCGGATCATGGCCTTGGCCTTTTTCACCGCGGTGGGCATCTGGACCTTCGGCTATGCCAACAACTTCTGGATCTCCCGCATCACCCACTCGGTGATCTTCTCCATCATCTTCTTGTCCATCGTGGTGTTCACCGGCCTCGGTGGCCAGATCGCCCTGTGCCAGGTGACCTTTGCCGCCATCGGGGCGTTCGGCGCCATGCAGTTCGCCCAGCGCTGGGACATCTCGGTGATCGTCGGCATGCTGGCCGGCGCAGCAATCGCCGCCGCGGTGGGCGCGGTGCTCAGCATTCCGGTGATGCGCTTGGGGGGCATCTGGCTGGCCATCGCCACCTTGGCCTTCGCGCTGTTCTTCCACGACGTGCTGGTTAAGTACAGCTGGGTGGGCGGCTCTTTGTTCCACGGTCGCGGCGTGCCCCGGCCCGAGTTTTTGGGCGTCGACTTCTCCAGCCGCGAGAACTTCCTCATCTTGTGCATCGCCGTTCTGGTGCTGGTGGGGGTGCTGGTGATCCTCATCCGCGAATCCAGCACCGGCATGGCGCTGCGGGCGCTGCGGGGGTCGGAGATCGCGGCCGAGTCCATCGGGGTGATCTCGTGGCGATCCCGGGTCGTCGTGTTCTCGGTGTCGGCGGGCATCGCGGCCATCGGCGGAGGGCTGTTGGCCATGGAGGAGAGGCTGGTGGGATACGAGGCCAACTTCGACCCCCAGACCGGGCTGTTCTGGCTGGTGATCGTGGTGGTGCTGGGCGCCCGCACCGTGGAGGGCGGCGTCCAGGCCGGCGTGGCCTTCGTGATCTTCCCCGAGCTGGTGCTTCACCGCTGGCTCGGGCTCGACGGGGCGTGGCGCTACGTGCTGTTCGGCTTCGCCGCCATCTCCTTCGCCCGCCATCCCGAGGGCCTGCTCGAGCACGGCAAGCGCCGCTCGCAGGCCATGATGCAGCGCATGTTCACCCGCCGCCAGCCGGCCATGGCCGCGGCCGGGCCGCCAGCCACCACCGCGGCCGACGAGGGAGATGAGCCGTGAGCCTGCTAACGGCCGACGGCGTCACCAAGCGGTTCGCAGGCATCACCGCGGTCGACGACGTGCACATCGCTCTCGAAGAAGGGGAGCGGGTGGGCCTCATCGGCCCCAACGGCGCGGGCAAGACCACTCTGTTCAACTGCCTGCTGGGCCTGCTTCGCCCCGAAGCCGGATCGGTGAGCTTCGACGGCCAGAACATCACCCGACTGTCTGTCTACCGCCGGGCCCGCCTCGGCATCGGCCGCACCTTCCAGCGGGTGGAGCTGTTCAGCGGATCGTCGGTGCGAGATCACCTGCTGTTCGCCCTCCGCATCCGCAGCGGCACCGGCGCCTTGTGGAAAGACGTGATCGGCCTGGGCCTGCCCAAGCCCTCCGAGATCGAGCGCTGCGACGCCTTGCTGGACAGTCTCGGGCTGGGCGGCATGGGCGACGAGCCCATCGAGGCCCTCAGCCTGGGCCAGAGCCGTCTGGTGGAGGTGGCCCGGGCGCTTATGACCCAGCCCCGGGTGGTGCTACTCGACGAGCCCTCCTCGGGCCTCGACCGGGCCGAGACCACCGCGTTGGCCGAGACCCTGGCCCGCATCCAGTCCGAGCAGGGGTTCGGACTTTTGCTGGTGGAGCACGATGTGGAGTTGGTGGCCTCCTTCACCGAGCGCACCTATGTGCTCGACTTCGGGCGCCTCATCACCAGCGGCGCCACCTCCGAGGTGATGCGCGACCCCGAGGTGCGGGCCGCCTACCTGGGCGACTCTGTGGCGGGCGCACAATGAACGCCTCCGCTGGGACCGACACCGCCCCTGCGGCTGCCCCCGCCCCGCTCGACATCCCGGTGCTGGAGCTGCGCCATGTGAACGCCGCCTACGGGCCGTTCCGAGCCCTGTTCGACGTGTCCCTCACGGTGGGAGAGGGGGAGGCAGTCGCCCTGTTGGGCCGCAACGGCGCGGGCAAGACCACCGTGGCCCGAGTGGCCAGCGGCCTGGTGGGGCCCACCGAGGGCGAGGTGATGGTAGACGGCAACGACTTCACCAAAGTGCGGGCCCATCGCTACGCCAAAGCCGGGGTCGTCCATGTGCCCGAAGGCCGAGCGGTCTTCTCCGACTTCACGGTGGAGGAGAACCTCACCCTGGCCTTCTCCCGCACCCACGACCGCTCCGGCGTGCGCGACGCCCTAGACCGGGCCTTCGAGCTGTTCCCCCCCATCGCCCAGCGCCGCCGCCAGATCGCCGGCACCCTGTCGGGCGGAGAGCAGCGCATGCTGGCCATGGCCCGGGTGCTGGTGGAGAGCCCCCGGCTGCTCATCGCCGACGAGCTGTCTTTGGGCCTGGCCCCCATCGTCACCGACGAGGTGTACGCCGTGCTGGGCCGCATCCGCGACGCCGGCACCTCGCTGCTCATCGTCGAGCAGCACATGGGACATGCCCTGGCCCTGTGCGACCGAGCCGTCTTGCTGGACCACGGCGCCATCGCCTGGCAGGGCCCCACCGAAGAAGCCGCCGAGGCCATCGGCACCGCCCTGTTTGACACCGGCGGTCGATAGTCAATAATTGGGCCCATGAGCACCAAGACCGTTGAGTTCGATCCGTTCAGCCGGGACTTCTTCGACGATCCCTACAACACCTACGCCGACCTGCGGGAACACGCCCCCTGCTACTACAGCGAGCAGTACGACTTCTACGCCCTGAGCCGCTTCGACGACGTGGTGGCCGGCCACCGCGACTACGCCACATTCAGCTCCACCCACGGCCAGACCTACGAGCAGCTGAAGTCGGGCGAACCGGCGCAGCTGGGTTCGATCATCTCCATGGACCCGCCCGAACACACCCGCTACCGCAAGCTGGTGTCGCGTTCGTTCACCCCCCGCTCCATCGGCAACTACGAGGCGCTGGTGCGCGAGATAATCAGCGGCTATCTCGATCCGCTCATGGGCCGGCGCCAGTTCGACATCCTCGAGGAGTTCGCTGCGCCGTTCCCCGTCGAGATCATCTCCACCATATTGGGCGTGCCCCCCGAAGACCGCCAGCAGATCAGGCATTGGACCGACGCCATGCTCCACCGCGAGGAGGGCTCTGCCATGGGCAGCCAGGCCGCCGCCGAGGCGGGCATGGCCCAGGGCATGTACCTGTTCCAGCTCTCCCAGCAGAAGCGGGCCGAACCGGCAAACGACATGCTCTCGGCGCTGATCGACGCCGAGGTGGAAACCGAGGATGGCCAGCTCACCCATCTCGACGACGCCGAGATCGCCGGGTTGGGCACGCTGTTGGCCGCGGCCGGATCGGAGACCGTCACCAAGCTGGTGGGCAACGCGATGGTGCTGTTCCACCGCCACCCCGACCAGTGGGCCATGGTTCTCGACGATCCCGGCGTCCTGGCCAACGGGGTGGAGGAGCTCCTCCGCTACTGGGCCCCCTCGCAGTACCAGGGCCGCTATTCGATGGTCGACTCTGAGTGGCACGGGGTGACAATCCCCAAGCACAAGCCGGTGTTTCTGATCACCGGCGCGGCCAACCGAGACCCCCGCCGCTACGACGATCCCGACAAATTCGACATCACCCGCGACCCTGGTCTGGCCGTAGGCCTGGGCCACGGCCTGCACGTGTGCTTGGGCGCGGCCCTGGCCCGCCTCGAGAGCCGGGTGGCCATCGAGGAGATCGCCCGACGCTGGCCCGCCTTCGAGGTCAACGAAGAGGGCCTGCGCCGGGTGCAGATGTCCAACGTGGCCGGCTACTCCTCAGTACCGATCACCGTCTCCTAGCCCACAACGCGAACGACCCCCGCCCGACAGCCGCCGGACGGGGGTCGCCTCGGTCTCGTCGACTATTGGCCGAACGTGCCGGTTTCGCCCTCGTAGTCGATCACGTCGCTTATGGGCACCCAGCGGGCGCCGTCGGCGTCCACCACCAGCTCTTCGATGCGCCCGGCCTCCACCATGTAGGAGTCGTTGGCCCCGTCCATGGCCCGCGGCGCGTTGCCGATCGCGCCCCGGGAGTCGAAGCTCATCTGCCACATGGCCCGCATCAAGTTGGTGCGGTTGATGCCGCCGTCCATGCTTGCCGCATCTAGCAGAACCTCATGCAGAATCTCGCCGAAGATGTAGCCCAGGGCGTGGGAAGCGGCTTCAGGATCGACTCCCTGGCTTTCCAGCGTACCCCGCACGAACTGCACCCACTCGTCGTCGGCCAGCGACGAGTCGGCCATATCCTTCTGGGTGTTCACCAGCCGGACACCGTTGGCCAGCGGTCCGATGGGCACCCAGAACAGAGAGATGCTCTGGCATCCGTTGGATACCAGCAACATCGGCTCCCACGGCAGGCTGGCCACTGTGGCCACCGCCTGCGGGCAGAACGCCCCCGACGAGGCCACCACTAGCACGTCGGCGTCGCTAGCCGCCAGGTTGATCACATCGGCGCCCACCGAGTCGGCCTGCGGGTCGTGTTGGATCTCCTCCACCACGTCTAGGCCCAAGCCCGAAGCGCACTCGTTGAAGGCCACCCGCCATGCCTCCCCGGCGTCGTTGCCCAGCGACAGGATGGCCACGGTGGCCCCTGAGCCGAGTTCGTCGGCCACGTGCTGGCACCAGACCCGAGACTCCGTCTCGTACGACATCAGCGCCCCGGTGGTCCACGGGTAGTTGACGGGATCGCCCCACTCCGGCAGGCCGGTCAGGTTCAGCAGCTGCGGGATGCAGTTCTCGTTCAACAAGTCGTGGACGGCCAAGTTGTTGGGACTGCCCAGAATCCCGGCGAACCCCAGCAGATTCTCGACGTCGATCATCTCCTCCACGTTGGTCAGCGTGCGGGCCGGCACGTAGCCGTCGTCCCGGCTCACCATCACCACGTTGCGGCCGTCGATCGGGCCGACGTGGTCGAAGTAGAGCTGGACGCCATCGCTGATGGTGCCGAAGCCGGCTAGCGCGCCCGATCGGGGCAAGCTGCTGCCGAAACGGATCTCGCTGTCGGTGACCCCGGCGTAGTTGTCCCATTCACTGGGGCACTCGGTGATGTCGATCACCGCACCGCCGCCCAACTCCACGATGTTGGGATCGGAGGGTTCTTCCGACTCCGGCGCGGGCGCAGGGTCATCCTCAGGCTCCGGCGCGGGCGCAGGGTCGCCCTCATCCTCAGGCGCGGGCGCAGGGTCGTCCTCGGGCGCGGGCGCAGGTGCGGGCTCGTCGGGCGTCTCTTCTGGAGCCGACGGCGTATCGGCCACTGGCGAGTCATCGTCGTCGTTGCCGCACGCGCTGGCCACCAGCGCGAACACAACGAACAGCCCGAACAGGATTCGCAGGAGTTTCGACATTGAAGAGTCCCTTCTCAGAGTGGCTGCTGATAAAAAGCGGTGCGGTAACCCTATGCGGCTAAAGCGACAATTACCGCCTCAAGATGCCCTCGAATCGGTCAGCCTCCCGGCGGCTGGGGAGCCACCGGCATGAGCCGGGCCTTGATGCGCCGGAACCCGTGAGCCGCCCCGCCGGGGAGCGCGAAGATGATGGCGATGAGCAGCCCGCCGAGGATGGCTGTGCCATACGGCCCCTCCAGGGCCACGTCGGTGCCCGGCAGGGTCTGCGTTTGGCTCGACCACACCGGCACGAACTGGATGGCCAACCCGCCCACCACCGCGCCGTGCAGCGTTCCCGCGCCGCCCACAATCAACCCCACGATCAGCAGAATGGCCATTGAGAAGCCGAACTCGTCGGGTCCCACGAACCCCGAGTGCATGGCCAGCATGGTCCCGGCCACCCCGCCCACCGCGGCGCTGATGCCAAAGCTCAGGGTCTTGTAGGCGGCCAGGTTCACCCCGTTGGCCGCCGCTCCCAGCGGATTGTCCCGGATGGCCACCAGGGCCCGTCCCACCCGGCCGACCAGAATGTTGCGCACCAGCCAGAAGCACACCAGCGCCACAATCACCAGCAGGAAGTACTTGTACACAGCCTCCTCCTGGCGTCCGGTCAAACCGTCGGGCACCCGGGCGCCCACCCCGGGTATGGCGTGCAGCCACTCGGTCGCCGTGCTGAGCGGCGCCCACGTCGGCGCCTCCAGATCGCTTTCGATCAGCAGCCCGTTGCTGCCCCCAGTGCGGTCTTTTACCTCGTCGAGTCGGATGATCGACGGGAACACCGCCGCCACCGCAAACGTCAACAACCCCAGATACAGCCCCTGGATGCGCAGCGCAGGGATCCCGAACAGCACTCCGAACAAGAACAGCCCCGGCACCACCACCCCGAGGGTCGACAGGTACGACCAGTGGAACTCGTTCACCAGCACCGCGGTGAGATACGCCCCCGACCCCACGAAGAAGCTGTGGCCCAGCGATAGCTGGCCGCTGTAGCCGGTGGCGATGTTCAGTCCCAAGACGGCCACCATCATCCCGATGGCCTGGCTGAGGTTGCCCAGCCCGAAGGTATAGCGGTTGCCGAAAATCGTTGGGCTGTAGGTGTCGGCTATCAGGAAGGGAATCAGCACCACCACCAGGGTGAACAGCACCCATCCAATGATCTGGCGCTGCCGGTGCTGGCGGCTGCCCGCGCCAACCGCGGCCCTCATACCCGCTCCCCAAAGACCGAAGCGGCCCGCGCCGGATTCATACCCGCTCCACCGTGGTCGATCCGAACAGCCCGGTGGGCCGCACCAGGAGCACCACCAAGATCACCGCCACCGCGGTGGCCAGGGCCAATTCGCTCAAGTCCAGGAAGGTCACCAGCAGGTTGCGGGCCAACCCCACCACCAGACCTCCGATCACCGCTCCCACCAAGCTGTCCAACCCGCCCAGCGCCGCGGCGGCCAGAGAGAAGATCAGCACCCGCAGCATGATGGAGGGCTCCAGCAGCAGGTCGGGCACCACCAGCGCCCCGCCCAGGGTGCCGATGGCCGCGGCCAGAGCCCATCCGAACCCCAGCGTCGGCCCCACCCGGATGCCCACCAGCCGGGCCGATTCCAGATTCGACGACACCGCCCGGAAGGCCAAGCCCACCTTGGTGCGCGACAGCAGCAGGTACAGCAGTCCCACCACCGCGAACACCGTGCCCAGGTTGCCGATGGTGCGCCAGGTGAGCTGGGCGATGCCCCACTCTATGGGCGCCCCGCTGGGGAACATGCTGGGCAGGCTGCGGGTGCGGAACCCCCACACGATCCCCACCGCCGAGTCGATGATCAACAGCAGCCCGAGCGTCACAATTACCAGCGGCAGCACATGGTCGGGTGGGAACGGCCGGATGAACACCCGCTCGATGAACGCGGCCACCACTGCGCTGGCCACCATGGCGCACGCCACTGCCAGAGCCACCGGCAGGCCCTGCTCCACGCTGAAGATGTAGGCCAGGTACACCCCCAAAAGGGCCAGCGAGCCCTGGGCGAAGTTGATGAACCCGGTGGACTTGTAGATCATCACCAGCGCCAGCGCCACCGACGCATAGGTGGCCCCGTCGCTCAGCCCCCTAAAGAACTGGGCCAGCCACAGCTCCCCGTTGCTCAGCTTGTCGAGCGAGATGTCGAAAACGCCGAGCACAGAAGCCAGAACCACCATCGCTCAGTACCCCAGGTACGCCCGGCGGACGTTGTCGTCGGCGGCCAGCTCATCGGCGGGGCCCGAAAGGGCCATTTCCCCGGCCTCCAGCACGTAGGCCACGTCGGCCACCCCCAGCGCCAGGGCGGCGTTCTGCTCCACCACCAGCATGGTGGTGCCGGCATCGGCGTTGATGGCGGTGAGCTGCTCGAACAATGCCCGGGTGATCATCGGCGCCAGCCCCAGCGAGGGCTCGTCCAGCAGCAGCAGCGACGGACGCAGCATCAGCGCCCGGGCAATGGCCAGCATCTGCTGCTCGCCCCCGCTCAGGCTGCCCGCAGCCTGGGTGCGCCGCTCGCCCAGCACCGGGAAGGTCTCGTACCACTGCTTGATGTCGGCCCGCACCTCTGCGTCTGAGCGCACGTACGCCCCGGCCATCAGGTTCTCCTCCACCGAGAGCTCGGGGAACGTCCCCCGGCCCTGGGGCACGTGGGCCACCCCCCGGCGCACGATGTCGGCGGTGCGGTGGCCAGCCAGCTCCTCGCCGGCCAGGCGGATCGAACCCTCGGTGGACACCATGGCGCACAGGGCCCGCAGCGTGGTGGTCTTGCCCGCCCCGTTGGCCCCCAAGATCACCGCGATCTGCCCCTCGTCCACCGAGAAGTCGATGCCGTGCAGCACCTGGATGTCGCCGTAGGCTGCTTTCAGTCCGGCCACCTCCAGATACACCGTGCTCACTGCTCGGCTCCCAGGTAGGCCTCCACCACGGCGGGGTCGTTTTGCACCTCGGCGGGGGAGCCCTCGGCGATCTTGGCCCCGAAGTCCAGCACCACCACTTTGTCGGACACCCCCATCACCATCCCCATGTGGTGCTCCACCAGCAGCAGCGTCAGCGTGTGGCGCTCGGCCAGCCCCACCAACAGATCGGCGAGCTCTCCCACCTCGGTCTGGGTCAGCCCGGTGGCCGGCTCGTCGAGCAGCAACAGCCGGGGCCGGCCCACCAGCGCCCGGGCCAGCTCCACCCGTTTGAGGGTGCCAAACGGCAAGCCGGCGGCGGGGTGGAAGGCCACGTCGGTCAAAGACAGCTCGTCCAGCGCATCCCACGCCGTTCGGGCCAGATCGGCCTCCTCCCGGCCCAAACCCCATCGCAACGCGGCCCGCAGCGCGCCGATATTGGAGCGGTGGTGGGCGCCCACCATCACGTTCTGAAGCACGGTCATGCCCGGCCACAGCGCCAGGTTCTGGAACGTGCGCCCGATGCCCAAACCGCTGATGGCGTGGGCCGGGCGGGCCAACAGATCGGCCCCGTCAAAGCCCACCGCCCCCTCCTGGGCGTCGTACACCCGGCTCACCACGTTGAACAGGGTGGTCTTGCCCGCCCCGTTGGGCCCGATCAGCCCGCAGATGCTGCCCTCGTCCACGGTGAACGACAGATCCCGCAGGGCGGTAACCCCCCCAAACCGAACCGTGACCCCCGCCACATCCAACAAGGCCATAACCTCCCCGACCCTAATGCTCCCGGTGTGACCAACCGGGAAGGCTCACCCCCCGATCAAGCTGGCGATAGCCCAGATCACGATCACCAGGCCCACCACGATCATCGCCACGCTGCGCCCCACCTTGGGCTTGGCCGGTTCATCGGGGGCGCCCGGCGGGGGAGGGATGCCGTCTCGGCGCTGGCGGGGCCCGTCAGGATTGACCAGCGCCGCAATGTTCCCCACCGCCAGCGCACCCCCCAGCGCCAGCAGCAAGAAAGTGATGATCTCCGGCCCACCCAGCACCCTCCCAGTCTCGCGCCTACATACGCGCCTATATCTAGGTGTGAACCGACACGGCGTAGTCGCCGCCCGACCAGGCCCCCCGCTCCCATGTCGAATACCGCTCCGACAGCGCCAATCCCGCCGCCGCGCAGTCGGCGTCGTAACGATCCAGCCCGTAGCCCCCGCCCCGAAGTTGAAACCCAGCCACCAGCGCCCCGCCGGGGGAGAGGAGGGCCGCACAGCGCCCTACGACGGCGGCCTCAGTCCCCGGCACGGTAAACAGCAGCACGTTCCCCGCCATCACCACCGCGTCAAACGTCTCCCCCAGATCAAAAGTCGCCAAGTCGAGCTGGTGCCAAGCCAACTCCGGCGCCTTGCCCCGAGCCCCCGAGATCATCTCGTCATCGATGTCCACCCCAGCCACCGAATATCCCCGCCGGGCCAGCTCAATGGCCACCCGCCCCGTCCCGCACCCCGCATCCAACACCCGCCCCGAGCCCCCCAGCAGCGAATCCACAAAATCGGCCTCCCCATGAGGATTGTGCCCCTCAGCCTCCAACCGCTCCCACCGAGCGTCATAATCCCGCCCCGAAACCCGCCCACCCCAAGTAGATCCCATTTGCGCCACAATTGCCGCTCAGCCTGCGGCCTACCCAGGTCGACGGGTAGCGCGGTCCAAAAGATTCTTGGCCCACGCCTTGTGGGCAGGGGAGGGCTCTCCAACCTCTTCGATCAGGTCAGCCAAATACTCCTCACCTGCCTTGATCAGCTCTAGCTGTCGAAGCTCCTCTCGAACGGCCTTCTGCAACATCTCAGAGGCGGGGAAGCCGTGCTCTTTAACCGCTGCATGTAAGTCCTTTGGCAGGTAAACCCGCACTTTCGGCATAGACCAAATGTACACAGATCAATCTGGAGTTCTCAGCCACTTATCCCGACTGATTTTCGCTTGCTTCAGAATCTGGTTGATCAGGCCTGGGCCGATGTCTCCGCGGTGCCCAGGATTCGGAATTGGCACCTTGTGCTTTCCCTTGCGCATCACCTGGTGTCGCTTACCGGGGATAGGTCCCTCCCACCCCAGTTTTCGCAGGCGATTGATCAGAGTTCTTCGGCTGACCGGGACCAGCTTGCTGGTCATGGGGGTGGGGTGAGGTGAATGCCTTTCATGGGGGGAATGTCGTCGTCGCCGTCAGCGAGTTTGATGGCAGCCCAATCGCGCAGAACTGAATCCAGTTCGACGAGGGCCTGTTCCTTGGATTCCCCGAATGCCCAAGGACCTGCCAGCCCGGAGATTGTGGCCACGAAGCCGTCCGGATCCTGAATTGCCTCAACAGCGGCGAAAGTCACAGCTGCCTCTGCCCACTGGTCAACCAGCTTCTGAAGAGCTTCTTCCTTAGCAGCTATGGATCCGATGTCGGTCTTGCTCAAGACAACCTCCGCAGCCAACTATACGCACTGCAATGTGATACCTGGCTGGGGAAATTCGATTGGCTACTTGGCCTGGGATCCCACCCGCCGATCCTGTCACAGGCTGCCGGTAGTGTGGCGGCGTGGCTTCCCCTCCCAGCGCCGCGCCTGTTGAGGCGAGCGTTTGTGCTGATGTTGGCTATGGGTTTCATCCGGCGGTGGGGGCTTGGTTCAACCAGCGGTTTCCGGGGGGGCCGACGGAGGCGCAGGCTGAGGGGTGGCCGGCTATTGCCTCGGGGCAAGACACGCTGATTGCGGCGCCCACTGGGTCGGGCAAGACCCTGGCCGGATTCCTTATCGCCATCGACGACCTCTACAAGCGCCACGCCGCCGGCCAGACGGTGGCCAAGGCCAGCCAGGTGGTCTACGTGTCGCCGCTCAAGGCGCTGGCTACCGACATCGCCGAGAACCTGGAGCGCCCCCTGGCTGAGATCGCCGAGGTGGCCCGAGCCCAGGGCTTCGAGCCCCCGCCGCTGACGGTGGCCGTGCGCACCGGCGACACCCCGGCCCACACCCGGGCGGCCATGATCAAAAAGCCCGCCAACTTCGTGGTGACCACCCCCGAGTCGCTCTACCTGCTGGTGACCGCGGCCAAGAGCCGCGAGGTGCTCCGCACCGTGGAGACTGTGATCGTCGACGAGATCCACGCGACGGCCCGAGACAAGCGGGGCAGCCACCTGGCCCTCACCCTCGAGCGCCTCGAGCACGTGGCCAACACCCGTCCCACCCGCATTGGCCTGTCGGCCACCCAGCACCCCATCACCACCATCGCCGACCTCCTCACCGGCATCCCCCCAAATCGGTCAGCCAACGGAGCCGACGCCGCCAACGGAGCCGACG
>JAJEDQ010000177.1 GCA_022821445.1 Acidimicrobiia bacterium | reverse complement strand
GGCCCGGCCGCCGGATCGCCGGTGAGCAGCTCAGCCCCGGCGGGGGCGTATTGGAGGATGTAGGCCTTGCGGACGCCGTCGGTGGTGTTGGGGCCGGTGAGGTGCGGGGTTAGCGATGAGAACACCACGGCACCCCCGGCGGATACAGGAGCGGCCACCGGGTTCTCGCACTGCTCGAAGCACTCGAAGCCCAGGGGGTCGACGTAGGTGTGGGCCAGCGTCCCGTGGAGGTGGACGCCGGGGGCCACCCAGGGGCAGCCGTTGTCGACGGTGGCGTCGTTGAGGGCGAGCCACACGGTGAGGTACTGCTGGGGCTCGACGAAGGTGTAGCCGTTGTCCTGGTGCCAGGGGAACCGGCGGGGCGTCTCGGGCTTCTTGTACACGGCCTGGTCCCAATAAAGGTTCACGTCGGGGCCGACGAGGTCGAGGCACACCGCGCCGATGCGGGGGTCGGCGGCAACTTGCCGCAGGGTGTTGGAGCGGGCCACCAGGTGGGGGGTAAAGGTGATGGCCCCGGCCTCGGCGATCATCAGCCGCTCGCCCTCGATGGACCGCAGCCCGGCCTCGGTCTCGGCCTCGATGGCGTCGATCTCCTCGGTGATGGCGGCAATGGTGTCGGCGTCGAGCAGGTTGTCCATCACGAAGAACCCCTGGCGGTTGAACGCCTCAGTCTGCTCGGAGGTGAGCGCCGCCGGCGTAGTGGTGGCCGGCTGCCAGGCGAAGTCCTGGTTCCACGGATGCAGGGTGTAGGTGCTGCTCATGATGAGCCGGGGAACACCAGGGTGACGTGGCTGTGGGGCGGCATCACCAGAGGTCCGTCGATTTCGACTTGGTCTTCGCTGGGCACCACCCGGTCGGGGTCTTCGGGGGTGTTGGCCGCGGCCGGGTCGTCGGCCCACAGGGTGATGCGCTGGGCCGGGCCGCCGATCCCGTCGAGGTTTACCAGCAGCTCGTCGTCGGGCAGCCGGTTGACCAGCGAGAGGTGGGCTTGGCCTGAATCGGGGTCGAGGGTGCCCGCCGCATCCAGCGCCGACAGCCCGCCGCCCGGAGCGCTGGCTGCTTCGAGCCCCGCCTCGGTAATCACCTCGACGTCCAATCCGGTGCCTTGGGCACAGCGGCGGGCCACCGCCAGGGGGTGGAACGTGGTCTGGCGCACGATGCCGTCGGGGGTGGTGAAGATCGGGCCCAGCACGTTCACCATCTGCGCCTGGGTGGCCAGCGACACCTTGTCGGGATGGCGCCACAGCACGTGCAGCCAGGTGGCGTGGGCCAGGGCGTCTTTGAGGTCGAAGTGGTACTCGATCATGGGGGCGGGCTCGGTGTGTACCGGCGGGCCGACTTCGGCCCGCAGCCGCCGGTTGATCACCTCGGGCTGGTGGGCCATCGACAGGTAGGCCTCCGGCCACACCCCCCACTCGTCGATGCAGATCCGCAGGTCGTGGTGCAGTTTGCTGCGCCGCTTGGCCGCCCCGATGAGCCCCCACGTGTCGCAGATCTCGGCCTCCGATGCGATCGGACCGGCCAGAGCGCCCTCGTAGTCGAGCTCATTCCAGTAGAAGTGAAGCGACAGCCAGTCGAGCACCGCGCCAGCCTCGTTGAGCATCGTCCAATTCCAGTCGGGGTCGTCCGCGCCCACTCCCACCAGCGAGATGTTGTTGTCGGCCCACCGCAGCAGCTTGCCCCACTCCCGGGTTAGCTCGGCGTGGCTTTCTGCGGTGGTGTGCAGGTGCTGCCACCAACCGAAGTTCTCATTGCCGATGCCCCAGATGGGCACATCGTGGCGGTTGGGATGGGGCCCGGCTTGGCGCAACGCCACCTCGGGAACGGGCAGGTCGCTGTTGCAGTAGGCAAGCCACTCCAGGGCCTCATCGATGGTCCCAGTAGAGGCGTTCAGGTTGAGGTAGGTGGTCGAGCCCAGAAGCTGGGCGTAGGCCAAGAACTCCTCGGTGCCGAACCGGTTGGGCTCCAGCATCGACCAGGCCAGGTCGAATCGGGCGGGGCGATCGTCTGGTGGCCCGATGCCGTCGCGCCAGTGGTAGCCCGACGCGAAGTTCCCGCCCGGCCACCGCAGCACCGGCGGGGCCAGCTCCCGAGCGGCGCCCAGCACGTCGGTGCGATACCCCTCGGCATCAGCCAGCGCCGATCCCGGCTCGAAAACCCCGCCATAGATCGCCCGCCCCATGTTCTCCAAGAACTGCCCGTACACCCGCTGGTCCACCGCTCCCGTAGTACGACGGGAATCAACCAGCAGGGTGGCAGCAGGGGTGGCCATGGCGGCAGCCTACGCGGCTGATTCTGGTGTGTGCCCTGCGGACCACTAGTCCACCGACTGGCCATCGCGCAGCAGGGGGTCGAAGCGGTGCATGGGGTTCTTGAAGCCTTCGAACTGCTCAAAGCCGAGGTCTTCGGTGCCGGCTGCGCAGCAGTGGTACACCATGGCGGCGCGGATTCCGTCGGAGACGTTGTCGGTGGAGCAGTGCATCAGGTGGCTGTCGAACACCAGCAGGTTGCCGGGCTGCATTGTGACCGCCTGGCGGTCTTCCATGTCGTGGTCGACGATCTCCACGTAGCCCAGGTTGGCGTTGGGCCGCCGGTCGGGGACGTGCTCGTGGACCGGTTCGGAGTGGCTGCCCGGAAGGATATGCAGGCAGCCGTTCTCCAGGGTGGCCTCGGTCACCGCCAGCCACAGTCCCACGATGGGCCGGGGCGGTTCGAACGGAAAGTAGTAGCTGTCCTGATGCCACGGCTGGCCCCACGCACCGGGGGGCACGTGGGACGTCATCGCCATGAGTGGAGCTGATGGGACTCGAACCCACGACCCCCTGCTTGCAAAGCAGGTGCTCTAGCCAGCTGAGCTACAGCCCCGGACTGCTCAATGGTACCGGGCGCCTTGCGGGGCAA
>JAJEDQ010000196.1 GCA_022821445.1 Acidimicrobiia bacterium | reverse complement strand
ACTGACATTCCGTCGTTTTCAATAGCGGCCAGCATCGAGATTTGGTCGGCCGTGGAGTAGCTCATTGCCCGGAGGAAGGCATCTGCATCAGGAGCGTTCTCGGCCAAGTCGGCGTTGACGATCTTGAACAGGGCGTCCTCTGGGTAGTCGCAGTCGATGCCGCCTTCAGCATCCCGGGCGTAGCACTCATCGCTGTAAGCGGGGAGGGCAACCCTGGTGAGGTCGTAGGAGCCAAATGCGGAGTGCGGCGTCCAGAAGTAGAACAGCACTGGATCCTCACGGCTGTAGGCCGCGTCCAAAGAGGCCAGGATGCCGGCCTCCGAGCCGACGTAGATGATTGTCAGCGGCAGGTTCAAGTTGGCGATGATCTGCTCGTCGTAGATCGTCCAACTGGGGTCGCCGCTGAGGAACTGCCCGTTGTCGCCGGTCTCGGCGGTGGCGAACAATCCAGCGAGCGCAGGATCGGCGAAGCCTTCCCAAGTGGCCAGCGCTGGCTCGCGCTCAACCATGTAAGTGGGCATGAACCAGCCGATCTCGCCAACGGGGCCGATCAAACCGGCGTTGTCCACGTTGCCGTCGGCGCTGTCGATGTAGTCGGCCACGTTGTCGGCGTGGCCCGATGGCCATACTTCTAACGAGGCGTCGATGTCGCCGGTGTTGATGGCGGCCCACTGGGCGTTCTCGTCGATGTCTACTGTCTCGACGGTGTAACCCAGTTCGCTCTCCAGCAGTTGGGCGGCTACCGCTACATTGGCTGCCGAGCCATTCCAGGGGTTGACGGCAAGCGTGATCGTCGTCTGCGAGCCGCGGGAGTCGTCATCGTTGCCGCAGCTGACGGCAACGAGCGCCAATACAGCCAGGAGCAAGGCAACGACCCTCCAGCCTCGTAGCGAGTTGGTTGTGTTCGTCCGCATGGGATCCCCCCTTGAGTCGGTTGCCAAAAACAGGCTAGCTGGACTGTTTCCAAACGTAGCACATAGCCCAGCCGTGCGCTAGAGCCTCTTCGCAGTTGGCAGAGAGGACGGGGTGCGGGCCATGCTGGGCATCTCCGACGACGGTTTTCGATGACAGGAGAGAGCGATGGTAGAACTGCCAACTGATCCCTATGAACTGGTGAGCCAGTTTTGCGCTGCGTGGGCCAACGGCGACGCCGAAGAGTTGATTGCCTATTTCACCGACGACGCCGTCTATCACAACGTGCCGATGGACCCCTTGGAGGGGGCGGCGGCTATTCGGGCGTTCTTGGAGGGGTTCTTTCCTGCCTCTGATGGCATCGTGTTTGAGACCCACCACCAGGCGGCCAACGGCAATGTGGTCCTGAACGAGCGGACCGACCACATCACCACTGCCGACGGCCAGCTCGCCTTGCCGGTGTGCGGCGTGTTCGAGGTGCGCGACGGGCGCATCGCCCGCTGGTCGGACTACTTCGACATGGGTCAGCTAGGCCGAAGCTAAGGCTTTCGACATGGGTCAGCTAGGCCGAAGCTAAGGCTGAGCCATCGCGCTGTCGATTGGGGAACTCAGCCCCCGAACAGTTCCGAGAGGGTGTCCACCACGTAGCCGACGTCGTCTGACCCCAGGCCGTGGTGGGTGGGGATGCACAAGGCGTGGTCCATCACCAGGTCGGCGTTGGGGAAACCGTCGGCCGGGGCCCGGTGCTCGATGCCCGAGAAACCCGGCTGGCGCAGGATGTTGCCGGTCCAGACCATGCGGGACTGCACGTTGCGGTCTTCGAGGAAGTTCTGCACCTCGGTGCGGTCGTGCCCCGACTCGGGACGGAGGATGAAGCCGTACCGCATCCACGTAGTGTCCACCTCGGGAGTGGTGCGGGGCAGGATCACCTTGTCGGTGTGGTTGACCATCAGGTCGTTGTAGCGGTCGCAGGCGTGGCGGCGGCGGGCGTTGAACTCCTGGAGCTTGGAGAGCTGAACCAGTCCGTAGGCCGCGCCCAGTTCGGAGGGCTCGAAGTTGTAGCCCAGGTCGTCGAATATGAAGATCTGGTCGTACATGGTGCCGTCGTCCAGGGGGCCCCAGCGGGTGTCCTGGCCCTGGCGGGAGCCGTAGAGGTACGACTCAGAGCGCCGGCCCCAGCGCCGACGGGTCAGGCACTTGTCGTGCATCTCGGGGTCGTCCATGGCCACCATGCCCCCGTTGCCCGCACAGGTGAGCGAGTGGGAGATGGCGAAGCTGGTGAGGCTGATGTCGCTGCGGGCACCGATGCGGGTGCCCCGCAGGCGGGTGTCCAGCACATCGCAGGAATCCTCGATCACTTTGAGCCCGTACTCATCGGCGATGGCCCTGATCACGTCCCAGTCGGGGCAGTTGCCCATCAGGTTGGGGGTCATGATGGCCTTGGTGCGGGGGCCGATCATCTCGGTGATGCGGTTCACGTCGATCTGGAAGGTGTCGGGCTCCACGTCCACGAACACGGGGACCAGCCCGCATTGGACGATGGAGGAAACGTCGGTGGAGAAGGTGAGCACCGAGGTGATGACCTCGTCACCGGGCGCCAAGTCGAGCAGTCCGATGGCCAGCAGAAGCGCCGAGGAGCCCGAGTTGACCATCACCCCCCGCTCCTTGCCCAGAATCGTGGACACCTCGTCTTCGAAGCGGGCCACGTTCTCGCCGATGTTGAGATCGCCCGAGCGCAGCACCTCGAGCACGGCTTCGATCTCGCGCTCATCTTGGATGGCCCCCGCGGGCGGCAGGGTGCGCACTGGTTGATTCGCCATGGCTGTGAACCTTAGGCCGGGCGCTGCTCGACTAGCCGCACCAGGGGGATCCGGCGGTGGGGGGCCTTGGCCTGGTAGTCGGCGTACCAGGCCCGGTCGGCCACCAGGCCAGCCCAGGTTGCCTGATAGTCGTCGCCCTCGCAGATGTCGGCCACCGCCCAGAACTGCCGGCCCTCCTCGGTGATCAGCAGCTCGGGGTTGGCCTCCTTGTCGGCGATGTTGAAGTACCACGAGGGATGAGCCTTGGCCCCGGCGAACGACGCAACCACGATGCGATGGCCTTCGGGATCCCGCCAGTAGGGCAGAGCCACCTTGTGCTCGTTGCCCGAGCGGCGGCCCACTGTGTGGATCAGCACATGGTGCATGCCCGCCTGGCTCCACACCATGGGGTCGTCGCTGGACTCCATGTCCTCCACGTGCATCTTGGTGATTACCGGAATCTCCTCCAACGAGGGTGTCTCCCAGGTCTGCTCGACTCGCTGATCGCTCACGGGCTGTCTCCTATTTCTTGGTCAATTGGGGCGGTCAGTCCAGCTTCAGCACTCGGCGGGCGTTCTCCCGCAGGAAGCCGGGCCACACCTTGTCACGGAAGGGGACGTCTTTCATGTCGGTCATGATCCGCTCCAGCGACAGTCCCATCGGGAAGTAGCCGGCGTAGATCACCTTCTCGGCGCCACGGGTGTTGGCGTAGCGGATGATGGCCTCGGGGTAGTGCTTGGGGGCGAACGCCGAGGTGGAGTAGTGCAGGCCGGGCCACTTCAGCATGAGCTTCACCGCCAGGTCTTCCCACGGCTCGCAGCCGTGGCGGGTCACGAAGGTGAGCTCGGGGAAGTCGTACATGACCCGGTCGATGCGCTCCACATGCTGGGGCGAGAACGGGAACCGGGGGCCGGGCACGCCGGCGCACACGAACATGGGCAGGTCGAGCTCCACGCATTTGGCGTAGATCGGATAGAACTTGGCGTCGTCGATCGGGACTTGGGGGAAGCAGCCCGCGGGGAACGCGCCCACTGCCTTCACGCCCCACTCCTGGTGAAGCTGGTTCATGCGGCGCACCTCGCCCATCACGTCATTGGGGTCGACGCTCATGGACGGGACGAACCGCTCGGGGTAGTCCTTCAGCGCCCGCTGGCCGGTCTCATCCTCGCAGGAGATTAGGGCCAACTCGATGTTGAACCGGTCCATCTCCTTGAGCGTTACCTGAACGGGGTCGTCTTCGGTGCCGTACAGCTCTTTGGGCACCCCCTTGAACATGTACTCCACCGGGAAGTCGAACTCCTCCGACGTCTGGTCGTCTTTGGTCTGGGCCCGAATGAAGTCGTAGGTGGAGAAGTCGGGCTTGGGGAACCCGATCATGGTGTCGATGATCCCGATGTCGGTGG
>JAJEDQ010000011.1 GCA_022821445.1 Acidimicrobiia bacterium | reverse complement strand
GCCGGCAACAAATGCCCGCACACCGCCGCTGCGTCCAACAACTCCCGATCCGCCACCGCCACGCCCTGCATGACACACATCGTCCCACACCCCCCACACGAACGCGAGCACCCCAACCGAATTGCTCAGCAGACTCCTAGGCCGTGGCGGCGAGGCGCTTCTGAAGATCGGCGGTGAGCGAGGCCACCTGGTCGGCGGTCTCGGCCAGCACATCTGCATCCAGCGCGACGGCCAATTCAGGAGCGCCGGCCTGGATCAACATGGGGGCCAGCCCACCGGTGCGGATCTTGTCTATCGCCCAATCGGCAATGGGGCCGTGGGCGGTCTCGTCGAAGGGGATGATGTGGTTCCGCCCACCGCCCAAGTGGTTGTAGTGGTAGTGGGGGGCGTCCTCGAACAGGTCGAATCTCAGGTACTCCCACTGGCCATCGGCGTCGAACACATGCAATGACACGCCTCGGTCCTCGATGCCCAGGGGTGCGGTGCGGCGCAATTCCTCGATGTACGCCTCGTCGGCCTGGTAATACTCCATGAGCGCCTCGGGGTTGAGGTCTCGGTACTCAACCCCGATTTTGACCGCTCCAGCGTCGAAGTAGGTGGTACAGGCATCGTCGGGCCGCATGGGCGGCATCTCATAGACATGGCCGATTTCCATGGCGGCCAGCCTAGTGCCGGGTCGGTTCTGCCTCTAGGTGCAAGGTGCCCGCTCACTACCATCGATTTCCCATGGCCCAGCGTCGAGTCGACCTTGAGGAGTTCTTCCACCCTGACGGGGTGGCGGTGATCGGCGGGGTCGACCGCAACCAGACCGAGGATGCGCTGCGAGCCGCGATGGATGTCCGGTGGGGGCGGGGAAACTGGAATCTGGTCAACCCCAAGGGCGGATCGATCGGATCGGTTCCGGTTTATGAGTCTGTGGCCGACGTGCCTCAGCCGGTTGCGCTGGCCGTGATCTCCACGCCGCCGGCGGTGTGCGCCTCAATAGTTGATCAGTGCGGCGCGGCCGGGATCCGCTACGCCCTAGTTTTCTCGTCGGGATTCAGCGAGGTCGGCCCCGAGGGGGCCAAGCTGGAGGCCGAACTGGGGGAGGCTGGCCGTCGCAACAGCATCCGCATCTTCGGCCCCAACACCAATACGAACGCCTTTGAGCCCGTGCCCGAGGTGCCCGGGCTGCGGGGAGGCAAGATAGGGGTGGTCACCCAGTCGGGCCACAACGGCCGCCCCATTGTGCAGGGCGTTCACTTCGGCATCGGGTTTAGCCGCCAGGTTCCGTGCGGCAACGAGGTTGACCTCGAGGTGAGCGACTTCATCGAGCACTTCGCCTACGACGACGAAACCGCGGTAATCGCCGGCTACATCGAGGGTTTCCGGTCGCCCGACAAGCTGCGCACCGCGCTGGAGGCGGCCAACGCCCAGCGCAAGCCGGTGGTGATCTTGAAGATCGGCGCCACCGACGCCGGATCGCGCATGGCGTCGTCGCACACCGGCCACCTCACCGGATCAGACGAGGTGATAAACGGCCTGTTCGAGCAGTACGGGGTGGTGCGGGTGCGCGACCTCGACGAACTGCTGGAGACGGCCGCCCTGTTCGCCAAGTTGGGTCCAAACGTGGCCGAGGGGGCCGGGCTTTACTCCATTTCCGGGGGTTCGAGCACGCTGATGGCCGAGGCCGCCGAGCTGGCCGGGGTGGCGGCGCCCCCGCTGGCCGAGGAGACTCAGGAGAGGCTGCACCAGCACATCCCCCGCTACTTGGCGGTGTCCAACCCGGTGGACAACGGGGGCACGTTCATAACCACTCAGCCAGCCGAGGTCCGCCGCCAGGTGATCCGAGACGTCTGCGACGATCCTGCAATTGGATACACCGTGATCGGCATAACCGGGGCGGTGCCCTCCATGACCGACCCGTTGGGCGACGACATCGTGGCGCTGGCCGGCGAGGTGGACAAGCCGATCATTGCCACCTGGAACTCGTTCAAGGTGGACGAATTGGGATTCGACCGGTTGGTGGAATCGGGAATACCGCTGTTCCGCTCCTTCCGGGGGTGTTTCGCCGCGTTGGCCGCCTACCACCGCTACCAGCGCCACCAAGAGGGCTTCCGGGTCCGCCCGGCATTGCCCGAAGCTATGCCCTCAGCGGCTGAAGAAGCACTGCGAGCCTCGCCGCCCGAAACGGGGGCGGTGCTGAAGGTCTTCGGGTTGCCGCTGGCGGCCAGCGAGGTGGCCAACTCGCCAGCCGACGCTCGCCGGGCCGTGGAGAAGATCGGCCTTCCAGCGGCGGTCAAGATCGCCTCCGCCGACTTTCCCCACAAGTCGGATGCCGGACTGGTGGTTCTGGGACTGGACTCTCTTGACGAGGTGGAGCAAGCCGCTCAGGCAGTCTTGGACCGGGCGCGCCGAGCTGCTTCCGACGCGGCCATCAACGGGGTGGAGGTCCAGCAGATGGTGACCGGCGGCACCGAGATGATTGTGGGAGTGACCCGCGATCCCACCCTCGGTCCGGCCGTCATGGTGGGCACCGGCGGCGTGTTCACCGAGGTGTTGGCCGACACCGCAGTTCGACCGTTGCCCCTCGACGAAACCGACGCCTACGAGATGGTTCGCTCGCTGAAGGGCTTTCCTCTGCTAGACGGGGCCCGGGGTCGCCCGCCTGGCGATGTGGACGCCCTGGTCCAAGTGATCATGTCAACCGCTCACCTGGCCGCTGCCCTGGGTGATCGTCTGGCCGAACTCGATCTGAACCCCGTGGTCGTGCTCGACCGCGACCAAGGCGCGGTAGTCGTCGACCACCTCATGATCCTGGCCAGCGAGTGGCCCGGTTCAACCGCGTCTGGCAGCTAGGCCAGCTCCGCGAGGAGTTGGCGGAGGGCGGCGGCGTCTAGGTTGCCGAGGCCGGCTTCGACGGCGGCCTGGTAAAGGGGGAGGGCGGCATTGAGCAGGGGGGTGGGGGAGTTGAGGCTTCGGGCGTGGTCGGCGATGATGCCGGCATCTTTGAGGATGATGGCGAGGCGAGCGGACGGCGGGTCGTAGGTGTCCGCTGCCATCATCGGACCCCGTATCTCGAACATGGCCGACGAGCCGACACCGGCCGCGATCACCTCTTGGACGAGTTCGGGGCCCAGACCGCACGCACTGCCCAACTGGTGGGCCTCCGCTGCGGCCAGTGTGTGTATCGCAATCAGCAGGTTGGCCACGAACTTCATCCGCGAGCCGTTGCCGAATGAGCCCAGGAAGAAGGTCTGTTTGCCGATCAGGTCGAAGATCGGCACCACCTGTTGGTGGGCGGCTTGCTCACCGCTGGAGTACACCACAAGGGTGGCATCGGCGGCCTGGAGCCCGGTTCCGCTGACCGGAGCGTCGAGGAGGTCGATACCGCTCGACGCCAAAAGAGCATGGGCGGCTTCCTTGTCGGCCAGCGGCAGCGTTCCCATCTCCACGGCAACCGATCCGGGGGAAGCACTAATGGCCAGCTCGGCGGCGACTTGGGCCAAGGCTTCAGATGACGGGAGAGATAGCAGCACCATCTGGGCTTGGCGGGCGACGTCGGCGATCGACTGGACGGCCGAACCGGGGAACTCGCCGCGTCGAGTGGGATCGATGTCGAAACCAACCACTTCGTGGCCCGCCGCGATGATGTGGCGCGACATGGCCGAGCCCATGACGCCGAGGCCGATGATCCCTACTGGGGTCTTCTCCGCCACTGGGCTCAGTCCTTGGCAATGGCCACGCGGCCGGCGTCGCCGTCGAGCATGCCCAAACGGGGGCCGGCCTTGACGATGTCAGCGATCGGGCAGTTGATCACCGCGGGCACTGTTAGCGAGCGGGCCACTTCAAATAGGTGCGCGGTGGGCGCGCCCCCGACCGTCACGATTCCGGCTGCATCCCACAAGAGGGGAGAGAAGTTCTGAAGCGGGTATTGGGTGACGATGATGTCACGGGGCTGCACGTGACCAGTCTGCTTGGAGCTGTCGAGCCACACCATTCGGCCCGCGCCCACACCACCAACTCCGGGCCCGCCCTCGTGGACATCTCCCTGAAGGGCTAGAACTCCGGCCAAGACCGGCTCCCATCGGCCCATCCCCCGTCGCGGGGGAGCGATATCGGTGGCAAAGAGGTACTCGACCATGCCCAACAGCCTCTGGGCTAGGGCCATGTCCACCGGTTGCAGATCGCGCAACGCGTCGATCGACTCGTTGGGGCGGTCGCTCCTCATCCGCCGCAGCACGAGCTCAGCTTGGGCCAACGCCTGATCCTCGGGCTTGTCCCAGGCTTGAGCGGTTAGCGTCGCCGCAATTTGGCGGGCCTCGTCCAGCACGGCATCCCGGTCGCTTTTCGGGGTGTACGCCGAAGCCTCGAGATCGGCAGGGGCAGCCGATAGCCAGCCGAGCACCAGTTCGTCGCCGATCGCTCCGGGATAGCGCTGGGCCAGTCGGACGAACTCGAAGGCGAACGGGTGGGCCAGGGCTGCGGGCACCACCATGGCCTCCTCGGGCTCGTGCCCGGCCGAGCGCTGAACCTGCAACAAAATGGGATTGCCATCGACGAGGGCCCATTCGATGAGGTTGTAGCCGAGCGCCTCCTCCACCCGGAGCGCCATGTCTGCAATGGCCAGAGCCTGGTCTTCGCCCATCAAGTCGGCGCACTCGGCCCCTTGGAGGACGCCCTCCTCGACCACGGCCCTGACTCCAGGCACCCATCCCGCCATCAAGTCCCGCGGCGAACCCTTCACTGCATTGACGGTCACCGCACCGTCGCCACCGACGATGGCCGCCCCGCCATAGTCGGGTTGCACCTCAGGCTGAACCAGCACCCCCATCAGCGCGCTCCCCGGTGCCAACTCGGCGGCCTCAAAGCGCTCCAGCACTTCGATGGAGAAGCTGGTGGCCCAGACGCTCTTGGCCGCCTGGCCGATTTCGCCGGGCAGGACTTCGGGAACCGAGGTGAACGCCCCCGACCACTGGCCGCTGCCCTCCAGGACACTTGAGGAGCGAACGATGAATGGGGGCTGGAGTGAGGCCGCTAGCGGTTCGATCTGGTCGACCAGCGAATCGGGCAGCCGGTACCCGATGATGGCCATCCTCGACCCGCCGGTACCTCTGGGTTCAAGCACTTCAAGCGCTCGGCCAAGGGCTTCTTCGGAGCAAGCGGGAGGGATGACGAACCCGTCCAGCACCGGGAATCCCGCCGAACGGGCACGGGCCAGACCGGCGCCTTTGGCACCGCTGACGGCAACGTCAGCAGCGGTTGGATCGTCGAGACCGCGGACTCGGTAGCGGTCTGCGCTCATCCGGCGCGGATTATCTCGTGACTCTTGAAGGTGGACAGCATCTCGATGCCGGTGTCGGTGACGGTGAGCATCTCTTCGAGCCGGACTCCGAACTCGTGGAGTTTGCCGTGCTGGGTCTCGAGGGCGAAGACCATACCGGGCTGGATCTCCTGGGGGTGGTCGAGCGACCAGATCCTCGAGATCACCGGCTGGTCGTACTGGGCCAAGCCGAGGCCGTGGCCCCAGAGGTTGGCGGCGGCTTCGTCCTCCTCCTCGTAGCCCCAGATCTCCTTGGCCGACGGCCACACCGAGGCGATGTCGGCCGTGGTCACCCCCGGCCGGACCATCTCGATCGAATCCCACAGCCACTTGGAGGCCAGGTCGTAGTACTGCTGATGCTCGTCGGTGGGCTCGCCGCCCACGCAGTAGGTCCGATAGACGCACGACTTGAACCCGTTCCAGGTCAGTGCGGCCAGATCGATAATCACCATGTCGCCGGGCCGGATGATCCGGTCGCCGTGGTTGCGCCAGTTGGGCCACGCATTCGGCCCCGAGGAGACAATGACATCCTCGACGTTCTCCATGCCCGGAATGTTGTAGAGGTACTCCATCGTGAATGCGGTGACCTCGTTCTCGGTGATCCCCGGCTTCAGCCACTGCGAAAGCTCGTAGTGGGTCACGTCGCAGATCGAGCCCACCATTTGCAGGGCCTTCTGCTCGTTCGGGCTCTTGATCGCCCGGGCCTCCATCATGGGGGTCATGCCGTCAACCCAGTTGATGCCCCGCTCTTCAAACGCCCGGATCATGTTAAGGTCCATGAAGTCCACGCCCAACGGCTGATCGGTGACCCCAGCGTCCTCCAGATCGTTCATCAGCGCATTGGTGAACTTGTCCACCTGCATGGTCGACGCTGGTCCGGCGGCTCCCTTGATCCACGCGTAGGAGTAGCGGACGTTCTCCTTGGGTATCCACGGTGAATGCTCGCGAATGTGGTAGCCGATGTCGCCCTGCTCGTAGAGGATGGGCTCCTTGCCTTCGGTGAGGACTGCGTAGCGCAGTCCGGGCTTGAGCTGGTTCCAGCCGGGAGTCATGGTGGACGTCACATAGCGGATGTTCTCGTCGTACATCAGCAGCATCGCACCAAGGCCATGGCGACGCATGGCCTCTCGCGCCCGCTGCAATCGCCACTCGCGCACCTCTTGCCAGTTGATTCCCTCCCGCCAGTCAGTAGCGAGAACGCCGAATGCTTCCTTCATGCTTGCTCCATTTCATTTCACTTCCATCAGAACTTTCAACGTTGATGAGTCTTGGGTTGCGGCGAGGGCTTCGTCGATGTCTTCAAGGCTGAACCGCGACGAGACAAGGGGGACTCCATTGACGACTCCATCAGCAACCAAGGCGATTGCCTGCTCATAGTCCGCCATCGTGGCTCCCCGCGGATTTCGCAGCGTCAGCTCCTTGTAATAGAGCTGATAGTAGGGCAAGCCATCCCCGATACCGGTCGTGGTGCCAAAGAACACGACGGTGGCGGCCAGCCCGGCCAGTTCTATGGCTTGGGAAAAGGTCTGTACCGTTCCCACTGCCTCGAAGACAACGTCGGACCCGCGGCCGTCGGTGAGATCAGCCACCACCGCGGCTGCCTGGTCAGGGGCAGCGGTTGCCGTCGCACCCAGCCGAAGCGCGATCTCGCGCTTCCACTCCGACCGAGTCACGCCGATAACTCGCGCGCCCTGGGCGGCCAGGATCTGGGCGATGAGCTGGCCGGAAACGCCTAGGCCAAGGACGACGGCGGTATCGCCGGGCGATACCACCGCCTTGGATACCGCGTGGACGCAGGTGCCCAGCACCTGGATGACGCCAGCCGCGTCTGTGGTCACGTGATCGGGAACGGCGAGCAGCTGGCGTTCGTCCATTGCGGCGTAGTCGGCGAACAACCCGTCAAGCTCTCGGCCCAGCAGACCTCCGTTGGGACAGAGATTGGGATACCCGCGGCGACACAGTTCGCACTGATCGCAGAACAATCCCGGATTGATGAGGACCCGCTGGCCCACGTCGAAGGCTCCAGAGGGTCCGGCCACTTCGATGGTGCCGATTCCCTCATGTCCCACCACTCGAGGCATCTCGACCGGGACTTTTCCGGCCACAATGCTCAGATCGGTGCCGCACAGCCCCAAGGTTTCCATCCTGATCACAGCCGAACCTTCGGATTCAGGCGGGGACCTGTCTACGACCTGGACCACCCCGGGTGCGGTGAGTTGCGCGGCGCGCATTTGACGAGATTAGTGGCGAAGTGCCCCGCCGTAGTCGCCTGCGATGGAACTATTGTTGGTGATAGGCCCGCCGAACGAAGGTGTCATCATCTCTCATGCCGCGACTCACCAAGCTCGACCACGGATCAATATGCGTTGGCGATATCGATGAGGCGGTCGCCTTTTATGGCGGTGTGCTGGGCTTAGCCCAGATTCCGCGACCTGATTTCGGCTTTCCGGGAGCTTGGTTCAACGCCAGCGGCACCCCCGTGCACCTGACAACCGACGGCACTTTGAGGGGTGCCGAGTCTCCGGTCAGGGCGAATGAGAGCCATTTGGCATTTCAAGTCGACGACATCGAGGCCATGATCCAGCATCTTGATGCGCACGGAGTTGCAGTCTGGGAACTCCCTGATTCCCCCGCGGCCCTCCGCCAGGTGTTCTTCAACGATCCCTGGGGCAACATGATCGAAATGATCGTGTACTGACCGGCCAGCAGTCTAGTCAGTACATCACCAGCCCAGCGGTCACGTTGACGTCGGCCCCGGTGATCCCCGCAGACTCATCGGAAGCCAAGAAGGCCACGGTTCGGGCCACGTCGGCGGCGGTGACCAGCCGCCTCAGCGGTGCCATCTTCTCGGCGTCGGCTCGGACGTCGTCTGCCTCGCGGCCTTGGGACGCGGCTTGCTGTTCGAAGACCCATTCGATCCGCTCACCGGCCACGAACCCGGGCGAGACGAGGTTGACTCGGATTTGGTGCGGTCCGGTCTCCACCGCCAGCGTTCGGGTGAGTCCTATGAGCGCGGCCTTGCTGGCGGCATAGGGAGTCCGGTTGAGGAGAGGCCGTTTGCCGGTAATCGAACCGATGTTGATAATCGAACCAGATTGGCGTTCGATCATCGAGGGCAGCACGGCCTGGCAGCAAAGGTAAACCCCGGTCACGTTCACCGCGAAGGTCTCCTCCCAGTCTTCAGACCGCACCTCCCACAGCGGGGCCGAGGGACCGCCGATCCCACTGTTGTTCACCAACACGTCGACTTGGCCCCACCGGGAAAGGACCTGATCGGCGAGCGCGGCCACGGCGTCAGGGTCGGTGACATCGGTCTCAACTACCAAGGCTTCGCCGCCGTTGGCTTCGATCTGGTTGGCAACCTCTTGGAGAGCTCCGATCGAACGAGCGGCCAAGACCATGCTGGCCCCCTCGCCCGCGCCGGTCAGCGCAATCTCCTGGCCGATTCCCCGTCCCGCGCCGGTGACGACGACCACCTTCCCGTTCAGCTTCATGGTGCACCTGCTTTCGGTTGGGGCCTCAAATGGTGCTGATATCGTCGTACATCGTCAGCCGCGATGCTTTGCATCGGGTACAGATTGCCATCAAACCGAGAGGCGCAGAGCGACCATGGCCGAGACCCTCAAGGACGCCACTGCCAAGGGCTCCCACGGCGCTGACCCGGCACTCGCTGAGCGGGTAGCAGCAATCATCCAGGACATCGAGGCTCGCGGGGCTGAAGCCGTCCGGCAGTATTCCACAGACTTCGACGGATGGTCGCCAGAGTCGTTCCAACTGTCCAATGAAGAGATCGAGAGCGTGGTCTCCGGCGTCGCCCCCGCCGTTCTCGACGATATCAGGTTCGCCCAGACGCAGATCAGGAACTTCGCGCAGGCCCAGCGCGAGGCACTTGCCGATGTAGAGGTCGAGACCTTGCCGGGAGTCACGCTGGGCCACAAGAACATCCCCGTGGCCAACGTCGGCGCCTATGTGCCGGGCGGGCGGTATCCCATGGTCGCCTCCGCTCACATGAGCGTCGTTACCGCCAAGGTGGCTGGCGTGCCCCGAGTGGCCGCCTGCACGCCGCCTATTCAGGGCGGAAGGCCAGCCGAGACCATTGCGGCCATGCACCTGGGCGGCGCCGACGAGATCTATCTGCTGGGCGGCGTGCAGGCGGTGGCCGCCATGGCGCTGGGAACCGAGTTCATCGAGCCGGTCGACATGCTGGTCGGACCCGGCAACGCGTTCGTGGCCGAGGCCAAGCGGCAGCTCTACGGACGGGTCGGCATCGATTTGCCGGCCGGACCGACCGAGACGCTGCTGTTGACCGACGACTCAGTGGACGCCGAGATGTGCGCCACCGATCTTCTGGGCCAAGCCGAACACGGGCCGACGAGTCCCACGGTGCTGCTGACTACCTCCCGGGAGCTGGGGCTGGCCACCATCGAAGAGGTGGGGCGGCAGCTCAAGACGCTGCCCACCGCCGACGTGGCATCCAGAGCCTGGGCTGATTACGGAAGGGTGATCCTCTGCGCCGACCACGCCGAGATGCTCCAGTTGGCCAACGAGCTGGCCTTCGAGCACGTGCAGGTGATGACCACCGACGACGACTTCTTCTTGGATGGGCTTACCAACTACGGGTCGGTATTCCTCGGCCCCATGACCAATGTGTCCTACGGCGACAAGGTGATCGGCACCAACCACACCCTGCCCACTCAGTCGGCCGCTCGCTACACCGGTGGGCTGTGGGTAGGAAAGTTCATCAAGACGGTGACGTACCAACGCGTGACCGACGCTGCTTCGAGCGTCACCATCGGCGAATACTGTTCCCGGCTGTGCGCCATCGAGAACTTCGCCGGTCATCAAGCCCAAGCTGATCTCCGCGTACGCCGTTACGGCAGCTGAGTCTGGCGGCGACGTGGCATTCGATCTCGTTATCCGGGGTGGGACGGTGGTGACCCCCGCTGGTCGCAACCGCGCCGATGTGTACGTTCAGGACGGCCTGATAGCGGCAATACTCGACTCGGATTCCCCCGAGCCCGCCGATGAGGTGCTTGACGCCGACGGGCGTTTCGTGCTGCCGGGGATGGTCGACACCCATGTCCACCTGATGGAACCGGGCGACTCCACGCGTGAGGATTTCCCGACCGGCACTCGGGCGGCGGCTGCCCAGGGGGTCACCACGATTGTGGAGCACACCCACGGCTGGCCGCTCACCGACGCCGGTCGGTTCGAGGAGAAGCGGAATCACCTGCGCGACCGGTCGTATGTGGACTACGCGTTCGCGGCCCACGTGTTCCCGGAGCATGTCGGGGAGATCCGCGGCCTCTGGGGGGCCGGCGTGACGTTCTACAAGATATTCACCTGCGCCACCCACGGGATTCCCGCGGTCACCCCCGAGAAACTGCTGGAGGTCTTTCAGGAATTGGCCAGCCTCGACGCCGCCTGCCTGGTTCATTGCGAAGACGATGTGATGACCGCCCGCAACGAACGCCGCCTGAAAGCCGAAGGCCGCATCGACCCGGGGGTCATCCCCGAATGGCGCTCCAGGGAGGCGGAGCTGGTGGCGGTGGGGTCGGCCGCCCTTTTGGCCAAGGTCACCGGTGTCCGGGCCACCGTGGCCCACGCCAGCAGCGCCGATGTGGTGGATTTGATTCAGCGGGAGCGGGCCGCCGGGTCGCCGATCGTGGCGGAAACGTGTCCTCAGTACCTCTATCTCCATGAATCGGAGATCCACGACCACGGCCCGTTTCGCAAGTTCACCCCGCCGGCCCGGATCCGATCGACCGACGACCAAGACCGGATGTGGAAGGCGTTCAATGATGGCGCGATCAGCCACCTTTCCACCGATCATGCCCCGTCGACCGCGGCCCAGAAGCGAGAAGGCACCATCTGGGAGTGCCATTTCGGATTGCCCGGACTGGATACCACCGTGCCTCTCATGGTGGACGCGGCCCTGAACGGGCGTACATCGCTGGAGCGGCTGGTCGAGGCCTATGCCCAGCGGCCCGCCGAACAGTATCGACTGCGCGGCAAGGGCCGAGTAGAGGTCGGCTACGACGCCGACCTTGTCATCGTCGATCCCCAGGCGACCTGGCAGATCACCGACGAGGCCGTGGTCTCCCGTGCCGGATGGACGCCGTATGCCGGCCGCGACGTACGCGGCCGTGTGGAAACGGTGCTACTGCGGGGCCAGCCCATCGAAGACGGGGCCCCGCCTCGGGGTCGGTTCATACCGGGTCCGGGCAGCTAGCCGCCCTCCTCATCACATAGGGTTCCGATTTGTCCTTGGAGAATGCGGGGGGACCGGCAATGACTCAGAGCGCGCCGACGATTGATGTCCACTGCCATCTGGCCACACCATCGGCTGGTGAGCTGCTCAGCCCCCACGGCCGGCCCCAAGACGAGCCGTATATCTACTTCATGGGCCAGGAGTCCATTGACCAGAACAAGGTCATGATCCCCCAGTTCTTCGATGCTCTGACGAAGCCTGAAGCCCGGATCGAGCACAT
>JAJEDQ010000220.1 GCA_022821445.1 Acidimicrobiia bacterium | reverse complement strand
AAACAGCGCCACTTCGGCGATCTCCTCGGGCTGCGATGGGCGCTGCAAAGGCACCGAAGTCTCCAGAAACTCCTTCATCAGGGGTTTGACGTCGGTGCCGGGCTCCCGTCCGAAGAACAGCGGAAGCATGGGGGTGTCCACTGGGCCGGGGCAGATGACGTTGGCCCGTACCTTGGGGGCTAGGGCCAGAGCCAGCGACTTGCCTAAGGTCACGATTGCTCCCTTGGTCATCGAATACAGCGGCGAGAAGGGCGAGCCCACCACCCCGGATGTGGAAGCGGTGAGGATGATTGACGCATTGCCCGACGCCTCCAACAAGGGCACCGCCCGGGCAACGGTGAAGAAGGCCGATTTCATGTTGATGGCCGCGGTCTCTTCGTAGTCGGCCTCGCTCATGTCGAGCCCGGCTGGACCGGGTATGCCGGCGTGGGCGTAGAGAACGTCGATCTTGCCGTGAGTCGAGCCAACCTCGGCCATCAGCCCTTCAATCTGAGTCACATCGCTGACATCGACGGTGAAGGCGCTGGCCGCTCCCCCGGCTGCGGCGATCAAATCCACGGTCTCAGCGGCAGCTTCGGGGCGAAGATCGGCCACCACCACATGAGCGCCTTCGCCAGCCATGCGCCTGGCCGCGGCTCGACCCATGCCTGAACCGGAAGCGGTTATGACCGCTACTCTTCCATCGAGCACTCCCATTGAAACCCCCGTGAGCAAGAACTCTTCCATTTACGATGATCGATTTAGCCGTCGCAGCAAAGAAAGAACGCCATGGACGCACATGACCCGCTAGACGGCCTGAAGATTATCGACTGCGATTCCCATTTCACCGAGCCGCCCGAGCTGTGGACGGCCCGGACCCCCGCCGCCATGCACCACCGAGTACCGGTGCAGAAGACGGTGGACGGTGTCACCGCGTGGTATCTGGACGGTGAGTTGTGGGCCAGCACCGGCGGCAACACCATCCAACCCGGGCACGAGAAGATCCTGGGCAGCCACGTGGTCCAGCCCTTCGACGTCATCGACACCAGCGCCTGGGCCGTGAAGGAGCGCCTCGAGCTCTGCGACGAGATCGGGGTCCACGCCCAGATCCTGTACCCCAACGGCGTCGGCTTCTCTTCCAACCACGTCTTCGCCATCGAGGACCTGGCCCAGAGGCGAATGGTTCTAGAGATCTAAAACGACTTCTTCGTAGACATCCAGCACGAGTCCAACGGCCGGCTGTTCCCCCAGGCCATGCTCCCGATCTGGGATATGGAGTTCACCGTGGCGGAGATGACCCGACTGCTGGACAAGGGCGTCACCGGGTTCACCCTCTCTGACAAGCCCGAGATGGTGGGCCTCCCCGAGTTGTGGGAGCCCTACTTCGCGCCCATGTGGGACCTGTTCAACCAGTCGGGAGCGGTGGCCAACTTCCACATCGGCGCCGGCATGAGCCGCGCCGAGATGGAGAGCATCCGAGGCGCCCGCTTCCAACAGGCCCGGGTGGGCGGCGAGGCCGGTCCCGACGACCTGCCCCGGCCCATTCCCGTGGCCCCCAACACCTGGTGGGGGCAGTTCGACCACCAGCGCCGCCTCGCCATCCACGCCACCCAGATGTACATGAGCAACGTGCGCATCATCGTCAACCTGTGCATGAGCGACCTGTTCGACCGCTATCCCAACCTCAAGATCGTCTCGGCCGAGAGCGGCATCGGCTGGGTCCCGTTCATTCTCGAAGCCCTCGAGTACCAGTACGACGAGATGGTCACCGAAGCCCACGAGGTGGCCCTCAACGCCCGCCGCCCTCGGGAGTATTTCAACGACCACATCTGGGTCATGTTCTGGTTCGAGCGGTCGGCCCCGGCCAAGCTCATCGAAGACGTCGGGGTCGACAACGTGCTGGTGGAGACCGACGTCCCCCATCCGACGTGCCTGTTCCCGGGCGCCCGGGAGCACTTTGCCCGGGTGCTGGCCGACGTGGATCCCCATGTCCGCCGCCGAGTGCTCCAGGACAACGCCGCCGAGCTCTACGGCATCGACGTCTGAGGGTTCCCGTGCAGTTCGGCATGATCATCAGCGACGTGCCGCGTGAGGTGGACCCAATTGAGCAGTTCGACGGCATCCTGCGCCAAGTGGAGGCCGGACAGCGCAACGGCCTCGGCCATTTCGTCATCGGCCAGCACTTCTTGTACGGCGACCTGCGCTGGCTCCAGCCGGTGCCCCTCCTCGCCCGCCTGGCTGCCGAGATCGACGACCACGTGCGGCTGGCCACCACCGTGCTCCTGGCCCCCAAGTATCACCCGGTGATCCTGGCCGAGGAGCTTGCCACCCTCGACATCGTCACCCGGGGCCGCCTCGACGTCGGTCTCGGGCTCGGATACCGGAGCGAAGAGTTCGACTTGATGAATGTCCCGATCAGCAAACGAGTCAGCCTGTTCGACGAGTGCCTCGACATCATGAAGCTGTGCTGGGCCATGGAGGACTTCGACTACCACGGACAGCATTGGCAGATTCAGGGAGCCACGCCCCACATCCGTTGCGTGCAGCAGCCCCATCCCCCCATTTGGTTGGGAGCGCACTCCCGCAATGGCGCCCGGCGGGCGGGCCGAGTGGGTGACCGGTTCATCATCCCGCCGGAGTACGACATCCATGAGATGCGGGTCCGCTTGGGCATCATGGCCGCCGGATTCGCCGAGCGGGGCAAGCCGATGGGCCATCAGCCTCTGCGGCGCAACGCCTTCGTTGGCGCCACCAACGAGGAGGCACGAGCCAGATTTGTGGATGTCAGCAAGGAGCGCTACCTGGCGTATGCCCGCAAGGAGCTCGACATACTGGACGAGGAAGCGCTCATGGGCAACTTCTTCGAGGAGGTGAAGCACTCGGTGGCGGTGGGCACGGCCCAACAGGTGATCGACCACTTCACCGAGGTGGCCCGAGAGCTGCCTATAGACCCGTTCGTGGTCAAGCCCCAGTGGCCCGAGATGCCCATCGACGAGGTGATCGACTATCTCGACACCATGGGACGCGAGGTCATACCGGCGCTGGCCGAAGTCCCGCCCATGCCCGTCGACGACATCCCCGCCTCACTGGCCCCCGTGGCCGACGAGGTGGCCGAAGCACTGGAGGCCATGTGACCACAGCATCATTCGACGAGGCCATCGCCCACACGCCTTTGGGCGACGGGCGCTTCCTCACCTCCACTCCCCCGTCATGGATGGCATCAGGCCGTGTTCCTGCTGGGCTGGTGGAGGCGCAGTTGATGGCCGGGCTGGCGGCCACGGTCACCGACCCCCAGTACCGGCCGCTGTCGTTCACCGCCCATCTGCTGCGAGCCCCGGGCGAGGGCGACTACGAGGTGCAGACCGACGTCCTCCGCACCGGCCGCACCCTCATCAGCACTGCGGCCCGGGTGGCGCAGGGCGACAAGCTGATTGCCACCGCGTTGGCCAGCTTCGCCACCGACCGGCCCAGCCCCGAGTTCGACGAGCTGCCCATGCCCGAGGTGGCCCCGCCCACCCCGGGTCGGGAGACCGACGGCTACGTGCCCGAGTTCGCATTCCCCTACGGCGACAACGTGGTCATGCAGGACCGCCTCGGACCGAAACCGTTCACCGCGCCCGACGGCCCCATGGAGCGGGTGGGATGGGCCGGCTTCGCCCAGCCCCGCCCCATCGACGCCCCCGGTCTGCTGATGATCGGCGATATCGGGATGATGGGCTGGTGGGTGCGCCTCGACCGCATGTACACCACCGCCACCCTGGACCACACCACCTACTTCCGGGCCGACCTGTCCCAGGCAAAGGCCGACGACATGGTGCTGCTGCGGTCGCGCACCGGGCTGGTCCGCGGCGGCTACCTGGACTGGGACCTCGACATCTGGGCCCCGGACGGCACTCTGCTGTGCCAGTCTCGCCAGATCCTGGCCATCCTCGGATGACAGCAAAATGACCCAGCCGGCGCCGATGCGCATCGTCGACTTCTCCACCCATATGTCGGGGCCACTGGCCTCGCACCTGCTGGTGGAGATGGGCGCCGACGTCATAAAGGTCGAGCACCCGGTGCAGGGCGACGGCAACCGGGGCAACGAGCCCAGTATCGCCGGGGTCAGCGATCTGCACCTCGCCCTCAACCCCGGCACCCGCAGCATCGCAATAAGCACCCGCTCGCCCCACTGGGCCGACGTGGTGGCGGGGGTCATCGCCTGGGCCGACGCGGTGATCGTCGGCGCCCGCCCCAAGGACGCCGTTCGCCGGGGACTCGACTTCCACACCCTCCTCGAGGCCAACCCGCAACTGGTGTACTGCGTGATCTCGGGCTACGGGCTGGCCGGACCGTGGGCCGAGTACAAGGCCCACGGCCAGAGCATGGACGCGCTGGCCGGCCGGGTCGAGGTGGAGTGGAACGACGGCCAGCCCCAAACCAGGGTCGGGTGGCGCTCGGCCGGGGTGCTGCTGGCCGGGGTCTTCGGCGCCATGGGGGTGCTGGCCGCCATCGTCAAGCGAGACCGGGGCGGCGGACCCCAGTTCGTACACACCTCCATCTGGAACACCGCACTGTGGTGGAACTGGCGAGACGTGAACACCTGGGTCAACAACGACGAGCCCTGGCACGAGTACCGCTCGTTGGGATCGCGCTATGCCATGTACGCCACCTCCGACCACCGCGCCCTGCTCATCTGCCCGCTGGAGAAGGTGGCCTGGGAGCGTTTCTGCGACTTGGCCGGGCTGGCCCAACTCCAAACCCGAGGAGAGTGGACCCACAGCATGGACTTCGGATACGACGACGAGTTCCCGCTGATCGCCGAGGCCATTAGCCAGCGCACGTTCGACGACTGGAACGGCCTTCTCGACGAAGCCGAGATACCCTTCGCCCCCATACTCACCCTCGACGAGGCGGTCAGCAGCGACCACGCCGCCGTCAACCGGGTGCTCCGGGGTACCGATCTTCCCGGGGGGCGAGTTCAAATGGCCGCTTCACCGGTGCAGCTCTCCTCGAACCCCGACGAGGCCGCCCAGCCCGACTTGCCCGACCTGCCGCCCCCTCCCGACCTGGGCGCCGACACTGCCGAGATCCTCGCCGAAATCGGCTTGGACAAGCTCATCGGAGAAGACCTGTCGGGAGGCCGGGCATGACCAAGCCTCTCGACGGAATCCGGGTGCTCGACTTCACCCGCCACATGGCCGGCCCTTACGGCACCATGATTCTGGGCGACTACGGCGCCGACATCATCAAGGTGGAGAGCCTTCCCCACGGCGACGGCAGCCGAGGCGTGGGCACCGCGTTCATCGACGGCGAAAGCGCCCTGTTCCTCATCTGGAACCGGGGCAAGCGCAGCCTCGCACTGGACATGCGCAAACCCGAGGGGCTCGAGGCGGTCCACCGCCTGGCCGCCACCGTCGACGTGGTGGTCACCAGCTACCGGCCCGGCGTGGCCGACGAGATCGGCATCGGCTACGACGCCCTGTCTGCCATCAACGACCAGATCGTGTACATCTCGCTCACCGCTTTCGGCCCGGACGGTCCGCTGGCCCCCTATCCGGGGACCGACCCGGTGGTCCAGGCCGTCTCGGGGGTCATGTCGGTGACCGGAGAGCCTGACCGGGGGCCCAACCTGGTGGGGGTTCCTATGGCCGATTTCACCGGTGCCTTGGTCACCGCCCAGGCCGCCATGCTCGGCCTGTTCGCCCGACAGCAAACCAGCAAGGGCCAGCTCATCGACGTCTCGATGCTCTTCGCCCTGATGTCGTCGCTCACCACCCGGCTGGCCTCGCACTGGATCGACGGTGAGGATCCCGAGCGACACGGCAGCGCCCACAGCGTGGTGGTGCCCTATGAGGCGTTCCAGACCGCCGACGGCCATGTGGTGACCGGTGTGTGGGGCGGCGCCGATGGGTGGGAGCGCTTCTGCCGGGCCATCGGCGAGCCGGAGTTGGCTGCCGACGAGCGCTATCTGACCAACCAGCAGCGGGTGGACGCCCGCACCGAGCTCACCGAATACCTGCAAAGCATCTTCATCACCCGGACCAGTGCGGAGTGGGAGGAGTCGTTCAACCAGCACCGGGCGCTGTTCGGGCCGGTCCACACCTTCTCGCAGATCCTCAACCACCCCCAGGTGAAGCAAGCCGGGCTGGTGCAGTCGGTGGAGCACGCCACCTTGGGCGAGATCCCCCAGCTGGGTCCGGTGATCGGGCTGCACGACACCCCCGGCGAGATTGCCGGGCCTCCCCCGGTGCTGGGCCAGCACAGCGAGGAGGTCCTGGCCGAAGCCGGCTACAGCCCCGAGGAGATCGCCGCCATGATCAAAGCCGGGGTGGTCAGCGCCTCCAGGCGAGGGTTGGGGCTCTCGGTGTCAACCGGACAATAGAGGGATCACCTCGGAGCCGAACCGCTCGGTTCGGGTGGTGCGGTCGACGCCGAAGGCGTCGAACTCGTCTCGGCTGTAGCCGATGCCCACGCCCATGATCGCCCGCCCTCCGCTCACCGCGTCCATAGTGGCCATCTCCTCGGCGATGGTGAGGGGATGGTGCAGGGGCAACAGCAGGATGCCGGTGGCGACGCTGACCGACGGGAATTGCATGGCGATCGAGGTCAGGAGCAGGCCGAATCTCACCGGACCATCATGGTTCAACGACACCGCGGTGGGCCCGACCCATGTTGCCCCCGAGGCCGAAGCCGTCACTTCCGGGCTATTTGTCGATGTCTCGGTGGACGACGAGGGGGAGGACGCCGAGATCTGTGCTCTCGATGAGTCGACGGTTGATGTCTTCGGCCACAAATACTGAGCGGTGGTGGCCCCCGGTGCAGCCGAAGGCGATAGTGAGATACGACTTGCCCTCCCGCACATAGGCCGGTACCAACATTGTCAATAGGTCTTCGGTCTTTTGCAGGAAGGTCTCTGCCATGGGCTGGCCGTTGAGCAGGAAGTCTCTCACTGCCTCGTCTTGACCGGTGAGCGGACGAAGCTCCTCCACCCAGTGGGGATTGGGCAGGAAACGGCAATCCAACACCAGGTCGGCGTCGAGCGGGATGCCGTGCTTGAAGCCGAACGACATAATCCGGGTGGTCATCGATTCCGGTCCGGCGTCCAGTTCGAACACCTCGTCGATGAAGTGGTTGAGCTGGTAGATGCTGTACTCGGAGGTGTCCACCACCACGTCGGCCTGGCTGCGCAGGTTGACCAGAGACTCCCGCTCGGCCTCTATGGCGTCGGATACTCCCATCGGCGGGACGCTGGAGAAGGGATGGCGGCGCTTGGTGCTCTCAAATCTCTTCACCAGCTCCGGGGTGGAGGCGTCGAGAAAGAGGATGCGCACCGATCCTTGAGCTGATTTCTTGAGCTCGACCAGTGCGGGGGCCACATCCTCGTAGTAGAGGTTCAGCCCCAGCACCAGGCCCACCCGGGAAATGCCGCTGTCGGGGGCGTCGGCAAACTCCTGGACCTTGGGCACCAGTGCGGGGGGCAGATTGTCCACCACATACCAGCCCAAGTCTTCAAAATGGTTGGCGGCCTGCGACCGGCCCGCTCCCGACATCCCGGTGATCACCACGAACTCGGCCACGACCTCAGGCTACCGATCCGCTGGAGGGCCGTGGAGCTTCTCGTAGATCGAATGGGCCACCGCATCAGGGAGCCAGCTCAGGGCCAGCAGGTCGTTTAGCGAGGCCCGCTCCACCGCCCGCACCCCGCCCATCTCTTTCACCAGCCGGGCACGGCGGGTGGGGCCGAGGCCGGCAATGCCGTCTAGCGATGACTTCGTCATCCGCTTGCCCCGAAGTTGGCGGTGGTAGTCGTTGGCAAATCGGTGGCTCTCGTCGCGTATGCGCTGGAGCAGGTACAGGCTCTCCGAAGGCCTCGGGATCTCCACCGGAGCGGACCGGCCCGGCACGAACACCTGCTCGAACTCCTTGGCCAGCCCCGCGGGGAAGATCTCCCCGTCCAGGCCCAGTTCGGCCAGCACCCGCTCGGCCACGCCGAGTTGCCCCTTGCCGCCATCCACCACCAGGAGTTGCGGCGGGTAGGCGAACTTGCCCTTCTCCTCCACCGGGCGATCGCGCTCGTCCAGGTAGTTGGTGAGCCGCCGGGTGAGCACCTCTTCCATGGCGGCGTAGTCGTCGTTGCCACCCACGGTTCGCACCTTGAACCGGCGGTATTCCGACTTGCGGGGCAGCCCGTCTTCCATCACCACCATCGAGCCCACGTAATCGGACCCCTGAAGATGGCTCATGTCGTAGCACTCGATCCGCAAGGGGGCCTCGGGCAGGCCCAGGCACTCTTGGAGGTCGTTGAGGGCCCGGGCCCGGCTGTTGTGATCGGTGCTGCGCTTGAGCCGATGGCGGGCGAAGGCGTCGGCGGCATTGCGGGCCACCGTCTCCCGGAGCTTGCGCTTGGTCCCCCGCTGGGGCACGGCGATAGCCACCTTGGAACCCCGCTGCTCCCGCAGCCACTCCTCATACAACTCCTGGTTGTGGGGCAGATCGGGAACCAGCACCTGCTTGGGGCTGCCCAGCGGATTCTCCTCGAAATACAGCCGCTCCAGCACTCGGCTCACCAACTCGTCGCGGCTCAAATCACCCGCTTTGTCCACGATGAACCCCCGGCGGCCCATCACCCGCCCTTTGCGGACGTAGAACACCTGGCAGGCCGCCTCCAGCTCGTCGTCCACCAGGCCGACCACGTCGTAGTCCTCTGAGCGACCCCCCACCATTTCTTGGCCCTCAATGGCCTTGCGCACGGTGGCCAGCCGGTCTCGGCACCGGGCGGCCTGCTCGAACTCCAGGGCGGCCGAAGCCTGGGCCATGTCGTCTTCCAGCCGCTTCACCACCTCGTCGGTGTCGCCGCCCAAGAACGAGAGCAGATCGTCCACCATCTCGTCGTAGCGCTCCCGCTCCACCTCGTCTACGCACGGTCCGGCGCACTTCTCGATGTGGTACAGCAAGCACGGGCGGCCCAGCCGGGCGTGGTGGTTGAACTTGTTGTCGCTGCACGTGCGGATGGGGAAGGTGCGCAATAGCTGGTCGAGGGTCTCTCGAATGGCGTAGGCGTGGCCGTAGGGGCCGAAATAGCGGTTGCCCTTGCGCTTGCGACCCCGGATGACCATGGCCCGGGGCCACTCGTCCACCATGGTCACGCACAAGAACGGGTAGCTCTTGTCGTCGCGGTAGCGGACGTTGAACCGGGGCTGGTGCTGCTGGATGAGGCTGTACTCCAGCATCAGCGCCTCCACCTCGGTGTCCACCTGGATCCACTCCACCGACTCGGCCTCGGCCACCATCTGAGCGGTGCGGGGCGGCAGGTAAGCCGGGTTCTGGAAGTAGCTGCCCAGCCGGGACCGCAGGCTCTTGGCCTTGCCCACGTAAATGAGCCGTCCGTGGCGGTCTTTGAACTGGTACGACCCCGCGGCGTCGGGAATGGTGCCAGGAGGCGGGCGGTTCAACATGCCCTTCCCATCCTACGAGTCGGACAGCGGCCGGATTGCCTCCCTTCAAGACACTCAATCCACCTCTTTTCATTGCCCGATCAAGGCGGTTATGATTTCAATTCACGCTGGCCGGGTATCCAGCGACATATCGAACTCTAAGGCCGACATCCCCGTGGCGAGGCGACCCGGCTGTCCCCACCGGCTGCTAATTGGAGTTCCCGTACCTCACGGAGGTTCCCAAAACATGTTGCGCGTTCAGCGACCGCTCCCCGAGCGGTACACAACGGCATCGCCCCCGCAGTTGGCGGAGTGGATTGGCGACGCCAAGAGAACCCTGGGCGATCGGCTGTTCATTCTCGGGCATCACTACCAACGCGACGAGGTGATGGCCTGGGCCGATGCCCGCGGCGACTCCTTCCGGCTGTCGGTGCTGGCCCAGCAGCGCCCCGAGGCCGAGTACATCGTGTTCTGCGGGGTGCACTTCATGGCCGAGTCGGCCGACATCTTGACCGGCGACCATCAGCAGGTGGTGCTCCCCGACCTGAACGCGGGCTGCTCGATGGCCGACATGGCTGATATCGACCAGGTGGAAGAGGCCTGGGAGGAGCTGGCCCGGGTGACCGACATCGACCGGGTGGTGCCCATCACCTACATGAATTCGGCCGCCAACCTGAAGGCGTTCGTGGCCCGCCACGGCGGGGCGGTGTGTACGTCGTCCAACGCCCGGGCCGTCTTGACATGGGCGCTGGGGCGGGGCGACCAAGTGCTGTTTTTCCCCGACCAGCACCTGGGACGCAATACCGGGTTCGACATGGGCTACGACGAGACCAACATGGCGGTGTGGAACCCCCGCTTCGAACTGGGCGGGCTGACCGAGACCGAGTGCAAGGAATCGGTGCTTTTGCTGTGGCGGGGGCACTGCTCGGTGCACCAGCGGTTCAAGCCCGACCACG
>JAJEDQ010000221.1 GCA_022821445.1 Acidimicrobiia bacterium | reverse complement strand
CCTGTACGTGGAGGGCCGCATCGACGACATCATCGTGCGGGGCGGCGAGAACATCTCCCCCGGCGAGATCGAAGACGTGCTGCTGAGCCACCCGTCGGTAGCCGACGCCGCTGCGGTTGGGATCCCGGACGAGCAATGGGGGGAGGCGGTGGCCGCAGTGGTGGTGCCGGCCAAGGGTCAATCGGTTGACATCGCCGAGCTCCAAGAGTTCGTGAAGACGCAGATGCGGTCGTCGCGTACCCCCGACTGCATCGAGCTGCGCGACGAACTGCCCTACAACGAGACCGGCAAACTCCTGCGCCGAATCCTGCGCGAAGAGCTCGCCGAAAGCCGCTGATTTCCTACCGCGCTAGTGTGCGGTCACTCAGTAATGGCTGCGCCAATCCAGACCACGGGCCTGGCTGAGGCCCTCGAACTCCTGTCCCATCCCTATGCCGGGGAGGACTTGGGTCTGGCAGACTGCCCGGTGATGCTGGTAGAGCTCACCGCCGCCGACATCTCCCAATGGCCCAGCGAAGAGACGGCCAGCCTGATCAGGAGCACCCCGGCGGTGATGGCAGCCTCGGTAACCGCCGACTTTGACTCCGCCGACGCTGCGAAGCTGGCCGAGCACTGCGCCGCCTTCGACATCGTGCTGGCCCCCGGCGATCTCCCGGTCCCGGTGGCCGTACCCGTCGAGGAGATCGAGCAGATCACCGCTGCGGCCACGGCATCGCCGGCCGCAGCGGTGGCGCTGGTGCAACTTCTGCGCCTGAGCGATAGCCGAACCACCGCCGATGGGCTGGTGGCGGAGTCGCTGGCCTACTCCACCCTCCAGTCCGGCCCCCAGTTCCAGGGGTGGCTGGCCAGCCAGCCCACTCGGCTGGTTCCCGACAACTCTGAGCCCGCCGTGCGGGCCGAGCGCACCGGCTCTACCCTGCGGCTCACCCTCAACCGGCCCGAGCGCCACAATGCCTTCAGCGCCGAGATGCGCGACGGCCTAGTCGAGCAGCTCCGGGCCGCATGGGCCGACCCCAGCCTCGACGGCATCGTTCTCGACGGCGTCGGGCCCACCTTCTGCTCCGGTGGCGACCTAGCCGAGTTCGGCACCACCCCCGACCCGGGCACCGCCCACCGGGTCCGCTCCGTGCGCAGCGCCGCCTTTTGGATCGACCGGCTGGCGGCCAAGACCCGGGTGAAGGTCCACGGCACCTGCGTGGGGGCCGGCGTGGAACTGCCCGCCTACGCCCACGACGTGACCGCCCACCCCGACACCACCTTCCGCCTGCCCGAGGTGGCCATGGGCCTGGTGCCCGGCGCCGGCGGCACCGTGAGCATCCCCCGCCGCATCGGCCGCCAGCGCTTCTGCTACATGGCCCTCACCAACACCGAGATCGACACCGCCACCGCCCTGGGCTGGGGTCTCATCGACCGCATCGAGGGCTAGCCGCTAGAACAGGCTGGGGACTCCGAGTTCGGTGCCTCCGGTGACGGGGAGGGTGGTGCCGGTGATGTAGGCGGCTTTGGGGAAGGCCAGGAAGAAGATGGCGTGGGCCACGTCTTCGGGCTCGCCCATGCGGCCCAGCGGGTAGCGGCGGCCGAAGTCGTCCTTTTCCTCTGGGGTCATCGAGGCGGTGAGGTGCATGGTGTCGATGGGGCCGGGGGCCACTGCATTGACCCTCACGTTGGGGGCGTACTCGGCGGCCAAGTCCCTGGTCATGGCGATCACTCCTGCCTTGGCCGAGGCGTAGGCCACATGGGGGGTGGTGAACCGCAGGGCGGCTATGGAGGCCACGTTCACCACGCTGCCCCGGCTCTCAGCCAGCGCCGGATAGGCCCGGCGGATCAGCAGGAAGAACGAGCGCAGGTTGGTGGAGAGCTGGTCGTCCCACTCCTCGGGGGTGATCTCGGAGGTGGGCTTGAGCACCCAGACCCCGGCATTGTTCACCAGCACGTCGAGTCGGCCGTAGGACTCCAGGGTGTCGTCGATGATCGCATGGGCGTCGTGGGTATCGCCCACATCGCCGCCCAGTCGAAGCGACAGGTTCTCCACCGCATCCAGGGCTTCCACGTCGCGGTCGGCCCCCACGACGACCGCTCCCGCGTCGGCGAACAGAGCCGCGGTGCTCCGGCCGATCCCCCGAGCCGCGCCGGTGACGATCACCACCTTGTCGGCGAACTCGGTCATGGCGCCGCTACAGCCGCTCGATGATGGTGACGTTGGCCTGGCCGCCGCCCTCGCACATGGTTTGCAGCCCGTAGCGGCCGCCGGTGCGCTCCAGCTCGTTCAGCAGGGTGGTCATGAGGCGGGCTCCGGTGGCCCCCAGCGGATGGCCCAGGGCAATGGCCCCCCCGTTCACGTTGACCTTCTCGTGGGGCACGTCGTGCTCGCCCATCCAGGCCAGCACCACCGACGCAAAAGCCTCGTTGCACTCGAACAGGTCGATATCGTCGATGGTCATGCCGGTACGGGCCAAGGCGTACTCGGTGGCCGGGATGGGGCCGGTGAGCATGTAGATGGGGTCGGCGCCCCGCACCGACAGGTGGTGGAAGCGGGCCCGGGGCTTCAATCCGTAATCGGCCACCGCCTGCTCCCCGCAGATCAACATGGCGCAGCCCGCGTCGGAGATCTGGCTCGACACCGCCGCAGTCAGCCGCCCGCCCTCGATCAGCGTGGACAGGCCGGCCATTTTCTCCAGCGTGGTGCCCCGCCGGATTCCCTCGTCGAACTCCAGGCCGGCCAGGGGCAGGATCTCATTGTCGAACCGGCCCTCGTCGGTGGCGGTGGCGGCCCGCTCGTGGCTGGCCAGCGCGAACTCCTCCATCTGCTCCCGGCTGATGTCCCAGTGCTCGGCGATCATCTCCGCCCCCCGGAACTGCGAAACCTCCTGGGTGCCGTAGCGGTCCACCCAGCCGTCGGAGCCGGTGAAGGGGTCGGGATCGGTCACTCCCACATGCTCCGCCACGGTCATCGCCGCGCCAATGGGGATCATGCTCATGTTCTGCACGCCGCCGGCCACCACCATGTCGTTCACACCGGCCATCACCGCTTGGGCCGCGAAGTGCACTGCCTGCTGAGCCGACCCGCACTGGCGGTCGATGGTGGTGCCGGGCACGTGCTCGGGCAGCCCGGCGGCCAGCCAGGCGGTGCGGGCGATGTCGCCGGCCTGGGGGCCGAGGGCGTCCACACAGCCGTACATCACGTCGTCCACCGCGGCCGGGTCGACACCGGTGCGGTCGAGAAGCCCAAGGATGGGATGGGCTCCCAGATCAGCCGGATGGATCTCCGACAGGCTGCCGCCCCGTCGTCCCACCGGGGTGCGGACCGCGTCGATGATGTATGCCTCAGCCATGGCTGCTCCTCTTTCCGATACTTGAAATCATCGCGGCTCCCGGGGCAGGCCGAGAACCCGCTCGCCGATGATGTTGCGCTGAATCTCGTTCGATCCGGCGTAAATGGTGTGGGATCGGCTGTATAGAAAAGTGCGCTGCCAGGAGTCCAGCGAGTAGTCCTCGCTGTCGGCGACCGCTACCGCCATGCCATCCGCCCCCCGCACCCCCACCATCAGCTCGCCCAGGGACCGATGCCAGTTGGACCACAGCAGCTTGCCGATGGACATCTCCGGTCCCGGCACCCCGCCGGCGTCCACCACCGTCAGCATCCGCAGGTTGTTGTAGCGCATGATCTCCAACGTGGCGTAGGCCCGGGCCAGCTCCTGGCGGACCACCAGATCGCCCGCGGTGCTGTTGGCCTGGGCCTCGGCCAACAGCGCGTCCAACTCCTGGCGAAAGTAGGTCTGCTGGCCCAGCGTGGACGCCCCCCGCTCGAAGGCCAGCGTGCCCATGGCCACCTCCCAGCCACGGCCCACTTGTCCCACTACTAGATCGGCAGCGGTCACCGCATCGTCGAAAAAGACCTCGTTGAACTCGGTTCCCCCGGTGATCTGCACGATGGGGCGGAT
>JAJEDQ010000007.1 GCA_022821445.1 Acidimicrobiia bacterium | reverse complement strand
TGCGATCGAGACCCACGTGGTGCCAGAAGTAGTAGCCCTGGAACACGCCGTGCATCTGCACCATCCAGTGGTTGGCCTCCGACACGAAAGGCTTGAGGATGGCGGCGGCCAGATCAGGATGGTTGTAGGGGTTGAGCAGGTCGCCGATGTCGTGGACCAGCGCGCACACTAGATACTCGTCATCGCGGCCGGCCTTCTCGGCCCGGTGGGCGGTTTGGACGCTGTGGGTCAACCGGTCGACGGCGAATCCCTGGGGCCCGGAGGCCAGATCCTGAAGCTCCCGCAGTATCCGGTCGGCCAATCCCCGCTCCAGGTAGTGGTGGGCCGAGGCGGTTGCCGCCCAGTCCTCGGCGGTGGACTCGTCAATGCGGGTGAACGTGGCTTGAGTCAGCGTGGCCATGGGGAAAAGCCTACGTCAACAATTGCGGTTTCACCGCTCCGTATGGCGTCACTTGGCCGTTAGATTGCAGTGCTGATGCGAGCGGTGGTTTTCGAGGACGGCCAGGTGGTGGTCAGCGAGGTGAACGACCCGGAACCAGGGCACCGGCAGCTGCTGGTGGCGGTGCGGGCTGCTGGACTGAACGGCGCAGATATCGCCCAAGCCCGAGGCGGCTATGCCCCGCCACCGGGAGCACCGGCCACCGGCGGATTGGAGATGGCCGGGGAAGTAGTGGCCGCCGGTAACGGCTGCCAGCGGTTCTCAGTGGGGGACCGGGTGATGGCAGTCGTGCAGGGAGGCGGGCAGGCCGAGCGGTGCGTGGTAGACGAACTGTTGGCCATGCCGGTGCCCAAGGCGCTGGACTGGGAGAGCGCCGGGGGGTTCCCCGAGGTGTTCGCCACCGCCCACGATGCCCTGTTCACCCAGGCCGACGTGGCCATGGGCGAGCGGGTGTGCATCCACGGTGCCGCGGGAGGGGTGGGAGTGGCCGCCGTGCAACTCGCCGCGGCCGCCGCCGCCCAGGTGACCGCCACCGTGCGCAACCCCGATTCCCGCAATGCGGTGGCCGAACTGGGGGCGAACGCCATCGACCCCGCCGACTTCATTGATGCAGGCCCGTTCGACGTGATCCTCGAGCTGGTAGGCGCTCCCAACTGGCCCGCCAACCTGAAAGCCCTGGCCACCGAAGGGCGCATTGTGGTGATCGGCGTGGGCGCAGGGTCAGAGGTCACGCTGAACCTGGCGCTGCTCATGGTCAAGCGCCTCCGACTCTTCGCCTCCACACTCCGGCCCCGCCCCCTGGAGCAGCGTGCCGCTGTCGCCCGGCTAGTGGAGCGTCATGTGCTACCTCTCGTGGAATCGGGTCGAGTTCAAGTTCCCATTGCCCGCACCTTCCCGCTAGCCGAAGCCACCGCGGCCTATGAGTACTTCGCCACACCCGGCAAGCTCGGCAAGGTAGTCCTCGGTGCCTAACTGACAGGCACTGACTACGTCTGGTTGGCTAGAGTGCCGGACACCTGCGGGTGTAGTTCAGTGGTAGAACCCCAGCTTCCCAAGCTGATGACGCGAGTTCGATTCTCGTCACCCGCTCCACGATGACGGGGCAGATTTACTTGGGCACAGTGGCCATCGAGCCGAACCGCTGGGGTTTGGCCGAGCCCGGCGGTCACCCCATGGTCCGGGTGTCTGAGTGGCTGGCAAACATCGCCGAAGCCGGGTTCGACGGATTGGAGTTGTGGGAGCGCCACGCCCGCTCGGTGCCCGCTGAGGAGCTCGACGCGCTGCTGGCCTCGGAGATGCCCATAAGAATCCTGAGCTGCTACACGAGTTGGGACGAGCCCGACGATGCCGACCGAGCCGAGACCGCGTCGTGGATCGAGCGGGTAGGAGCGCAAGGAGTCAAGTTCAACGTGGGCAGCGATCCCGACTCCATCGCCGATTACACCGAGCGACTCCGTCGCTTCGAGGCCGAGGTGCCCGAGAGCGCCCGGCTGCTGTGCGAGTGCCACTTCGGGACGGTGGCCGAGGATCCGGAGGTGGCCCGCACCATGTTCGACTCCATTGCCGACGCCGACCGGCTCGGGGCCATTGTCCACGTACACCCCGGTGCCCGAGACGAGTGGTCGGAGCCGCTTGGCGTGCTCGGCAACCGCGTGCGCCACGTCCACGTCCAAGTAGCCGAGTATCCCCAATCCACCAGCGCCGCCGAACTGAGCGAAGTGCTCCGGCCAGCGGCCGAGGCCATAAGCGCCGCATCTCCGACCGCCACCTGGACCATCGAGTTCTCCCACGGCATGTGGGGCTTCGGCCGCGACGACGCCGAGTTCGACAACCCCGCCTACATTCTCCAATCCGCCCAACGCGACCTCGAAGCCCTCCGAGCCGTGCTCTGATCGGCCTCGTCGCCAGGGGCAATCAGTAGCGGATGGCGCGGCTGGGGCAGAGTGTCTCCGCTTCTTCGACGGCCTCTCGCTCGGATTCGGGCGGATGCTTGTCGATGACGTGTGCCAGTGCATCGTCGCCCAGCCGGAAAACCCGGGGCGCGACTCTCTCGCAGTAGCCCACCCCCTGGCACTGAAGGTGGTCGACGGTGACGTGCAGCTGCTCCTCGCTCATCGCTCGCCTACAACTTGGTCAACAGGATCGGGAAGCGGCCGTAGGCGTCGTGGTGGCTGGCCTCGGTGTATGTGGGCGGATCTTCGGGGTCTATCTCGATGCCGGCTTCGTAGAGCGCGCTGGCGATGTTGACCAGCGTGCCGTCGGTTCCTTCGTCGTTGTCGGTGCGGGCTGAGAGGCCAGTGACCAGGGTGCGCCCGATGCAGATGTGCTCGCCGCCACCAAAGGTCAAACCCCAGGGCTTTACCGAGCTGACCTCCCGATAAGGGTTGAACTCCCCGGCATCGGGGCCGAACACCTTGGGATCGCGGTTGGCCGGGGTGAACAGGCACGCCACCCTCTCGTCTTCGGCGATGGTCTTGCCGTTGCTCAACGTCACATTCTCGTTGGCGATCCGCAGCAGGGCAGGGGATGGCAGGTGCAGCCTCAGCGCCTCATGGGCGGCCCGCTTGATGTACTCCCGGTCGGTCACC
>JAJEDQ010000107.1 GCA_022821445.1 Acidimicrobiia bacterium | reverse complement strand
GGAGACCATCGGCAAGCAGGTGAACGTGGAGCGCTCGCAAGAGCTGCTGGCCACCGGGGCCGACCGGATCGCCACCGCCTGCCCGTTCTGCTACATCATGATCGACGACGGCATCAAGGCCGAGGGGGCCGACGACGACGTTGTGGTGGGCGACATTTCAATGCATCTGCTGAAAGCGCTGGAGAACCGCGACGCCGCCGAGGAAGCCGCTCGCCAATCTGAGCTGCTCACCATCCGCACCCGGGCACCCGAAGCCGCGGCGGTCGCGGTGGCCGTCGAGGCTCCGCCACCGGCCGAGCCCGAGCAAGCCATCGAAGTCGAAGCAGCCGAACCAGAGGAGTCATCGGCTCCGGAAGCCGAGCCAGAGCCACCAGCACCAGCCCCCGCAGAGAGGCCCGCTCCAGACCCATCCAAGAGGCCAGACGATTTCACCCGAATCATGGGAACCGACCCTGCCTTGGCCCGAGCGCTGCCCGATCACGGCATCGTGACCTACGAAGACCTCGCCGCTCTCGATGACAACGCAGTGCAGGAACTCGAAGCCGCCCTGGAGATTCCCGGCCGGATCAGCAAGTGGAAGTGGCCCACCCAGGCCGTCGCCCTCATCGCCGAGCGCGAAGAAGACAACTGACAGTCCAGACGGGTGCCGGCGTTGTGCTCGCCCAACTCGGCCGACCAGTGAAAATTAGAGGTCAGGGACCCAGGGCTGTCACAGGGACCACCGAAACGCCGTCGGGACGTGTGTAGGGATGGCCAGTAGCAGTGACGACAACAAGCGCTGCCGGCTCACCGATGCGGCTGGTATCGACCCGATCCCGCAGCAGCGACAAGCTCCGGGCCGCGGCCTCGATGGCACGCTCGCCGCCCAGTTTCACCTCAGCAGCGACCCAACTGCCGTCGGGGTGCTCGACGACAGCATCGACTTCCAGGCCGGTGTTGTCGCGGTAGTGGAATACAGATGCTCGCAGCAGCTCGGCGTAGATCCGCAGATCCCTGACCACCAGCGACTCGAAGAGGAAGCCGAGCATCTGGAGGTCGCGCCCCAAACGGTCGACTCCGGCACCTAGAGCAGCCGCCGCCAGGGAAGGGTCGACGAAATGACGCTTGGGCGACTTGCGCAGCCGCGAGCGTGATCGCAAGCTGACCGACCAGTGGCGCTGCTCCTCCACCACAAAGAGTCGTTGAAGCGACCGGAGATACGCTGCGATGGTGTCGGTGGTGATCGTCTCGCCAGTCTCAGCCACATCGGCGCTCAGTGTCTCCAGCGTCGCTTCGGTTGCCACATTGCGGGCCAGAGAGGCCAGGAGCTGGCGCATGCGCACGGGGTCGTGGCGCCGCCCTTCGAGGCTGGCGATGTCCGTCCGGCAGATCTCTTCGATCTGATCGCTCACGTATTCGATCGCCGTCGCGGCAGGTGCGGTGGCGGTGGCGGGCCAACCGCCGCGGCAAACCATTTCAATAATGTCGGGAAGGACGAGTTCGGGTCGGCCGGCACCAGCGCTTGGCGTCCCTGCAAAGAGCGCCTCCAGCGAAACCCCACCGGTCGAATGGCCGAGCTCGAACAGAGAGAGCGGGCGCAGTCGAAAGCGCGACACCCGCCCGACGCCCGAATGCCGAGTCCGATCGTCCAAAGGAACCGCCGAGCCGGTCAGGATGAAATGGCCTACGCCACCTGCGTCATCGCTGCTGCGCCTCGCTTGGTTCCAGATGGCGGGCGCGAATTGCCATTCGTCGAGCAGAACCGGTCGCGGCAAATCCAAGATCGCCGAAGGATTCAACTCGGCTGCTGCTCGTGCGTCGCCGTCGATGTCGAATCGCACCACGCTGGCGGCCTGGCGCCGGGCCAGCTCCGTTTTGCCGCCTGCTCGGGCCCCCTCGACAACCACCATCGGCGCAGAGCGCAAACGATGTGTGAGAATGGTGTCCCCAATCCGTGATATGTACTCCACAGCAACCGGATTAGCACGCTAATTGGGACTTTGCAAGTATTTGATTTAGGATTTTGCAATATTATGACATCGGTATTTCCAACGTTTATGTTACGGAAATCGCAAGATCCCCACCGACGATGGCTGGCGGCGAAGCTGGCGGTGGTGTGCCTGGTGGCGCTGGCGGCCTCGGTCGGGTTCGGCGCGTCCAGCGCTTCGGCCCATACGCGGCTGTTGGAGACAGTGCCCGCCGACCGCGCCGTGTCGGCCGAGGCGCCCGAGCAGCTCACCCTGGTCTTCGCCGAGGCGGTGGACCCCCGGTCGGTGCGGCTCGAGATCATCTCCTCCGACGGCGGGACCATCCCCGGCACCGCTCTCCTCACTCCCGTGGGCGAGGACTCCGAGATCATCCGGTTCGCCCTGCCTGATTTGGGCCGGGGCATCTTCGGCCTCTCGTGGGTGACGGTCGGCCCCGACGGGCACCGGGTGGCAGGCGAGGTTGTAGTGGGCGTGGGGATCGTGGACGGCGCCGCGGTGGCCTCGGCCAGCTTCACCCAAACCCCCACGCTCGACCGGGCGCTGGAGCTGGTCAGCGGCATCGGGCGATTCCTCTGGTACGCCGGGCTTGCCGCGGTCATCGGGGCCCTGCTGGTGCTGGGCTGGCATCTGCGGGGCCGGCATTCTCAAGCTGCGACATGGGGGGCTCTGGCTGCCGCGGCCCGGCGCGGGCTGCTGGTGGGGGCGCTGGTATTGCACGTCGCCATCGTGGTGAGGACGGCGGCCACCGTCGCGCTCATCACCCGCGGCTACGGCGACGGCTCGCTGCGCGAGAACCTCCGCTTGGCCCTCACCGAGGGCACCGGCCGGACGCTGCTTTTGGCGGTGGTGGGCTCTGGGGTGCTAGCAGTGCTGGCCCGCCGACTGGCCGGGGCGCGCTCAGAGATCACGCTGGCCCAAGCCGGCATCGGCGTGGTGGCGCTCATCGCCTTAGGCGCCTCTGCGAGCCACACTTCGACGCTGTCGGAAGACCCGTTCGGGATATGGGTGTCCACCCTGCATCTGGCGGCAGCCGGCGCCTGGCTGGGACCGCTGCTCATCGTGGGCGCGGCCATGGCCGCCCCGGCGTGGCGGAAGCTGGCAGCCCCAGATAGCTCCGCGGCGCTGGGCGGCTTGTTCAGGCGATTCGCCCCGGTGGCCGCGGCCTCCTTCGCGGTGCTGGCGCTCACCGGTCTGCGGTCCACTTGGCTCCTGGCCGGCGCCGAGCTGTTCAAGGGTTCCGACTACACCACCGCCCTGCTGGTGAAACTGGGGCTGGTAGTTCTGGTGGCGGTGCCCCTGGGCATGTACCACGACTGGCGGGCAGGCTGGCTGGCCGGCCTTCGCCGCCGCAACCGGGGGACGGCGTCCGTATCCCCGCGGTCGCTGCGGCTTGAGCTATGGGGTCTGGGAGCGGTTGTGGCGGTGGCCGCGCTGGTCACCGGGCTGAACCCCGCAAGCCTCAACGCCCGCGACATCGAAGCCGTTCTGGAGGACGCCGACGGCGATGTGGCCGGTGGTCTGGACGTCGGGCTGCTCAGCGACGAGCCCCCGGCCAACGCTGAAGAGTGCGCCCAGCGGACGATAGGCATGCCCGGCTGCTACCGCAGCTATTTCTCGTCGATCATGCGGGCCGAGGGCGCCGACAAGGCGGTGGACGAGGTGGAGTTGCTGTCGCGCACCAACGACTTCGTGTCTCGGAACTGCCATCAGATCGTCCACGACCTGGGCAACGACGCGGTCGTCTGGTACGGGGACGTGGGCACGGCGCTGACCTATGAGGGCTCGGCGTGCTGGTCGGGGTACTACCACGGCGTGGTCGAGTACGCCCTCGGGCAGTTCGACAACACGGAGTTGGAGGCCGAGCTCCCCGGCTTCTGCTCGGAGGTGGCGATCCGGCGGTACTCGTTCGACCACTTCAACTGCGTTCACGGCCTGGGCCACGGGATCATGCAGATCCTCGGCGGCGACCTCTTCGCCACGGTCCCGTACTGCGAGGTGTTCAGCGACCCGTGGGAGGACAGCAGCTGCATGAACGGCGCCCTGATGGAGAACATGATCCTCGGCCAGCAGGGAACCCCCACCTACCTGCGCACCGACGACCTCGTCTACCCCTGCAACGCCATTTCCGAGCTGTACGTGGCCGACTGCTTTGCCACCCAGACTTCCTGGATGCTCCACAACACCGGATACGACACCGCCGGGTTCTACGAGGTGTTCTCCATCTGCAACGGCGTGCGGTCCGACATGGTGGGCAACTGCTACCGGGCGCTGGGCCGCGACGTGAGCAGTTCCTACTACCAGGATCCGGCCACCATCGTGCGGCTGTGCTCGCTGGGCCTCCCCGCGTACCAGTCCGACTGCTACATCGGCGCGGCCACCAACACCATCTACAACAACCACAACACGATCCAAGCCACCCTAATATGTGAGTCGATCCGCGAGAGCATGCGCCAGGCCTGCTTCAGAGCCAGAGACGAGGTGGCAAGCACCCTGTGAGCAGCGACAACCCCGCCCCCGAGCCTGTTGACGACGAGAGCGGCCCCATCGACAGCGAGAGCGGCCACCACGCCGACACGAGCACCCCCCTCGACGACGAGAGCGCCACCATCGACAGCGAGAACGGCCACCACGAGGCAAAGAGCCGCTCTTTGAGGATGGGAGTTGTGGTCGTCGCCATTCTGGCGGTGTTCGCCGCCGGCTTGCTCGCCGGCACCTTTATCGGCGGCGGCGGAGACGACGATGCGGCGCCTGCCCCGCCCCTGACCGAATCCAGCGGCGGAGATGACGACTCCGCCGCCAGTGAGCCCGCGACCGAATTCGGCAGCGGAAGCGACAACTCGGCCGCCAGCCCGCCCGCCGCCGAGGCCAACGCCGTCGATCTCGTCGCACCGCAGCCCACCGGGGTTGTGTTCAATCCGTTTGCGGTGGTTGATTATGGGTCGGGGCCGTGCGCTCCGGCTGAGGGTGCGGTTGAGCGGGTGCTGGAGTTCGCCGACGCCCCGGCGCTTTGCATCGACCCCGCAGCGGCCTACACCGCGGTGATCGACACCTCCGCGGGGACCGTGGAGGTGGCCCTGGACGCGGCCAACACCCCCGGAACGGTGAACAACTTCGTCAACCTGGCCCGATACCACTACTACGACAACACCCTTATCCACCGCTCCGACCCCAGCATCGGCGTCTTGCAGGCAGGCTCGCCGCACACCAACGACGCCAACGACCCCGGACCGGGCTACACCATCTGGGACGAGGGATCGGGCTTCGCCTACCGCCCCGGCCTTTTGGCCATGGCCCGCACCGCCGACCCCAACAGCGCCGACGCCCAGTTCTTCTTCACCGTCACCGACGCCGCCTCCCTCCTCGACGCCCAAGGCGACTCCGTCGTGTTCGGCCGGATCACCGCCGGCCTCGACGTGCTCGCCGCCATCTTGAACACCCACCAAGACCAACCCGGCAACGACTTCGGCGGCGCCCCCAACCCCCCCGCCGCCATCAACACCATCACCATCCACACCACAGCCCCTCCGAACTGATCAATGGCGGGGCCCACGACCTCTTCACCCGAGCGGTCGAGCCCCGCGTGGCGGCTCCTGCTGGGCGCCCTTGCCCTCGCCCTGGTTGCCGTGGCTGCGCTGGCGGTATCGCTGGCCGTTGTGTCCGGCAGCGACCAGCCGGAACCGGCGAGCAGCTCCGCCGCCGACCGCCGCCCCGGCCCCATCCTCACATCCGACTCCGCCGGCGCCAATGGCGCCGGCGCCGCTTCAACCCCGGCCTCCACCCACCGGGTGGTCTACACCGCTCGCGGCTTCTCCCCCGAGCAGTTGGCGATAGCACCGGGCGACACCGTGTCGTTCGTCAACAACTCCCAGGACTACTTCTGGCCGGCATCCAACATCCACCCCACCCACGAGATCCTCCCGGAGTTCGACCCCAAGACCCCGCTGGCGCCCAACGAGACATGGGACCACCGCTTCGACAAGCCCGGCCAGTGGTACTACCACAACCACCTCTCCCCCGACGAGGGCGGCCTGGTGTCGGTGGTCGCCCCGCGTGACCCCCAGACCGGCGGAACCCAGCCCGCTCAAGCCGCCGAGCAACAGCCGCTCGTGTTCGAGATGCCCGACCGGGAGTTCGCCCCCCTGCCCAGAGACGCGGCCTCCTCGCACACAGACATCGTCACCGACGACCGCCGGCTCGAGGCCTTCATCGAGCAGTTCGGCCCCGGCGGGGCGCTGCAAGTGCTCAAGCAGATCGAGCTGGAAAGCGGCAGCAACTGCCACGACAGGGCCCATGAGGCAGGGCGCATCTCCTATGAGATGCTCGGCCCGGCGGCGTTCGCCCTGGCCACCCACGACTGCCAGTCGGGTGGCCAGCACGGCGCCATCGAGGCCATGTTCGCCGAGCGCGGCACCGCCAATCTGTCCTCCGACATCGCCGCTTTGTGCGACAGCACCGCCAACGCGTTCTTCCGCCACCAGTGCGTCCACGGTGTGGGCCACGGCCTCATGGCATGGACCAACTACGACCTGCCCACCGCTCTGGGGCTGTGCGACAACGCCCAGAGCCAGGACCGCGACTCGTGCTATTCGGGGATTTACATGGAGAACGTGGTGGGCGGCCTCTCGGGGGCGATGGGCCACGTCACCGAGTACCTGCGCGAGGGCGACCCCATCTACCCCTGCGACATCGTCGAGCCCCAGTACCAGCCCGCCTGCTACTTCTACCAGACCACCCGCATGGCCATCGTCTTGGACTGGGACATGGCCGCAGTGGCCGCCCTGTGCGGCGAGGCGCCGGCCAACTCCCGCTCGCTCTGCTTCCGCTCATACGGGCGAGACGCCGCCAACCTGGCCGTCGACGACCCCGCCGAGACCATCGGCCACTGCCGGCACGCCGCATACGTCATCGACAACGCCGACTGCATCTGGGAGGCGGTGCAGAACGGGTTCTGGGAGCCGGTGGGCGCGGACCGCGCCGTGGCCTTCTGCGCCCTGCTCGACGCCGACCCCACCGCCTACCCCGAGAGCCGCGACGCCTGCTACGGCTCGATAGTGCTCCAAGCCGACTTCGTGCTCGCCTCCCACCGAGAGCGCCAAGCCTTCTGCCAGAAACTCCCCGCCCCCCGCCGCCCCCAATGCACCCTGTAAGGGCCGCAACGACACCACACCGCCCTCAATATGGTGGCACATGATGGCACCGCTTTCAGACAGCCGCGTGAGAGCGGTACTGGTAACCGCGTGAGAGCGGTATAGTTGTCGAGTGAGCCGTTACATCGCCCGGTTGGTGGACCCGCTGCTGCAACAACTCATGCAGGATGTGCCCGCCGTGATGATCGTGGGCCCGAGGGCGGTGGGTAAGTCCACCTCCGCAGCTCGCTTGGCCAACACCGTCGTCCGCCTAGACCGCGCTGGGCGGGCGGCGGCATTTCGAGCCGACCCCGATGCCGCTCTGGCTTCAACGACACCGCCGGTGCTGCTCGACGAGTGGCAGGAAGTGCCCGGCGTGCTCGGCGCGGTGAAAAGAGCGGTGGACGCCAACCATCAGCCCGGGCAATTTCTCCTCGCTGGATCGGTCAGGGCAGACCTGGAAGCCGCAACCTGGCCCGGCACCGGCAGAGTGATACGAGTGCAGATGCATCCCCTCACAGTGTCGGAGAGACTCGGGCGGAGCGCTCGCGGGCTCCTGGACCGAGTGCAAGGGGGCGATCAGCTAGAGCCGGGAGTGGACCCACCAGACTTGCGGGGATATGTCGACCTGGCGCTAGAGGGCGGCTTTCCCGAGGCAGTTCTGGAGGTGCCTGAGCGAACCCGCAAGATCTGGCTGGAGAGTTACGCAGAACAAGTGGTCACCCAGGACATGACGGCCGAAAACGGCGGCAGCGAGCGAGACCCCATCAGGCTTGCCCGCTACCTTCAGGCGTACGCCTTGAACTCCGCAGGCATCGCTGAGGATAGAACCCTCTACGAGGCCGCGGGCATAAACAGGAAGACGGCGGTCGCCTACGAGCGCCTTTTGGCCAACCTCATGGTCGCAACCGCGGTCCCAGCATGGACCGCCAACCGGCTCAAGCGCCTCACTTTGTCGCCCAAGCGCTATCTGGCCGACACGGGATTGCTGGCTGCGGTACTGGGGGCAGACGCGACCGCGGTAATGAACGACGGCAACCTGCTGGGCCGGATGCTCGACACCTTCGTCGCAGCTCAGCTACGAGCGGAAGCCCAGACAGTCGAAAACCGCTATACCCTTCACCACCTGCGCTCCCAGCAAGGCCGCCACGAGATCGATCTGATAGCCGAGATAAACGCCAACCGGATCATCGGCATCGAGATCAAGGCCACCGCTGCCCCCACATCCGACGACGCCCGCCACCTGACCTGGCTGCGCGACCAACTGGGGGACCGCTTCATGGCCGGAGTGGTCCTGCACACCGGACCCGCAACCTATACCCTGTCCCCCCAGATAACCGCCGCCCCGATATCCACACTCTGGGCCTGACCGAGCATCCCCCCTTTGGCCGCTCAGCCATATCGGCCTGCCGCGCCGTGACGACGAAGGCCGCGCTGAGGCTGCTGCGTAGGAGCGCAGGGCCAAACCGATCGAGGCTGAATCCGCGTGAGAGCGGTACTGGGCTGTGCGCCCCTACAGCCCTCTACCGAGGAACAACCCGAAGCCCGCCACCCCGCGAGACGCTGGCTGCCTGCACCCGCTGGCTCACTTGCGGTTGACAACCCGGATTGCTGCGGGGTTGCCGCAGCGGTGTCGCTCTTCGACGAGTTGCAGGGCCGCGCAATGTCTGCGCACCAAGGGGGAGGCGGGGACAGGGGCTCTTGGTCTGGGGAAGGCTGCTACGGGGCAGTGCAGGTAAGAAAGGCGCGCAACGAGAAGCTGCCGCCGCTTGGTGTCTGGAGGTGGCATACACTACCGGCTGAATCGAAGTTAATCCGCAGGCCGTTGTTGGGGCTTAAGGATGACCCGGCGCCCCCATCATCCTCATTGGTGGTCAGGATCACGTCTCCGCTCCGGCCAGGGGGACTAAGTCCAGCTCGGCCGGGTGGGCCGACTGTCCCGGGCGGGCCGGGCGAGCCGATGGGGCCGCGGGGGCCGGGGGGGCCGGG
>JAJEDQ010000215.1 GCA_022821445.1 Acidimicrobiia bacterium | reverse complement strand
CGTGACCGGCTCCGCGTTCAGCCTTCGAGCCGTCCGACACGAGGCGCTGGGTCGTCCTAGGGAAGTGAGGGTGCTCGCGGTTCTGTTGGTGGTGGCGGTGCTGGCTGTGGGATGCGGCGGGGACTCCAGCAACGTTGTGGTTGACGGCTCGGAGCCCGCGCCGACCGAGACGAAGTCTTCGGTAGAGCCCGCCCGTCAGGGTGGGTTGGCGGACTGTGAGGACGTGCCTGAGCTGAAGTCGCAGTTTGAGGGCAAGCTCAGCGGTCGCCAGAACCACGATCCCATCGACAAAGGCGTGCTGGCCACCTACGCGATGGAGCATCCCGACACTTTCGCGGGCCGCTGGACCGACCGTGACAGCGGCGGTGTGCTAATGATCGCGTTCACCGACGACCCTGAACCACACCGCGCCGCGATCTTGGCCCGCGCCCCAACGCCAGACGACTACGTGGGCACCTCGCCGCGCCCGCCGATCACCGACGACCGGCCCCTGGGCGAGCGCGACGACATCGTCATCGACGTGGTGCAGGTCCGCTTCAGCGAGGCCGAGGTGAAGGCCATACGGGACAAGATGCGGCAATCCATCTCCCGGGAGGACTGGACTGAGTTCGGTCTGAACGGCACGGGCTATGACATCAAGCGCCAGCGGGTGACCCTGTATCTGGTGAATCCGCCGGAGGGCGCGCTGGCCGAGATCGCACAACAGATCCCCGACCCCTCGGCGGTGTGCGTGGAGATCACCCGCACGCCGCAACCGCCCGAGGGGCCGCTGGACGTGATCCCGGATCTGGATGTTGAGGATCCGCTGGTGTCGTGTCCGGGCACGCCGCCGGTGCGCTACTCGCAGATGATCAACCCGCCCTCGATCGACGACATCGACCATCCGGCGGTAGAAGTGCTGCGGGCCGAGCTCCGCGACCCAGGAGGCGAGCCGCTGCCCCGAGGACGGTGGGTCGTCATCAGCATCGAATCCGACCAGGCGGTCTTCGCGGCATTGTCTCCAGGCAGCTTCGGGGTCGCGGGCATCGAGCGGCGCGGCGACCGGTGGATCTTCGAAGGCGAGGCCTCCGGGCAACCTTGCGAGCCTGCTATCCCACTGCCGCCCGGGCTCGCCCCGGTGGAGGTGCTCCTCGATCCCGAATCGATGCCCGGCGTCGGCGACACCACGATTGACGTGCTGGTCACCGAGCAGGGGTGCGCGGGCGGCCGCAAGATGGGCGACGCACTGCGGGGTCCCGAGGTGATCGAAACCGACGCCGCGGTGATAGTGGCCTTCGCAGTAGTACCCGTCGCCGGATTCAACACTTGTGAGGGCAACCCGTCGACTGCGGTGACTATCGAGTTGTCGGAACCGCTCGGCCAGCGCTGGATCTATGACGGGCTCTTCTTTCCGCCCAAACCCCTCGTCGCTACCGCCGATCCATGACACCTTCAGAGCGCTGGTTTATCGCCCAAGTGCCGTAGGATGCCGATTCAGTGGGATTCATGGCGGGGCGGCGGGCAAGGTGATGGTGAAGCGGGCGCCAACGCGGGCAGCCACGATACCTGGACAACCCCCGAAGCGCCGGGCGACGCCGGGACAACCCCCCGACAAGCCGGGCAGACCTGAGGCAACCCCGGACATCGAAGAGCCGCACCCGAACAGCCCGGCCCAGCGGGGCAGGACCCTATTCGGCTTCACTAGCCTGCACAGCAATGAATTGGTTCCGGCGGACGTTGGCTGTGGTGGTCGCTGTTGCGCTGCTTGCCTCGGGATGCGGCGGGGACGACGACGACAGCAGCGTGACCACGATCGGGTTGCTGAGCGCGGCGTTAGCTGACACTGCGGCGGCGCCCAGTCATCGGGTATCTGTGTCAGTGGGCACGCAGTGGAAGGTCTTGGGGGAGGAGTTCACCACGGGGATCGACGAGCAGAGTCCCGTGCTTGTCTGCGAGGCGAACTCCGAGCGGGAGCACTGCACGTTCGATATGTCGAAGCTTATTGAGTCGCTGTTCGGGTTCAGCTTCTGGCCCGATGACTTGGACGATCTCGGAATTGAGATATGGGTTCACCAAGAGCGGATCGTGGTCGACACCAGCGCCATCCAGCCGCTGGTCGATTATGGTCCTGATTTAGACATGGGGCCGTTAGCGCCGGGCGTGTTCTTCATAGACCTGACAGCCCTTGAGACAGGCAGTTCTGAGCTTATGGAGGCAGTCTCGGGCTCTTCGACCCCCGATTTGAGAGAGATGGCAAAGAGCCTGCCAGCGGCGTTGACCGTGATCGAGCAAACTTCCACTGATCCCCCGAGCTTTGTCGGCACAACAACCTCGGCAAGGCTCATTGATGCACTGGGCGGCGACGTTGAAGCCGACGCTCTTTGCGATGCCGCCGAACTGGGGACGCCCTCGCTCACAGATTCTGATGAGCTTGACGAACTCATTGCCCAGTTCTACGAAACCAACACCGCAGAGGTGGTGATCGAGCTTGACGAACGGGGTCTGTTGAGCGTTCTGTGGACGAAAGAAGACAACTCAGGCCTCTTGCGCATCCTTGCCGAGTACGGGAGCTTGGACACCGAGTTAAGCGAACAAGAACGCCAAGAAGCACAGGAAGCAATAGAGTTATTCGAATCCGCGGAATTCATCGTGGCCACTCGGGTTGCCTATGAATCCGATGCCGACCTTGAAGTGCCCCAGCCTCCGCCAACAGCCGATGACCGCACCCAAGAGTGGCGTGAATTCTTCCCCGAATGCGGTTGAGACGGCCCGACATCGAACGATCAGCGCGTCCGATAGGCCCGATCACAGACATGACGGCCTAACCGTCGATGTCGTCGCCGTTGATTAAGGGTTCGTCGCTCTCGGCCACCGACTTGCTCGACTGTCTCTTGAAGGTGAGATGCCCCGCGGAAACAGCCAAGAGGGCACCGCCGATCAACACCATGTAGAGTCCTGGCTCCGGCGACGTGTCCATGAAATCTGGGGCATC
>JAJEDQ010000048.1 GCA_022821445.1 Acidimicrobiia bacterium | reverse complement strand
GCGCTCGAACACCCCCGAGAACATGAGGTGCCAGAGCGCCCGCTGGGTCCACCAGGTGGCCTCGAGGATGAACATGGCCAACGACGACGGGAAGTGGTTGCCGTAGTTGGGCGACCCGCCACCGGCATGGTGGTTCAGCGGCAGACCGGCCGCCGCGGTGGCCGCCCAGATGGACTCGTAGGTCTGAGAATACAGAGGTTCGAACGGTGAGTCGGGCGGAGCACCGGGGATGAGAACGCCACCCTTCAACCCGTGCTCGGCGGCCCACTCGATCTCCTTGACCGACCCCTCCACATCGCCCAGAAAAACTTGGGCGATTCCGGCCCGGCGCTCGGGCGCCTGGCTCACAAAGTCGGCCACCCACCGGTTGTGGGCCCGAAGCCCAGCCCAGCGATGCTCGAAGTTGTCGCTATAGGGCGGCGCCTCGAACGCGGTGGCCGCCGGTGGGGCGAACGGGGGCTGGGTGTTGGGGAACAGCACCTCGGCAATGAAACCGTCGGCCTCCTGCTCGGCCAGTCGCTGGTCAGACGACCAATTGCGGAAACCCCACACCTCGGGGTCGCCGTCAACCCCCACCTCCATGGGTGAGCGCTCCATGTCGGCGAACATCTCCTTGCGCCGCTCGTTGTGCCCGTCCATGTAGTCGGCCCACTCGTCAAACTCGTTGTGAAAGCGCGATTCCAAGTAAGGCCGGTAATCCCTCAAATCGGCGCCACAGTGGGTGTCGGCGCTGATGACGATGTGATGTTCCATCGGTCTACCCCCGTTGGCCCAGAATTTAGCGGCTCACGTCGATGACCACCCTGCCGCGGATTTCTCCGGCGAGGATGGCGGCGGCAGCAGCAGGGATATCAGACAAGCCGATGGTGTCGGTCATGGCGTCGAGCTTGGCGGTGTCTAGGTCGCGGGCGAGGCGGTTCCAGGCTTGGGCTCGGCGTTCGGCGGGCTCGTAGACGCAGTTGATGCCAGCCAGGGTCACGGCCCGGAGGATGAACGGGGCCACGGAGCTGGGGAAGTCCATGCCCTGAGCGAGGCCGCAGGCGGCCACGCATCCGTGGGGCTGGGTCTGGGAGACGATGTTGGCCAGGGTGTGGCTGCCCACTGTGTCGACCCCTCCGGCGAATCGGGCCTTGCCCAGAGGGCGGGCCGGGCCGGAGAGCTCGTCTCGGTGGATCATCTCTGCCGCTCCGAGCCCGCGCAAGTAGTCGCCCTCGGAGTCGGTGCGACCGCTGGAGGCCACCACCTCATACCCGAGCTGGGCCAGCACGGCGACGGCCACGCTGCCCACTCCGCCGGCGGCGCCGGTGACCACCACCGGACCGGAGTCGGGGGTGATGTCGTGCTCTTCGAGGGCCAGCACGCAGAGCATGGCGGTGTATCCCGCCGTGCCCACGGCCATAGCCTGGTGTGTGCTGTAGGCGTCGGGAAGGGGGGTGAGCCAGCCGCCGTCCATGGCCGCTTTGGCGGCCATGCCGCCCCAATGCGACTCGCCCACGTCCCAGCCGTTCACGAGCACCTTGTCGCCCGGCGACCATGCCGGGTCGTCGCTGCGGGCCACTGTGCCGGCCAAGTCGATGCCGGGGATCATGGGCCAAGTGCGCACGATCGGGGCGCCGTTCACCACGGCCAGGCCGTCCTTGTAGTTGAGAGTGGAGTAATCCACGTCCACAATCACCGGGCGGTCAGGCAGTTCGGCGTCGTCGAGTTCGGTTATCGAGTGGGAGCGGTTGCCGTCGTCGTCTTGGCTAAGGAGAAGGGCCCTGAACATCCCGCCACTCTTTCAGACCCTTTGGTGTTTGCTCCATCCGGCGGGGCGGCGGGCTGTCTTGGCGGGGTCGTGGTGGCGGGTCCTGTCCCGGCCCAGCCCGCCGTCCTCGCAGGGCTGCGGGCGGCGGGCGCCCTGAGCCGGGCCACCCCCCACCACGACCCATTTTGCGGCCCGCCGCCCCGCCTATCCGAGGACTCCGGCCGCGTGGAGGCGGGTTATTTCCTCTTCTGTAAGGCCGGCGATTTCTTGTAGGACTGAATTTGTGCTGGTTCCTAGGGTTTCGGCGGGGCGCTGGTCGGTGTTGGAGCGGGAGAACTTTATGGGGAACGCCGGGCCTAGGCGGTTGGTGGGGTTGGTTGCGTGGGGGTGTTGGAGGGGGATAAGGGCTTGGCGGTGTTGGATTTGGGGGTCTTCGGCGGCGGCGTAGGCGGAAGCCACCGCTCCGGCGGGGACGCGGATTTTGTGCAGTCGGGCCACCAGATCCTCAGTGGTCTGCTGCGCCATCCAGGCGGCCACCTCACCGCAGATCTCGGCCCGGTTGTCTGCTCGAACTGGCACATTCGGGCCCAGCTCCCACAGGTCGGGCCGGCCCATATCCTCAGTTAGCCGCTTGAATTGGGCGTCGGAGGTGATCACCAGGGTCACCCAGCCGTCTTGGGCCTCGAAGGTGTCCAAGATGCCCCTTGGGTCGCCGTTGCCCATGCGATCGGGCAGGCCCCGCTCGCGGTAGAGATCCAGCGGTTCGTCCCACAGCATGGTGACCAGGCCGTCGAGCATGGCCACGTCGATGTATTGCCCTTGGCCGTCTATGTCCCGCTGGCGCAAAGCAGCCACTACTCCGAGGGCGCAGAGGGCCGCGGGGAACTGGTCGCCAATCGTGGCACCGGCCTTTGTGGGCGGCCCGTCGGGAAAGCCCGACTTCGCCATCAGCCCTGAGCGCCCCTGGATGATGAGGTCCATAGAGGCCAGATCGGCGTCGGGCCCGTCGGGGCCGAACCCGGTGATAGAAGCATGGATCAGCCGGGGGTTGAGCTCGGAAAGCGTCTCATAACCGAGCCCCAGCGAGGCCATAACCCCGGGCCGGAAGTTGTCCACCAACACATCGACATTGGTCACCAGACGCCGGAATGCGTCAACCCCCTCCGGTCGTCCCAAGTCCAGCACCACGCTGCGCTTCCCCCGCCCTTTGCGCAGGTAGCTGAGCCCAATGTCGTTGGGCCCCATGGCTTCCGACTGCTCGCCATCGCGCCCCACCCACGGCGGAATACGCCAGGTCACATCCCCCCCCGGCGGATCCACCCGAATCACCTCCGCTCCCAATGAAGCCAAGAACCAAGTGCAAACCGGCCCCGAAACCACCCGAGTCAAGTCAACAACCCGAACACCCTCCAACGGCTTCATGTTCCCTTGCTTACCATTTCCCCAAGTCGCAACCCATCCCCGCCGCGACTAGACATTGAGGCCGTGGCCAAGCACCCCTTCCACGACGTCGCCATCGTCGGCATCGCCAACTCTGAACAAGCCCGTGTCCTCGCAGGGCACGATTCCACCACCATTACCTTTCAAGCCGTCCACCGGGTGCTGGCCGATACTGGCCTCACCCCGTGGGACATCGACGGCGTCGCCGCCGGCCCGTTCAGCGGGCCGCTCACCTACTACATGCGCAACGGCCCAGCCTGGCGGAGCCACATGGCTCCGTCCATCCCCATCATCTTGGACGCGGCCTCGGCCATCGCCACCGGCCAGTGTCACACCGTGCTGGTGGCCCACGGATCGGCGGGCATCTACACCGAGCGGGCTTCCACCGCCCCGTGGACCCGGCCGGCCAACGAGTTCGTGGTGGCCTACGGCATGTTCACCGCGGCCGAGTTCGCCCTCATTGCCCAGCGCCACATGCACATGCACGGCACCACGCCAGAGCAGTTGGCCACGGTGGCGGCCACCATCCGCAACAACGGCCACGCCCACCCCGATGCGGTGTACCACGGCCGGGGGCCGTTCACCCCCGACGACATCTTGGCGTCGCGCATGGTGTCCGACCCCTTCCATCTGCTGGATTGCGCCATGACCTCCGAGGGGGCGTGCGCGCTGATCCTCACCACCCGGGAGCGGGCCCAAGACCTGCCCAACAAGCCGGTGTACATCCTGGGCGGGGCGTGCGACAGCTTCGGTCCCTCCTACCAGCACCCGCCGGCGTGGGATCTGGCCGGCCCCAGCGGCCGCAACAACGGCTACACCGGCCGGTGGGCGGCGCAGAAGTCATTCGCCATGGGCGAGCTCGGCCCCACCGATGTGGACGTGTGCGAGTTCTACGACCCGTTCTCGTTCGAGATCATCCGCCAGTTCGAGGCCTACGGTTTCTGCGAGGAGGGCGAGGGCGGCGACTTCATCATGGACGGCCGCATCGGCCCCGGCGGGCAGTTCCCGGTGACCACCGACGGGGGGACGATGTCGTTCAGCCACGGCGGGGCCGCGGTGCAGCAGCTCCAGCGGGTCATCCGGGGGGTGGAGCAGCTGCGGGGCACCTGCGCGACGTCCCAAGTGCCCGATGCCCAGGTGGCCATGTGCTCCAACGGCGGTGCCGGTGCGCTGTTCACCGACGTGATGCTGCTGGGAACGCAGACGCCATGAGCGAGATTCTGTTTCCACTGTCCTTCGGCAGACCAGGCCTGGAGCGGGAAGAGAGCCAGGACAAATGAGCGAGATTCTGCAACCCCAGTCGCCCGGCATCCCCCTGCCCGTGCCCACGATTTACTCCCAGCCCTACTGGGACGGCTGCCAGATCGGCGAGCTGCGCTTTCAGCGGTGCCAAGACTGCGGTGCCATCACCATGGACCCGGCCCCGGCCTGCTCGGCCTGCTTCTCGGAGAACCTCGAATGGGAGGTCAGCACCGGCCTCGGCGAGGTGTACTCCTGTACCACCGTGTGGCGGCCCCAAACCCCCGCATTCACCGTGCCCTACGTGGCGGTCATCGTCACCCTTGACGAAGGCTTCTGGCTGTTGGCCAACATCATCAACTGCCCGGTCGACGCCGTCCACGTCGGAATGCGGGTGCAGACTACGTTCGTGGAATTGAGCGACGAGATAACCCTGCCCTACTTCGAGCCGGCCGACTAGCTAGCTGGAGGGCTCCAAGTAGACGTGGGTTGCGGCGGGGACAGCGGCGCGCAGGCGCTCCTCTACCGCCGCGATGGCCGTGGGCATCTGGTCGGCCGACAAGTCATCGGCGAAGTCCACTTCGGCGGCCACCAGCAGCTCCTCGGGGCCGAGGTGCTGAGTGCGGAGGTCGACCACCCGGTCGATTTCGGGCGAATCGTCCAATGCGGCCCGCAGACGGGCCCGGTCTTCTTCGGTGGCGCTCTCGCCGATGAGCAGGCTCTTCATCTCGATGGCCAGCACAATGGCGATGATCCCCAAGAGCACGCCGATCACCAGGGTGCCCACGCCGTCCCAGCGGGGTTCGCCGGTGACCTCGGCCAGCACCACGGCGATGAGCGCGAACACAAGGCCGAACATGGCCCCGAGGTCTTCCAGCAGTACCACGGGCAGCTCGGGAGTGCGGGAGCGGCGAATGAACGTGCCCCAGGAGAGCTTGCCCCGCACCTTGTTGGATTCCACGATGGCGGTGCGGAACGAAAGCGACTCGACCACGATGCCGAAGATCAGAATGCCGATGGCCACCCAGAGCGACTCCAGTTCGTGGGGGTGGCGCACCTTCTCGATGCCCTCGTTGATGGCGAACAGCGCGCCCAGGGTGAACAGGATGATGGACACCACGAACGACCAGAAGTACCGCTCTCGCCCGTAGCCGAAAGGATGTCGGGGGGTGGGATCCCGCTTGGACAATCGACCGCCCAACAACAGCAGCGCCTGGTTGCCGGTGTCGGCGCAGGAGTGGACCCCCTCGGCCAGCATGGAGGCCGACCGGGTGACGGCGAAGCCCGCGAATTTGGCGATGGCGATGGCCAGGTTGGCGAAGAGCGCAGCCAATACTGCTTTGGTCCCACCTCCTGCGGCCATGCCCCAATGGGTAGCACACCGCAGGCGGGTAGTCTCAGTTGCATGTTCAGCATTGGGATCGACGGGCCTGTAGCCCGGATCACCCTGGCCAACCCGCAGCGGCGCAATGCGCTGAGCCTGGAGCTGATGCAGCGCCTCACCGAAGCACTGCGCGAGCTGGGGGAGAATACCGACGTTGGGGCGATTGTGGTCGCCGCTGAGGGACCCGCGTTCTCCGCTGGTCACGACCTGTCGGAGATGGTGGGTCGGGATCCCGAGTTCTACGACCACCTGTTCGAAGCCTGCACCGAGCTTATGGACGCGGTCCACGCCGTGCCCCAGCCGGTGATCGCCGAGGTGGACGGGGTGGCCACGGCCGCCGGGTGCCAGCTGGTGGCGGCCTGCGACCTGGCCGTGGCCTCCACTGAGTCCACCTTCGCCACCCCCGGCGTGCGTATCGGCCTGTTCTGCTCCACCCCGATGGTGCCCATCTCCCGGGCGGTGGGACGCAAACGGTCCATGGAGATGCTGCTCACCGGCGAGCCCATCGACGCGGGCACTGCCGCGGAGTGGGGCTTGGTGAATCGGGTAGTGCCCCCTGAACAACTTCGGGCTGAGGTCGACAAGCTGGCCGCTCAGATCACCCGTTTCAGCGACGCAACCATCGCCATCGGCAAGCAGGCCTTCTACCGCCAGCTCGACTGCGGCGAGCCCGAGGCCTACGACCTCACCCGCGAGGTGATGGCGGCCAACGCCTCCACCGCCGATGCCCAAGAGGGCATCGATGCCTTTCTGACCAAGCGCTCCCCATCGTGGTCGGGCCGCCAAGGGAGCTAACTTGCCGCAATGGGAACCGTTTTTGCCACTGTCGATGACCTGCCGGCCGCGGTCGGCCAGCACTTGGGATGGAGCGACTGGATGGAGATCACCCAGGAGCGGGTGAACCAGTTCGCCGACGCCACCGGCGACCACCAGTGGATCCACATCGATCCCGAGCGAGCCGCCGCGGAGAGCCCGTATGGCGCCACCATCGCCCACGGCTACCTCACGCTGTCGATAACCAACATGTTCCTGCCCAGCCTGATCACCGTGGAGCAGATCTCCATGGGCATCAACTACGGCGTCAACAAGGTGCGGTTCCCCTCCCCTGTTCCGGTGGGATCGCGCATCCGGGTGGGCGCCGAGCTCAGCTCAGCAGACGAGATCAACAGCGGAGTGCAGGCCGTGATCACCATCACCGTGGAAGTCGAGGGCAGCCCCAAACCAGCCTGCGTGGTGGAGAGCCTCACCCGCTACATGCGCTGAGCCAAGAGCCGTCGCCCGTTCTGATTTGCCGGAACTCAGCGGCTTTGCCGCGCATCGAATTGTCACTGGTGCTGGGTAGCTTGCTCGTAATGTTGACTGGTATCGCAACGATTTGGGACGACTTGGAGGCCATCCGGCGTTCAGCTGCCGCTGAAATCGATCCGGCAAGCCGTAAGGACCTCGGTCAGGTCCTCACCCCCGTTCCGGTTGCCCGGCTGCTGGCCGAGATGTTCTCAGGGTGGCGTGGCGAGGTTGAGTTGATTGATGCCGGTTCGGGAGCAGGCACCCTCGGGGCTGTTGCTGCGATCAGTGCGCTGGCAGCGGCCAACTCCCCGTCATCGATGCGGGTGTTGGCTTGGGAGGTCGACCCTGATTTGGCCACACAAACGAAGCAATCACTCGCCCTTGTCGCTGAGCAATACGAGGAGGTGGGGATTCCCTTCGAGTTCGAAGTCCAAAATGAAGACTTCCTTCACAGGGCGGCTGAGTGGTCATGCGGGTTATCGGCTCGGAGGCCGAAAGCGACGCATGCGATTCTCAACCCGCCTTACGCGAAGCTCTCTTCGTCGTCGAACGAACGGACTCTGGCGGAGCGACTTGGAGCACCGGTGCCGAACCTCTATGCCGCGTTCATGCTCGCTGCATCCTCGCTTCTCCAGGTTGGCGGTGAAATGGTTGCTATCACTCCAAGGAGCTTCTGCAACGGCCCCTACTTCAAGCGCTTCCGAAAGGCCCTCCTGAGCCAGAACACCCTGTCTTCGATCCGGGTGTTTGAGAGCCGGACCTGCGCTTTCTCAGATCAGGCAGTACTTCAAGAGAACGCCGTCACGCATTTAGTGAGGGGACCAGCACAACCACAGACGATCCGAGTACAGGTGGGTGATCCTGAAGGAACAGTCATTGAGAGAGCCGTTCCATCAGAGGAAGTTGTTTTTCCAGGAGATCACGACGTATTCATCCATTTGGCAGAGACCGAAGTCGCAGCCAATGCGGCTGCCCTCATGCACGAACTCCCGGTCACGCTTGCCGCTATCGGCGTTGAGGCATCGACCGGCCCGGTGGTGGACTTCCGAGTTCGCCGCTGGCTGCGGGCTCAGCTCACACCAGGATCAGTTCCCCTGTTCCATCCGTCGGCAGTGGAAATGGATGGAGTTAGTTGGCCTGGTTCAAGAAACAAGCCGGTTGCCATCGAAGACGTGAAGGCCACCGCATCCCTATTGACCCCGAGGGGCAATTACGTACTGGTCAAGAGGTTCAGCAGCAAGGAAGAGCCTCGCCGGATCGTTGCCGGCCCGCTGCTGGATGAAGCACTTCCAGAATGTTCGAGATTTGGGATAGAGAACCACGTCAACTATCTCCACAGCCAGAGGGCATCCCTTGACCGTCGGCTCGCAATAGGCCTTGCGGCCTTCCTCAATCACCAGTTGGTTGACGTCTACTTCCGTTCATTCAGTGGCCATACCCAGGTCAACGCGGCAGACTTGCGACGCCTCCGGTTCCCTGACCGCGCCACGCTTGAGCAGTTCGGCTCCGCTCCATGCCCTCACGAGGCTTGTGAACAGTGGCTTCGCGAATTCGCTTCAACCTGTGGGATCAGCGGTACAGGGGAGGGAGACCGCGTTCTTCAAACCGCTGCCGCACGCTAACCATTTCGCCCGATTGCCAGTGTTCCTCGAGTTCCTCGAAGGGTCGAAACCGATCAGTTGAGAAGTGGGCGGCGATCTTGGTTTCACGGGGCCGGGTCCGGCTGGTCTGGTAGCTCTCGCTGAAGCTGAACGGATCTATCCACCACAGACCAACTCCCTCATAGCGAGTAGTGGGCGGCTCGGCCCGGTCGATCACCTGTGCGTGGAACAGATAGACCACGATCTGCTCCATGTCCGCTACTGCCCTTATGTCATCACAGTCACCGTGATCCAACTGGAACGTCGCCATCCTCGCGCCCACCGGAGCCCATCCCCCAAGATGACTGCGGCCAGTCTTGAGTTCGATGCCAGCGATAGGACTACCGTCTTCGTGAATCATGAAGTCGATAGAGGGCGTCTTTCGTTCCAACACCTGAGCGTCGTGGGCTCGCAAGACAGGCTGGTCCAACTGCTCTAGCTCAAGCAGCGATTGTCCGAACGCCTCCTCAAACCGGGCTGCCACATACTTTTCAGCGGCGATGCTCCGCCCTATCGACTGGGCGACACGCTCGCAATTTCCGCACAGAAGCCATTGGACTAGATGGAGGTCGCTGGCGACCTGAGTGCAGTTCTGGCAACTGCCCGACAGGACCGTCGCATCGAACAAAGGCGGTTCCCCCCGAAACGCCCCCTCCGTCCACTCTTCAACACACCGCTCGCAAAGGTGAAACGAACAAAGCCGCACATCCCATGCAGCCCTCCCCTCCCGAACGCACTCGTAAGGAGACAAAGGGTCGTCTGCGAGCCTTAGCCCAACCTCCCCAAGGGCCTCCTCGAGCCGGTCGATGCTCTTCGGCCCAATACCAGGAATCGACCCCAGCTCCCTCCGGTTCCAAGAGGCAAGCTCTTCCACCGTTTCGAACCCCGCGTTTTCGAGCCGTCTTTCCAGCGCCTTCCCTAAGCCGAGACTCTTCACAGAGACCACAAGCTCACGCTATCCATAGCACTGTCGCCAACATGAAGCTGAGGTGAAGCCACCTAGAGTTAGCGGGCGATGGCGAAGCGCAAGCGGTCGCGGACTGCGACGTTGGAGCGGGTAGGGCAGCCCCAAACCAGCGTGCGTGGTGGAGAGCCTCACCCGCTACATGCGCTGAAGACGCTATGGTGACCGCTGTTGATCACCTTCATTAGGGCGTTGACGGACGGATGGACATTTCAATATTCGGGCTTGATCTGAGTCGGGGCGCGGCGGCCGAAACGTCGATTGACACGATTCGATCCCAGATTCAACGGGCTAGCCGAGAGGGATTCGGCGGCTATTGGCTTCCACAGGCGACCGGTTTGGACGCTTTGACGGCATTGACGGCGGCTGGATCTGGGATTGACATGCGCCTGGGCGTGGCGGTGATTCCGATCTATACGCGCCATCCCGTTGCGATGGCCCAGCAGGCCCTTACCGCCAACAAGGCACTGGGCGGAAACCTCACCCTTGGACTGGGAGCGTCCCACCGCTTCTTCGTGGAGCGCGTGTGGGGCGAGAGCTTCGACCGGCCCGTGAACTACATGGCTGAGTACCTGGAGATCCTGCTGCTCCTGTTGGAGGAGCGTCAGGCCTACGTTAAGGGCAAAAGGATCATCATGCGGGGCGAATTGGACATCGAAGGCCCTGCGTGTCCGGTGATGGTCGCCGCGCTCGGTCCTCGAATGCTGGAGTTGGCGGGGACAGTCGCCTCGGGCACCATCACTTGGATGGCGGGGCTGAGAACGATCAGGGAATTCACGGCGCCTACCATCAACGAAGCCGCCGCCGCGGCAGGCCGCAGCGCCCCAGAGGTAGTTGTGGGGCTGCCCGTGTGCGTGACCGATGACATCGACGGCGCCAGAGCAAGAGCGACCGACCTGCTCGGCAAGGAAGAGCAGGCCTCGTCGTACAAGACACTCCTCGATCGTGAGGGCCTCTCGAGCGCGGGAGAGATGTGCATAATCGGAAGCGAAGCCAGTGTGGCTGATCAGCTCGCGGCTTTCTTGGAGGCCGGCGCGACCAGTATCTTGGTTGCTCCCACCGGCACATCCGAAGAGAGGGAGCGCACCTGGGAACTCTTGGCCTCTTTGGTGGGATAAATGGCGGAAAAGGAAAGAAAGATATGAAGGGAACATTGGGTTCGTCTACAACGGCAAGGGCGAAGCTCTGGATAGCCGTTTTCTGTGTCCTGGCGGTATTCGCGGCGGGCTGCTCTGATGACGGAGAACCAGATCAGGCGCCTGATGCCAGTACGCCGGCCCCAACTGCCGACTTGCCACCGGAAGCCCCGGAATCTGGCGATTCGTCTGATTCAGGTGCTTCGGCGCCAGACCCGGAATCTGATCCCGGAAGGCTGGCGCTCGAGGCGGTTAGAGGCGAGTTCGATCTGGTGAATGGCAACGCCATGCACGGAATCTTGATTCCAAGACTCGGTCCGTGGGCCAGCACCGAGGTGTCCCCGGCGCTCAACGACGCCTCTGTGGTGTTCCGCTACACCGTGCAGATGTACAGCGCGGCATTCGACGCGGTGGCGCCCTATGACGAGACAGCAGTGGGCATCTACTCCCGAATTGCTCGGCGCCCGGTGCAGGAGTCAGACGACAACCTGCTTCCCAACACTGCGGTGATGTACGCCATTTACCGCTTGATGCTGGAATTTGCCCCCCACCGAACCGACGAATGGCGTGCCATTCTGACCGACTATGGGCTTGATCCCGACGACGACACTGGCCTGGACTGGCCCTGCGACAGCAGCGAGCGCACCGATGCCACCGCGGCTGCAATAGGAAATCTGGCGGCTCGCTGCACCCTGGATGCCCGACGACATGACGGGTTCAACCAATTTGGCGATGTGAACGGTGTCGAGTGGCTGGACACCACCGGCTATGCGCCGACCAACACGCCACACGAGCTGAGGGATCCCTCCCGCTGGCAGCCTCTCATCGTTCCGTTCACCGATGGAGTTTTCCGGGCACAGCAGTTCGTTACCCCTCAGTGGGCGAACGTGGAGCCATTCTCGGGCTTCAACCCCCGGGATTACCGAGTTGAGCCGCCTGTCGACAGCGACCACGCCAATGCCGACGCATACCGGGCCCAGGCCGAAGAGGTATTGGCCGAGGTTGCCGGCCTCGACGATTACAAGAAGACAATCGTCATGTTCTACGACAACAAACTGCGAGGCTCGCAGATCCTCCCCGAGGTCAAACACCTTGTCGATATAGTGGATTTCATCCAGGTCTCTTTCCTGGTGGAGATGGCATCCCACGATGTCGGAGTTGTCGTTTGGCAGGAGAAGCAGCGCTTGGACGCGGTGCGGCCCATCACCGCCATCCGCCACCTTTTCGGCGACGAGACGGTATCGGGTTGGGGTGGCCCGGGACAGGGCACCGTTGATATTCCAGCCAGCGCTTGGAGAACCTTCGCAAACACTGCCGACCATCCCGAGTACCCGTCGGCCACTACAGCTTTCTGCGGGGCCTACGCGCAGTCTCTGCGCCGCTACGCAGGGGTAGAGGACGAGACAGGAGGGTATGTCGGTATTCGGCCCGCGGGATCGAACCCCATCGAACCCGGTATAACGCCGGCGAGCGACATCGAGCTCAACTTCGAGACGTGGAGCGAGTACGAGGAGTTGTGCGCGGCCAGCCGAGTTTGGGGGGGCGTGCATTTCTGGCCCGCCGTCGAGGTTTCAGTGCCCCTGGGCAACGAGATCGGCGACCTCGCCTACGACTACTGGGCAACCCTCATGGACGGCACCGCCCCGTTGAGGGGTCCGGCTGAGCCCCTGGAGCGCGATACCATGCTCGACGAGCCTCATTGGACCGACCGGTAGGCCCCGCTGGGCCAGCCGTCTGATCTGCAAAGGAGATTCCATTGGAAGACTATGCCGCCAAAGTCCGCGAAATCGTGGCCGAGTCCCTCGACATCGAGGTGGACGAAGTGAGCGATGGGGCGCTGTTGTACGACGACCTCGACGCGGACTCACTCGATATTCTTGATATGAACTATCAGATTCGCAAGCAGTTCGGAGTGGACTTGGCCGTAGCCCAGTTGCAAAAGCACTTCGAGGAAGCTGGTATCCGCTGGCTCGATGAGAATCGGGGCGTGACCAAGGAGGGCTTGGCCGTGCTGAACGACTTCATACCCGAGTTGGACGATGGGCGGATCGAGGTGAGCGCCAAAGTCGAAAATGTCTTCGTGGTGCTAATGGTCAGCGACTTGACCCGCATGTTGCAGAGAGCGCTCTCCGAGAATGCCTAGAGCGCTAGTCACTGGCATCGGCACGGTGTGTCCGGTCGGATGGGGGATCGACAACTGCTGGGAAGCAGCGGTGCAGGGCCGCTCGGGCACCGCCAGGCTGGAGATTGTCGATGTCGGCGATGACGACTGCAAGGTGGCAGGACAGGTGCCGGCCCGCGATGGGGACGGCTTCGAGTCGTCTCCGCTGCGCCTTTTGGACTTCTACCGGTTCGCCGAGGCCGAAGCACTCCAACGCGCCGGCCTCGAACGGGGACGCCTTCTCGGCGACCATCGGGCCAGGGCTGTGGTGGCCAGCCACGGGTTCGCATGGAAGCTCGACGAGTTCGCCGCCGCCCGGCGGGGTGAGACCATCGAGGGCTGCGACTTGTCCAACTACTACCGGCGTCCCCAGGAAGGCGCCCACGAGGGCATAGGGTCAGATTTCGGCGACCGTTACTCCGGGGTGACCACGGCTTGTTCGGCCGGCGGCGTAGCGGTATTGGAGGCTGGCGAGATGGTGCGTTCGGGCCTTGCCGACATCGTGGTCACCGGCGGGGTCGATGCCAATATCAACGAGGTCATCGTTGCCATCCACTCCCGAATGGGGGTGTTGACAAGGCACAATGCCACCCCGGAGACCGCATCGAGGCCGTTCGATGTAACCCGGGCCGGATTTGTGATCGCCGAGGGGGCGGCTGTCATGGTGGTCGAGTCGGAAGCGAGCGCTGAGGCCCGGGGGGTAGAGCCGATCGCCGAGTTGGCCGGGTGGGGCACGGCGGTCTCGACAGCTCACCTCACTGCCGGCTCGGTCGGCGGTGAGATACAGGCCCTCGCCATGCAGCGGGCTCTCGACAGCGGGGGCGCCGGCGTGGACGACGTTGACTACATAAACATGCACGGAACATCCACGGAAGACAACGACTTGTCGGAAAGCGAAGGGGTCAGGAGAGTGTTCGGCGATGCCGCACCACCCGCTAGCTCGACAAAGGGGGTCACCGGGCACCTCCTTGGGGGCGCCGGTGCCCTTGAGGCGGCATTCGGTGCGATGGCCGTACACACATCCACCTTGCCCCCAACGGCCAACCTCAATGAGGTTGATCCCCGTTGCGGCCTCGACGACTACATCGCCGGCAGCGCCCGTCATAGCCCTTGCCGGGGAATGCTCACAAACTCCTTCGGGCTGGCCGGATCGAACGCCTCGCTATTCCTGAGGCAGCCATGAGAGCGCTGGTAACGGCTTCGGCCAAGGTTGGATTCGGAGTGCCCTATGAGTTGGACTATCGGGAGTTGGTCCCGTTTCGCCACGACCGCCGTTGCGTTGCCGATTTCGAAGTCTTGACCCTGGCCTGCTTCAAGCAGCTTCTGGGCAACGATGGCGAATTGGAGGGGCTCGGCTGCGGGCTCTACTTCGCCGGGGCCAAGGACACGTTGCAATTGGACATCGACTTTGCCGACGAACTCGCCGATGAGGACGACTTAGTGGCCGCATTGACCAAGCTGTCAGAAGGGCTCAACCCGCTGTTGCCGCTGAACAAGCTTTACAACATCGGGCTATACCTCGCCAGCAAGGAGGGGATCGAGTGCTGGCGGCATTGCCAATACACCAATCACGCTCACTCCGATCACAGTGCGGTAAGCGCCGCGGTGCGAGACGTGTCCGTTGGCGCCGTTGACGTTGGATTCGCGGTGTTCGCCCGCGCTGGGGGTGGATTCGAGTTGCCGCCGGAGACCGTCGGTGCGGTGGGTGTGCGCATCGTTGCCGGAGGCGAAGAGGGCGATGCGCTAGAGGTGGCGTCTCGGCCGCAAACCGGGTTGCTGTTGGAGATGGAGAGCCTTCACTCGGAACTGGGAGGCGCGGGACTGGCCATCGAGCTGCCGGTCGGCAACCAATCAGGCTGATTTGCCACCGAGCTGATAGGCCCGAGTCATGACCGAGACATCCAAATCGGCATGTGTTGTGCTGGGGGCGACCGGTGCGATAGGAGCGGCGGTTTGCCGGGAGTTGGCACCGGACTGGAACGTGCTCGGCGTGAGCCGCCGCGGCCTGTCGGAGGAGCTTTCGAGCATCGGCGTTGAAGAACTGCGGGTTGATATCACCTCCCCCGATGCCGGTGGGGTGATCGAGAAATGGCTGGATGGCGCTGGCTGGGACTGTGACGCTCTGGTGGCCGCCTCGGGGATTCACGAGGTAGCCCTCTTGGCCGAATACGAGATGGAGTCCGTAGAGCGGATGCTCTCCATCAACTTCCTGGGACCTTTGGCAGTGACTCGGGCGCTTTTGCCCTCGATGGTGGTTCGGCGACGAGGCTCGATCGTGTGGGTTAGCTCGGTGCGGGGGGAACTCGGTGATCCAGGACAGGTGGCCTACGCGGCGACCAAAGGGGCGATGAACTCAGCAGTCCGTTCCCTGGCACGCGAGGTGGGCCGCCGCAACATACGGGCCAACATCGTGGCGCCCGGCGTGGTCAAGTCGCCCATGACAGATGTGCTCGCTGAAAGCTGGCGGCAATCCCTGATAGAGCGCAACCCATTGGGCCGAATGGCCGACCCGGAAGAGGCGGCCGCTGTCATTTGCTGGCTGGCCGGCCCGCAGAGTTCTTATGTGACCGGCACCATCGTGAACGTGGATTGCGGGGAAGCCGCAGCAGTCCTCAAGCAGTGAGGCCTCCGTCCACTCGCAGCACGCATCCCGTCATGGCACTAGGCCCGGGACCGCACAAGAAGCGGACCACTTCGGCAACCTCGCTCGCTTGGCCTGCTCGGCGCAGCGCAGTGTTGGCCCGTATGTGCTTGCTGTCGGTCTGGCCGGCGAGACCATCGCCACCGTCTTCGATGTAACCCGGCGCCACCGCGTTCACCAGCACATCATGGGGGGCGAGCTCCACGGCCAAAGACCGAACCAACCCCTCCATTCCAGCAGCGAATGTGCAGTAGGCCGCCTGTTCCGGGTAGCCCACCACCGAGGCCGCAGATCCCACCACAACCACCCGCCCGTAGTTGCTCGTCTGCATCTCGGGTAGAAAGTGCTGGATCAGCCGGAATGCCTCCGAGAGGCTTGCATCGACAACGCTGCTCCAATCTTGTTGGGTCATGTTTTGCACCGGTGCCGCAAAATGGGCCGAAGGGTTGACTACCACGCAGAGCGGCGACCCGAATCGCGCCGTGCTCATCGCGCTGAAGCTGCTCAGGGAATTCGAATCAAGCACATCCAACTCGAATGCCGCAGCCAGGTACCCGGGATCGGCTAGTTCCGCCTCAAGTTCGGCGCAGACCGTCTCGCCCGGCCGGCAACCGAACGCCACCGGGTGGCCAGCGGTGACCAGTGACCTAACGATGGCGGCGCCGATACCGCCTGATCCGCTAGCCACCACCGCCGGCGCCTGCTCTGGGGGCAGGGCTTTCATTCGGCCTTGATGATCCGTTTCCGGGAGATGCCGCAGTAGCGGATCATGTTGAAGATGCCCGCGTTGGGCAACGACTCGACAAACAACGCGTCCTCGTCGAAGGATCTCACGGTGGACAGCAGGTCGAAGGGTTCCTCGACATTTCGGGCCAGCCGATCCCAAAGTGAATCGAGGTCGACGGGGCCGGGATCGTCGGTGAAACAGTCGTAAAGGTCGATGGCATCGGCGTCTCCATCTTCCAATATCTCAAGGTCGCTCATGGCCTTCTTGAGTTCGTCGGCCACACCGGCCATGAGAGGGCAGTGGCTGGCGAAGTCAATGGGCAGACGCACCACATTGGCCTGCAACTCCTTGGAGAGGGTGCTTTCCACATCTTCACGCACCTCCAGGCGACATCCCAGAGTTACCGAACTCCTAGTCATCACGCCAGACACCCAGCATCCGTCCATCTCCTCCACCGCGGCGGCAGTCTCAGAAGGCTCCGGTCCAACCACTGAGAGCATCCGCCCCTCGCCGTGGCGGGCGCTGGCCTCGGCGATCAGCTGTCCGCGGATCATCAGCAATTTGCACGCATCCTCGATCCGGATGGCGCCCTTCAGCGCCGCCGCAGCCCATACCCCGCTCGACTGTCCGATCACGGCCATCGGACGAGCCCCTTCGTATCGCTGGCGGGTGAAGGCATAGGTCAGGGCTGCGACGCTTGTCTGATATGGACCAGGTTCGGATCCCACTTCGCCCTTTGCGAGTCGGTCTGCGAGGTCGATTCCCAGAAAGCTGCTAATGCGCCTCAGGTAGCTGGTATCCAGCAAGGGGGTGTCTCGCATGTTGTTCATGTCGATTCCACCGCCAGGGAACATCACGACTTCTTTGGCACTGGTCCCGACTGCTGCTTCCCCAGCCGGAGGGGTGTCCGCGCTCATAGGCCCTCGACAATCATCGACATAGATAACTCCTTGTGTTGATTGAGTCAGAAAGAGAATAGGCGAACCGCCGACGGGAACCTATTGCCAGCCGGGGCTTCGGAAATGGAGAAATGGGGCGACCTCTGGGTACGCAACCCTCAAATGGCGGGTGGATATAGTGCAGCGGTGGATCCGTGGAGAGTTCCGGCTCCCAAAGAGATAGTGGAAGCAGTCATGGCCGACGGGACAGCCATCGCTGTACGGAGGCACGGCGATCCGAGCGGTCCGCGGCTGGTGCTGACCCACGGCTGCGGGCTTGCTGCCGACCTTTACTACCCGTACTGGTCGCGCCTGGCCGACCGTTTCGACATTTGCATCTTCGATCTGCGGAGCCATGGTTGGAATGCTGTCAGTCCCATCGACACCTACAACATCCCGACTCTGATCAGCGACAGCCGGGCGGTCCTCGATGCCATCTCATCCAATTTGGGGCCAAAGCCATGCCATGGCGTGTTCCACTCAGTGTCCACCATCATTGCGCTGCTGCACCAGCAGCAACAGCCGGATTTTGCCAGCTTGGTGTTGTTCGATCCGGCCTTCGAACTGACCGGAGAAGGGGGCAGATACTTGGACGAGGTGTGCCAGCGCCAAGCGAGGCGGGCCCGACGTCGACAGAGTCACTTCAAGTCGCGCCAAGAACTTGCTGAGATGCTCGGCCAGGCACCGGCCTATTCCCTCATATCGCCCCAGACGCTTTCGCTTTTGGCCGAGACCACGCTCCGGGAAGCGAAAGGCGGTGGATACGAGCTTCGCTGCCCCCCCGAGCACGAAGCCCAGCTCTATGAGTGGTACTTCGGTTTTGCAATGCACACGACTCACATGCTGGACAGCTGTGACGTGCCCTTGAAGGCCATTGGCGCCGATCCCACGGTTCGGCACTCGTTCCTGCCCAGTTTGGACCTGCGCACCCTGGGCGAGTTCGACTACGACTTCCTTCCCGAGAGGACACATTTTCTCCAGCTCGAGGCCCCGGAGGAGTGCGCCGATCTGACGGTTCAGTTCCTAGAGCAACAAGGCCTGATGGGACCATGACTGAGCAGGAAGAGCGCGTCCGGAATACGGTTGGCTGGCGGGAGAAGCTGGGAGCGTAGCCATGGGCGAATTTGTCAGAATCGAAACCGGTGGCACCCCTGGGGTGGCAACTCTGCGATTGGACCGCCCGAAGGCAAATGCGCTGAATGCGCAGGTGTTGGCAGAGCTGCATCAGGCAGTAAGCGAGCTGTCGGTGATGACCGACATAAGGGCAGTGGTGATCTGGGGCGGGCCGAGGATGTTCGCCGCTGGCGCAGACATCAGCGAGTTCACCGGCATGGGCGTAGACGAGGGGCGAGACCTGGCCCAAAGGTTCAATGCTGCGTTTCGAGCTGTGGAGCTGCTACCCCAGATCACGATATGCGCCATCAATGGGTATGCGCTGGGCGGGGGTTGTGAGCTGGCTATGGCCGCCGAGTTCCGCCTGGTCGGCGAGGGGGCGGCTTTGGGTCAGCCCGAGATCAACTTGGGGATCATTCCCGGTGGAGGCGGCACCCAGAGGCTGAGTCGTCTGGTGGGCATCACCAAGGCCAAGGAGCTGATCTACAGCGGACGCAATGTGTGGGCCGAGGAGGCCGTGTCAATAGGGCTGGCTTCAGCCGTTTTCCCCGATGACGAGGTGTACGACGAGGCGGTGAAGCTGGCAGCCCGCTATTCAGAGGGGCCAGCCGCCATCACCCTTGCCAAGAAGGCCATTCTGGAGGGATTCGCCTTGCCGTTGGATGATGCGCTGGAAGTGGAGATCGAGGCGTTCGCCGCCTGTTTCGACACCGATGATGCCCAAATCGGGGTTGCGAGTTTCCTGGACAATGGCCCTGGTCGAGCCACATTCACCGGCAGGTAATGCTAACGGATATCATTATTGCCGGTTGGAGCCAATCATGGAGCAGAGTTGTAGTGCCCAGATGCGAGTCTGATTGAGTAGGTGCAGGATGTTCAAGTTCGGAAAGGGACACCCCCAAGACGGGTACCTGGGCCAGTTTTTCGGCGCTCACTTCGGGGAGCTGTATCTGATCTTTCGTGTGGGTTTTGCCATCTTGACTGCCATGCACGGCATCCAGAAGACATTCCTGCTGTGGGATTTTCCCGCTGAGCAAGACCTAGACCCCCTAGTGGATATCGCTGGCTGGGTCGAGTTGATCGCCGCGATCATGATTGGCGTAGGCCTGTTTACCCGGCTGGCGGCGGGGGCCATGATGTGTGTGACCGCAGCGGCCTATTTCGCGATTCATTTGGAACGAGGGCTGTGGCCCCACTACTGGCATCCTGACCATGGCTTCGACACCCTCCACCATGGCGGAGAGGTGGTTATGTTGCACTTCTTGTGTGCATGGGTCATAGGGATTCTGGGCAGCGGCAAATGGGGGCTAGAGCGCCGCATAGCCGGCAAGGAACTGCTGTGAACCGTGCATTTCACGGCGTGATGCCACACCGCTAGAGATGGCGAAGCGCAAGCGGTCGCGGGTCGCGACGTTGGAGCGGGTGCCGATCTCGGATCCTCCGGTGCGGCCGGGGCTGGTCGGGCCGCGGCGGCGGGTGCCTCGGGAGATCGAGCGACCTCCGTATGCCCGTACTGGGGAGCCGGGGCCCGCGACATCATCAGCAGTGCGGAACGCCGACGAGATCGAGGCCATGCGCCGGGCGGGGCAGATGGCCGCTGAGGTGCTGCTGTTTGCCGGTCGGCTGGTGGCCCCGGGAGTCACCACCGACAGCGTCGACGCCGAAGTCCACGACGAGATCGTGCGCCGGGGGGCCTATCCCAGCCCGCTCAACTACCGGGGCTATCCCAAGTCGGTGTGTACGTCGATCAACGAGGTCATCTGCCACGGCATCCCCGACAGCCGGGCGCTGGCCGACGGCGACATCGTCAACATCGACGTCACCGTGTTCCTCGACGGAGTCCACGGCGACACGTCGGTGACGTTCGAGGTCGGCGAGGTGGACGACCACTCTCGTCTGCTGGTGAGGGAGACCCGGGCCGCCATGTACCAGGGCATCGGAGCGGTGAGAAACGGAGCGCCGGTGAGCGCCATCGGGAAGGCCATCGAATCCCATGCTCGGCTCCACCGGCTAGGGGTGGTGCGGGAGTTCATCGGCCACGGGGTGGGCACCGAGTTCCACTCCGGATTGCAGATCCCCCACTACTACGAACGCAATCACAACACACCGCTGGAAACCGGAATGACGTTCACCATCGAGCCGATGCTCACACTGGGTTCCCCTGACCTCTACCTGTGGGACGACGAGTGGACCGCAGTCACCGCCGACCAGCGACGCAGCGCCCAGTTCGAACACACCCTGCTCTGCCACGACGACGAGGCGGAGATCCTCACCCGCACCCCCGCCGGAGAGGGTGCGGCCGAGGTTTACGCCAGAGAGTGATCCGACTGGCAGCTAGTCCCAATACCAGGCCAAGCCACGCACGCCGGTGCCGGAGTTGATCATCATTGCTTGGCCGAATTGGCTGATGAACGAGTCGGCGGGCTGCACCTCGGCGGTGACATCTTCCAACAGCCCCACGGCCCTCTCGGGGCTCTCGGCGTGGAGGCTGACCAGGTGCAGTTGGGCGTCGTCGTCTGTGGGACGAGTGCGTCGCCAGAGGTTCAAGAGGCGCTGGTGGGCCGCTTCATCGCTGAGCGCCGGACGAAGGCGGCGGATAACAGCGTCGTGAATGTCGAACATGGGGCGCAGTCCGATGAGATTGCCGGCCCGCCCCGCCAAACCCGGCACGCGGCCGCTGCGGATCAGCTGGTCGAGGTTGGCCAGAGCACCCACCAGCTTCACCTGCTTGGCCACAGCCTCAGCCCTGGCCACCACCTCGTCGAGCGTCGCGTCGGCCCGGGCGGCCCGGGCCGCGGCCACCGTCACCAGTCCCTGACCGCCGGCTGCGGTTCGGCTGTCTACCACCGCCACCGGCCCGGCCGCGCTCTTGGCGGCCAGCACGGCTGATTGATGGGTGATGCTCAGGGTAGAGGTCACGGTCACGACCACGACACCGTCTCCCTGGTCTTGACCGGCGATGGCCTGAACGAAGGCGCCCGGAGGTGGGCCCGAAGACGAGTGGGTCTTGGCGGCCAGGATCTCCGAGGTGTCGAGCTCGCCGTCGGCCACCGTTCGGCCATCCACGGTGATCATGAGCGGGACCACTGCGATGTTCCAGGCCGCCCGCACCTCCTCGGGTAGCGCCGCGGTGCTGTCAGTGATGACGCCGACGGTCACTCGCGGGCCTTTTCGACATCGACGTCGAGAATCGGCCGGACGGTGGCGGCCGAGGCCAGCACCAGCAGGCCCGATGCCAGCAGCACCGACCGGGTGCCGGGTAGGCCGTCTTCGTTCAGCCCGTCGCCGATGGCCCCCGCCCCCAGTGCGGCCACGCCCAATCCGATGCGGATAACCACGTGGAAGGCTGAGAAGGCCAGCACCCGTTCTTCCTCCATGGGGATCCGGGCTTGGAGCGCGCTCATCCCCGACGTCAGGGCCACGGTGGCCCCTGCCCCGAACCCGGCGGCGCCGAGGAAGGTCAGCCACACCGTCGGGCTCTGGCTCATGAGCGCCACCAACGCCCCCATAGTCAGCGCTCCCCTTCGGGTAAGCACCAGCAAATCCACATGACGAGACCTATGGGTGAGCGCGAGGCCAATACCTGCTCCAGCGCCGAACAACACGATGAGCACGCCGTATTCGATGTCGGACGCCTCCAACTCCTCTTGCACCAGCTTGATGCCCAGCGAGAACAGGGCTCCCAGCCCAACGGCGGCGGCAGCGGTGGCGGGTAATACCCGGCGCACCAGCGGCACCGACCAGGCATCGCGCAGCCGACTGGGGGAAATGGATATTTCGCTGTCAGAGATAGCGGCGCGGTCCGGGAGTGCCTGAGGGGAGGGTTCCCGACTCTGAAGTCCGCCGAGGGCTCGGGCGATGAAGAAGGCGGAAACACCGAAAGTGAGCGCGTCGATCCAAAAGACGAGGGCGTAGGGGTGCGATCCCAACCAGCCATCGTCGAGCGGAAGCGCGGCGAACGCGGCGAACAGGCCCGCGCCAATCGGGATGTTGCCGTATGACGATCCCATCATGGCGGCGTTGGCCAGCGGCAGGTCGGACTCGTCCACCAGATCGGGGACGGAGGAGTCTCGAGAGGCCAGGAACACCACGCTGGGGGCCTCCAGGGCGAACGCCCACAAGTACACCCACCATAGCTCTTGCACGAAGGGGACCACCGCGATCATCCCGGCGCGCAGCAGATCCATGGTGATCATGGTCCGCCGCCGATCCCACCGGTTCACCAGCTTGGCGGCCAACGTGCCCCCCAGGGCCGCGGGAATGAGCCGGAAGGCGAGAATGCCGCCCACCGCGGCGGCAGAATCGCTCAAATGGTCTACCAGCGCCATGAGGGCGAAGGTGCCCATCCAGTCGCCGAGCGCGGACGCACCCTGTCCGACGAGAAGACGACGAAAGCCGACTTGGGTGCGAAGGCTCAAGGTTCTCGGGTCAGTAGACCGGCGAGGACTACAAGAATCAAGGGTTGCTGGGGGTAGCGCCGACCCAGCTGTCGTTGTCGAAAACCAGTCGGTGGGCGGCGGCCTTAAGGCGATTGGGGGCTGGCAGCGGCTTATTTCCCAGAACGCGCTTAATCAATATAGGGATGATGATCACGGTGGTGGCGATGGCGGCTTGGCCGTCGGCCACTAGGAGCATGAATGGGGGCAGAGCGGGCATGGCGATGAACACCACCAGCCCGGTATGGCGCAAGATGCGGCCCAGGGCTAGCCCGCCGAGCAAGAACAGGGCCGCGGGCCAGGCGATTACCGCGAATGCCCCCAATGCCTGTGAGAGCCCTCGGCCACCTGCACCATTGAGGAACATCGACCAGTTGTGGCCGATAACCGACACAGCTCCCGCGAATGCCATCAGGAGCCAGCGGTCTCCGGCCAAGAACGGCCCTAAAGCACCCTTTCCCACGTCGAGCAGCCCACCCACTACCAAGGGGATGAATCCAGTGACTCGGTAGAGGCCGGTGCCCGACACCGTGCCGGTGCCCACTTCGCGCAGATCCGTCCTGGCCAGCGATTGGGCAATCATGTAGGAGAAGGGAACCGCACCGGCCGCAAAGGCCACGATGAGCACCAGCGTCCCCCACATCATCGTTAGAGATTCTGCCCCATGCCAGGGCTGCTTTGCCACAGGTTGTGCAAGAAGCCTCTCTGGAAGCCCGAAGATGTAGTCGGGCGTGGCAATATGGGGCCGAGATGAGTTCCGGTGAACGAACCCGCTTGTTGTTGATCCGCCACGGCGAATCGGAGGTAACCGTCAAGCAGATCATCGGCGGCGATCTGGCCTGCACGGGTTTGTCGCCGCTGGGTCGCCGTCAGGCCGAAGCCCTCGGAGAGCGGTACATGCAGGGCTATGAGCCCAAGGTGGATGCACTGTGGGCGAGCACGCTGCCCCGGGCGATCGAGACGGCCGATCTGCTGTCTCCCTCGCTGGGCGACCTGAAGGTGCATACCCATCCCGACCTGGTGGAACGCCGTCCCGGTGAGGCCGACGGCGTGGGCTATCAGGAGTTCGGCGCCCTATTTGAGTGGACCGGCGATTTCCACCCCCACTTGCCCTTGGCGCCCGGCGGGGAGAGCCTGGCCACATTCTCCTACCGCACCGGCCAAGCGCTCTATGAGCTGGTTGAGGGCTATCCCGGTACCACCATGATGGTGGTGTGCCATGGCGGAGTCATCGACATCGCCATGCGGCTGTTCATGGGCCTGGGGATGAATACGCAGTTCGTCCTCTGGACTCTCAACACTTCCATCACCGAGTTTGTGACCACCGACGAGCCCGGCGTGTGGCGGCTGGTGCGATACAACGACGCCGCCCATCTTGACGGACTGCCACCCCGCACCGACCCGGCCGAGTAGCCCGACAGCAACCGTTGGCTAGGGCTTACTGGCCAGTCATCCCACCACGACTGCTCCGGGATCGCTTGCGGAGACCTCACCGATCACGGCGGCAGCGTGGCCTGCGGCTGTCAGTCGGGCCACCGCTTCGGCGGCCGCGGCCGGTGGACAGCAAAACAGCAGGCCGCCGGAGGTCTGGGCGTCGGCCAGCATGGTCAAAGTCCGCTGGTCGTCTGATCCTCGCACCCACGGACGCACGTAGTCAAGGTTGCGAGCCGTTCCACCGGGGGCAAACCCTTGATCCAGCATCTCCCAGACACCGGGGAGCAGCGGCACCTCTTCTGCTCGGATCGCCGCACCAACACCGCTGGCCGCGGCCAGTTTCTGGAGGTGGCCGAGCAAGCCGAAGCCGGTGATGTCGGTGGCCGCCGTGGCCTTGGCCTCGAGGGCAGTCGAGGCGGCATCGTCGTTCAGTCGGGTCATCTCGGCCACTCCCGCGGCGTAGGTTTCCGCCAGCCACCCTCCGGGCTCGATCGCCTCGGGCCCAGAGCGCTTGACCGCGGTGGCCAAGAGTCCGGTGCCCAGGGGCTTGGTCAGCACCAGCGACTGTCCCGGCTGGGCGCCGGCGTTGGTCAGCAAGCTCTCCTCATCGGCCTCCCCGGTGACGGCTTGGCCGTACATCGGCTCGGGTCCGTCCACCGTGTGGCCTCCGACCACTGCCCAGCCGCCGTCGGCGGCCGCCGCGGCCCCGCCCGCCAGCACTTCGGTGAGAACCTCCAGCGGAAGATCCCCATGGGGCCATGCCACCAGGTTCAGTCCGAAGCGGGGGGCGCCGCCCATGGCGTAGACATCCGAGGCCGCGTTTGTGGCTGCGATGCGCCCCCAAGTGTGAGGGTCGTCCACCACCGGCGCGAAGAAATCGGCGGTCGAGATCAGGGCGCGGCCTTCCCCGATGCGCCACACTGCGGCGTCATCACCGGTCTCTGTGCCCACGATCAAGTCCTCATGGGTCGGGGTTGGCAGTGTGCGCACGACCTGCGCCAACTCGGACGGTCCGAGCTTGCCGGCTCAACCGGCGCCGTGGGAGTAGGCCGTGAGCCTCCCTGTCTTCGGGTTCACGTCTCCGACGCTACCGGGCCGTCGCTGGTTGAAGTGGGTTAGCTTTGCAACCGTATGAGCGACCCATCGATACGCCGGGCGCCGCCGGGTTGGTACGCCGAGCAGGGCCAACGCGGTTTTCGATATTGGGATGGTGAGTCTTGGGCCGAACCGATGGGTGATCCGGTTCGAATCCCGGGAGCTGGGAACGGCAATCGGGCCTCTTCGAGCTTTCAGAGGGCAGGACTTGCCCTCATGGGCGCCGCAGTGGCCCTGCTGATCGCCGGGCTGCTGCTTCCCTGGGCCGATGCCGGTTCGAACAGGCGGGGAGTGGTTGACGGCGAGCTTCCATGGCTGGTGGGTCCGGGAGGGGTGGCTGACTCCTGGCTGCTGATTCCAGTGGCAGCGGTGATGGTGTGGGCGCTGCTGGTGGCGGCGTTGCTCGGGAGAAGCCGGCAAATGTGGCTTACGGCTGTGGTCGCAGGACTGGTTGTCATGGGGTTCTGCCTGGCAGAGGGGCTGGCCCTCGATGACGACCTGGATGCGTCAGGCGCCGAGGTTGGCTTGGGCTTGTTCCTGGCTTATGCCGGAGGGGCGTCAGCCGCGGTTGGCGGGATGCTGCTCAAGCCAGCCCGATGAGGTTGACCGGCTAAGCATCGTCGTCGCCTTGGCCGTTGCCTTCGTCGTCTTCGTCTCCGTCGCCTTCGATGGGGAGCGTGTCCTTGGCTCGGGTCAGCGGCAGCTCAACCACCATCTCGGTGAACTCGCCCGGCTCGGTATTGACAGTGATGCTGCCGCCGTGCTCGCGGACGATGTCGGCAGACAGCGCCAAGCCAAGCCCCGTGCCCTCATTGGTGGGCTTGGTGGTGAAGAACGGGTCGAAGATCTTGGCCGCCACATCTGGTGGAATGCCGCTGCCGTTGTCTCGGACGCTGAGTATGGCGCTCTCATCGGTTCGGCGGCTCTTCAACAAGATGGTGGGGCTGTAGCCCCCCACCGTGCCCGCCTCCGCCAATTCCTTTTGCTTCTTGTTGGTGGCATAGCCCGCGTTGGCCACAAAATTCAAGAACACTCTCCCCAAATCCTGGGGAACTACCTCCAACTGCCCCATGTCCGGGTCGAACTCCTCTTCTAGAGTGACAATGAAGTCGGGATCTTGGGCCCGAGCGCTGTGAAAGGCCAGCAGGGAATGCTCGTGGATGAGGTCGTTGATGTCGGTCATCTGGGTCTCGCCGCCGCCTCGTCCCATCAGCAGCATGTCTTGAACGATCCTATTGGCGCGCTTTCCATGCGATTGGATGCGGTCGAGGTTGTCGTTCAGGTCTTGGTTGATCTCCTCGATCAGGCCTTTATCCTCATCAGAGAGGTCGTCGGTCAATTCCTCATAGATCTCGGCCATCTCTTCCAGCAGCTCAACCGAAGCTGCCGAGAAGTTGTTGATGAAATTGAGCGGGTTGCGGATTTCATGGGCCACGCCGGCGGTGACCTCGCCTAAGGCGGCCAGCTTCTCCCGGGCCACGATCTGATCCTGGGCCTGGCTGAGTTCGGCCAGCACTTCTTGCAGCTCATCGTTCCGCTCGCTCAGCTCCTGGGCAAGCTGCTCCACCAGGTTCAGCCGTTGGATCTCCAGAGCGTGGCGGCGGAACACTTCCAACGCCGATGCCATCTCGGCGATCTCGTCGCGGCCGCTTATCTCTATCTCCTCCTCCAGTTCGCCCTTGGCCAATGTCCGCATGCGACCGGAGAGCCTCCCGATGCGGCGGAGCAGCACCCGTCCGACGAACAGCCAGCTGATCAGGCCGGCACCGGCGACGCCGATGGCGCTGATGATGACGAGGAGGATCCGGGCAGTGTTGATGGTCTGCGCCGAGTTCTCGGTGGCGTCGGCGGCCCCGCTCTGGGCTGCCTGGACGATGGCGTTGACTTCGTCGAGCAGGTCGACGGCTATCTCCTGGTTCTCCGCTAGCAGCAAGTCTTGGCGCTCGGTTATCTCCAGTCGGTCGACGGCAACCTGGAAAGCGCTGTTGTCGCCGCGGCCCAAGGCCAGCAGGCTGCCGACTGCCGATCCCAGTCTGGAGACTGTCTCAGACTCGGCAATGGCCGAAAGGCTGATCAGGATGCGGTCTTCAGCGGACTCGAAGCTCTCTATCAGCGGTTCGACAAAGTCGGCTTCAGAGGCGATCAGGGCGCTGCCCATCAGCTCGGAAGCTTGGGCGACATCGGCCTGCAACTCGTTGAGGTGGCGGTAGAGGAGCAGTTCATCGCCGGAGGTGCGGGTCATGGCATCTGTGGGTTCGGAGTCGAAGTTGCGGTATCCCGTTACCTGGAAGAAGAGCTGGTCGTCGATAGCAGGGATAACTATGCCCTTTACCTCGTCGTGAAGGGTGGGAATCTGGGCCTGGAGGCCTTCGATCTGCCTGCTCAAGCTGTAGAAGTGGGGCATGTCGGCTGTGATTGTGGTGATGTTCCTCTCCAGAGCGTCGGCGGCTTCGGAAATCCCCTGAACGTGGATGTTGTCGGGGTTTTGGCGCTGCAAGACCTCCAAGCGGTCTTTGAACTGCGCTTGGGCGTCGGACACTTCTGCCGAGATTTCCGAGAACTGGTCGGGCGGCGCGGTGGTGAGGCGGGGTGCGGCGGCCACCAGCGCATTGCTGAACTCGGCGAGGCCGAATGCCCCCACCAGTTCTGGCACACTCTCTTCGCTTACCCGCTTCTGGCTGCGGTCGACGTTGCTGAACGATATCCAGCTCACGATGCTGGCCACGATGGTCAATGCCACCGCCCCAAAGATCCCGGCGTAGAGCTGGCTGGAGATCCTGCGGTGGACGGCAGGCCGCTGCGCCTGGGTGGCGGAGTCGCCGGGGGCAGGTTCTCGAGCGTTGGTCACCTCGGTCACGGGCTGATGTCTCCCATAGCCGCCTCGGGCTGGTAGGCGCCGTCGGCGTCGATCACAGTCAGGAAAACGGCGTCGGAACCCTGGTTGTCCACCGCCCGGTCGGCTTCTGGGCCGAAGTCCACCGAGAACTCGTCGATGTCGAAGGCGCCTGCCCCCAAGATGTTCTCCAAGAAGCAGTCGCGGGTGAGACCAAAGCCGCAGGCCTCCAGTCCGGCAATGGCCATCCGACCCGCGATGTAGCCCTCCAAAGAGACGAACCCCGGTTCGGTTTCGGGATCCAGGGCGGCCAGGGCTTCGGTGTAGGACGCAACCACTGGAATGGACTCATCGTGGGGGAAGGGGACAACTTGGGTGACGTATACCCCCTCGCCCCCAGACCCCAGCTCGGAGGCCAATGCGTTGCTGCCCACAAAGGAGACCGTCATGAAAATGGGGTCGAAGCCGATATGGCGAGACCAGGAAATCAAGGCTGCCACGGGCTGATAGGCGCCGATCACGATCACGGCCTCGGGGTCGCCGAGCCGCAAGTCGAGCAGCCCCGACTTCACCGCGGTGGTGTTGCGGGGGTACACGCCGGTGGCCACGAGCTCCATCCCCCGGCGTTCCAACGCGGCCAGCGCCCCGTTATATCCGGCTCTTCCGAAAGAGTCGTCTTGGAACATCACCGCTATGCGGGTGATGCCCAAATCTGTCGTCAACCGCTCGACCATCTCCTCGGTTTCCTGCGCGTAGGAGGCCCGAAGGTTGACGATGTTGTCCCAGTCGTCGTTTCGGAGGAATCCGGCGCCGGTGAACGGCGCCACGTAGGGTATTCCCGCGTCGGCCGCCACCGGAGTGGCCGAGCGCGATGTCGGTGTCCCCACTGCGCCGATCAGAGCGAATACCCGTTCTTCTTCGATCAGAGCCTGGGTGTTCGTGATGGCAGCCTCGGGCTCGTAGGCGTCGTCTCGGGTGGTGAGTTCCAACCTACGCCCGTGTACGCCCCCATTGCGGTTGGCCTCTTCAAAGGCCGCCCGGATTCCAAGACTCATGTTGATGCCCAGCTCTTGGGCAGGGCCGCTGAATGCCGCCGATTGCCCGAACACCACCCGGTCATTGAACACACCAGGCGCGCCAGTGCCAGATGGAGTGTCCGGGGTGCCCGGTGTGCTTCCGGCATCGACCGTGGGGGTCGCATCAGAAGTCGCGGGGTCAGAGCCGTTGGATCCGCACCCCGACAACACGAGGGCGAAAGCGGCCAGTGCAAGACCGACTAGCCGCCATCGACGAGCATTCCTCAGTGCCGAAATCCTCACTACTCGGGATTGACGACGAGCTTGAGGTGGTTGCGGTCGTTCTCCCGGCGGTATTCAAGCTCTTCGCCCATGGTCTTCACCAGGTAGACCCCCAATCCCCCGATTGGGCGATCGGCAAGAGGCAGCGTCACATCGGGCGCAGGGGCGTCGGTGAGCGGATTGAAGGCCAATCCGTCATCGGTGAGGCGGATTGTGAGGGCGTGGTCCACCGACTCCAACTCGAGGTCGATCTCGGTAAGCCCACTCGTGTCACCGTGGGTGAGCGTGTTGAGCACCAACTCTTCCAAGATCAGGTTGGCGCGCATTGTCAGCGTTATCGGCCACTCCTCGGCTTCGGCCATCTCATTCAGCATGTCCTCGATCAGCGGCAGGACATCAGAGGGGTGGCCCTGTTCCGGAGGGTGGGATAGGTGGAACGATCGCTGCATTTCAGCGGCCCCTCGTGGCGGGCTGCGAACGCGTGGCGGCAGACATCAAGGGCGCCTCAGGGAGAGGCAGGTGATGTCATCGGACTGGGGGGCATCGCCGGCAAAATTCCGCACGTACTCGAAGACTGCCTCGTTGGCCGCTGTTGCGCTTTCGGGCGGGTTGCCCTCGAACACCTCCGCCAATCGACCCATTCCGAACTGCTGGTTGTCTGCGTTCATAGCCTCGGTCACGCCGTCGGTGTACAACACCACGGTGTCGCCCGGGTTCAAGGTGACCGACTCCTGGGTGTAGACGACATCGGCGGCGATGCCCACCGCGATTCCCTTGGTGAGCGGCAACTCGGTGACCGTGCCGCTGGCGCTCACCAACAGCGGGGGGTCGTGGCCGGCGATGGAGTAGGTGAGCAGTCCGGTGTCCGGGTCGAACAAGGCGTAAATCAGCGTGACGAACATGAAAGTCGGGTTGTCTTGCTGGAGCTGGTTGTTGACTTCGGTCAGCACCATTTTCGGCTCGCGAACGCCGATGGCTGCTCCTTTTAGCGCGGTCCGGCTGGACATCATGAACATCGAGGCGGGAATGCCCTTGTCGGACACGTCGGCCACCACGAGGCCGACGTGGTTGTCGAGCTTGAAATAGTCGTAGAAGTCGCCTCCCACGTTGCGGGCCGGCTCCATATTGGCCGAGACCTCGCACCCCTCAGTCACCGGGGGAATATTGGGCAGAATGGACTGCTGGAGTTGGCTGGCGATGCTGAGCTCGTTCTGAAGGGCCACGAGCTGGTCGCGCGACGAGAGGGCCTCCCGCCATTCGGCCAAATGCTCCAGTGTGCGACTAATGGTGATCTTCAGATCGTCGAAGTCGATGGGCTTGGTTACGAAGTCGAATGCTCCCCGGTTCATGGCGGTGCGGATGTTGTCCATGTCGCCGTAGGCGGAGACGATTACCGCCCGGAGATTGGGATCGACGTCGGGGAGCTGCTGGAGCAGGGTCAGGCCGTCCATCTTGGGCATGTTGATATCGGACAGGACCATGTCGATGGTGGAGTCGGCGTTGAGCTTTTCCAACGCATCCAATCCGTCTCGGGCGAATACGAACTCGTATTCGTTGGAGCGGATTTGCCGCCGCATCCGCTGAAGGATCAGGGGCTCAAGATCCGGTTCGTCGTCGACCACCAGGATCTTGTAGGTGTCGGTCAAGGGTTTACCCCTGTTTGGCGTCTTCTACCGATGGAAAAACGTTGATGATCTGATCGAAGCCGCTGATGCGGAACACGTCGCCTACCGCTTCGGTCAATGAGCAGATGCTGAATGACTTGTTCTGCTTGTCGAGGTTCTGGGCAGCCATCAGGAGCACCCGGAGGCCCGCGCTGCTGATGTACTCAAGGCCACCGAGGTCCAGGATGATCCGCTGGTCGCCAGGATCGAACATTCCTTGCAGGGACTCCAGAAAATCCGACGCGTTGGATCCGTCTACCCGGCCTGAAGCATTGACGACCAGTGTGTCGCCGGAGCGGTCGTGGCTGAATTCCATAGTTGGGCCTCTCTCGTTGGGTCCTGTCTTGGATCATTCTGTCAGCCGGGATCATACACATTCCAATGGGCTGAGGGGCAGGGAGAAGCCAATCGAATTGCACGCCACGCCGAAAGCTCGGCGGTTCGGGGAGTCAGCGAGGCTGGGAGAGGAGGAGCGCGCTGGTGGGGACCGCGGTTCCTGCGGTAGCCAGCACATTATCCACGTTGTCGATCTGGTTGACCGAAGTGCCGCGAATCTGGCGCACGCCTTCGGCAATGCCGTTGAGGCCGTGGATGTAGGCCTCACCAAGCTGGCCCCCGTTGGTGTTTATGGGCAGGCGGCCATCCCGACCGAGGTGGCCATCGCGGATGAAGTCCTTGGCCTCGCCCCTTTCGCAGAAGCCGAACTCCTCGAGTTGGGGGAGCACCAGCGGGGTGAAGTGGTCGTAGATGATGGCGGTCTGGATGTCGTCGGCCGACAGGCCGCTCGTCTCGTAGAGCTGGCGGGCGCACAATCCCATCTCGGGGATGCCCGTGATGGTCTCCCGGTAGTAGCTCCTCATCATGTGCTGGTCTTCGGCCACTCCCTGGGCGGCCGAGGCGATGACTGCTGGCTTCTGCTTCAGGTCTTTGGCCCGCTCCGCAGTGGTCACCAGCAGAGCCTGGGCGCCGTCGGTCTCCTGGCAGCAGTCCAGCAGGCGCAGCGGCTCCACGATCCAGCGGCTGTTCTGGTGGTCTTCCAGGGTGATGGGCCGTTGGAAGAAATGGGCGTAGGGATTGGTGGCCGCGAAATCCCGGTCGACCACCGACACTCGACCGAAGTCCTCAGTGGTGGCCCCATACTCGTGCATGTAGCGGGTGGCGAACATGGCCACCCAGGAGGCCGGCGTGACCAACCCGAACGGCGAGCTCCACGAGAAGCTGACCTCAGACGCCTCGGCGCCGGCGGGCCGGTCTTGCACCCCGGCCCCGAAGCGGTGCCAGGAGCGCTCGTTGAAGGCCCGATAGCACAGCACGTAGTCGGCGGCGCCGGAGTAGATGGCCTGGCAGGCCACCGCGACCACCCCGCAGGCCGCCCCGCCCCCATGGTGGACCATGGAGAAATGGGTCAGCTCGTCGATCCCCAGATTGCGGGCCACCTCGATCTCGGGATTCTGCTCGGCCGAGTAGGTCACCATGCCGTTGACTTTCTCGGGGGGAAGGCCGGCGTCCTCGCAGGCGGCCAGGCAGGCTTCCACTGCCTGGTCCATCGGGGTTCGGCCCGAGTCTTTGGTGAACGGGGTGGCGCCGATCCCGGCGATGGCGCTGTGGTAGGCGTAGTTCAGGCTCACGGTGCTCTCCTACTTGCGGGCCAAGGCCAGTTCGACGGTTCCGGTCACATGCGGTCCCCGGCTGTTCTGTCCTCGAAACGACACTTCGACGATGTCTTCGCCATCGGACTCCCGCTTGGCGGTGACCGATCCCGACATGGTCATGCAGTCGTAGGGGTAGTTGGGAGCGCCCAGGCGGATCTTCAGGTTCTTGAACACGGCATCGGGGCCGGCCCAATCGCTGATGTAGCGGGCCGAGAGGCCGCTGGAGGTCAGGATGTTCATGAAGATGTCCTCGGAGCCCTTCTTGAGGGCCATGTCCCGGTCGTGGTGGACGTCTTGGTAGTCGCGTGAGGCGATGGCAGTGGAAACGATCAGGGTGGGGGTGAGGGGAATCGGGCACAGCGGCAGTTCGTCGCCCACGCTCACCTCATCAGGGGTCAGCGTGGATGGATTGCGTGGGGCGCGGGCGGGCCGGAATACCGGAATGCTCACGTCCTCGTGGGTCTGCATGTGCCAGGCCTGAAGCGGCATGCCCACCTTGAGCTGATCGGCGTCGCAGTCGGTGATGTTGGTGACGAGCCGGACGCCCTCTTCCAGCTCCACCAGCCCGATGTTGAGGGGGTAGTCGAATGACGGGACCCGGGGGTGGTGGGACACGACGTAGGAGTACAGCGCGCCCTTGCCGGAGGCTGTGACGTAGCCCATGTCGGTGGACCCGCAGGCGGGGCAGCGGGTGCCGGGCGGGTGCTGGAGGTACCCGCAGTTGAGGCACTTTTGGATGCGCAGCTCCCCGACCCGGCTGCCCTGCCAGAAGAAGTCGGTGTCCTGGTTGCGGCTGGGGCGGGGGCGCGGCGGGCGCTCGGCGCCGGAGTCACTGTCGCCCCCGGTGCTGGCGGTGCGGCCGGTGCCGGGCCGGAACTTGAGGATGCGGAAGAACATGGAGCCGACGTGGTCGCCGTGCTGGTTCAGGTACTCGGTCTCGGTGGTGACGAAGTGGCCGATGCCCAGGGCGGTCTGCTTCTCTTCCGACACGTCCACCAGCTTGACGGTGCCGGTTAGGTGGTCGCCGAGCTTGAGGTAGCGGTGGTAAACGTGCTCGGAGTTGGTGGCCACCACGCCGACGTAGCCGGCTTCGTCCAGCTTGGCGTATACGCCGGAGGCCGGGTCTTGGGGATCGTTGACTCGGGGGACGTTGCCCACCATGGTCCAGGCGTTGAGCATGGCGGGAGGGGCCACGATCTCGCTGTGGGGGCCCTGGCTCGCCGCATCGGGATCGACGTAGAGGGGGTTGGCGTCTTCCATGGAATCGCACCAGTGGCGGATCATGGGCTGGTTGACCGGGTCTCGGGCTGTGGTCGGGGTTCCGGTGCTTCCCACCTCTTTGCGCAGCTTGGCTACGAACGCTTCCTTCTGCTCGTCGGTCATCACTTCGCTCATCTGCGTCCCTCCCTGGCCGAGGTTGACGCTAGCGCGGCTGGCATTGAGGGCAGAAAGTGAGGGTGCGGGCGTCGTAGAGGCGGTGCTGGAGCGGGGTTTGGCACCGAAGACAGGGTTGACCCGAGCGGCCGTAGCAGGCCAGCGCATTCTGGTGGCTTCCCTCGCCGCCGTCAGCGTTGCGGTAGTCCCGAAGCGTGGTGCCGCCGTTGGCCAGCCCGGCCTTGAGCACTTCCAGGAGAGCAGCGTGGAGGCTGGTGGCGGCTTCTCGGCTGATCTGGCGCTTGGCCGGGTGGACGCCGGCCATCCACAGGGCCTCGGTGCTATAGATGTTTCCTACGCCGGCAACTGGCTTTTGGCTGAGGAGTTGGGTGGGGATTCGGCGGCGACTCTTGCGAAGGGCTAGGTAGAAGCCCTCCGAGGTGAAGTCGGCGCTGAGGGCGTCGGGGCCCTGGAAGGCCAGCGTGGGGATGGTGTCGTATTGGCCGGCGGAAACGCAGCGGATGCGGCCGAAACGGCGGATGTCCCGGTAGGCCAGAAATTCGTTTCCGTCGAGTTGCCACCAAGCCCGGATGTAGGGGTCGTCGGGGGCATCGGGGGTGATGGTCAAAGAGCCGGTCATGCCCAGATGGATAATGAGCTCTCGGCCGTCGTCCAGGCCGGTGATCAGGTACTTGCCCTTGCGGCTCAGCGCTTGGACCGCGGTGCCGATTGCGTCTTTGGCCGGGGTGAATTTCTCAGATTCGTGGGAGTGCGCATCCTGGATGCGGCGGCCATCCAGCCGGGGTGCTAGTTGGCGGCGGATCGTCTAGACTTCGGGCAGCTCGGGCATTTCTCTAGCGGGATTTGAGGGCCGCTCTTGCCACTTCCAGGTCGTCTGGATTGGTCACGCCGATCCAGGTTTCCTCGGTGGTTGCCACCTTGACGGTGAGTGCATCTTTCGTCATCTCTGCGGCGACGGCGTGGGGGAGGAGGTATTCGGAGGTGGGGTTGTCGCCTTGCTGGTCGAGGAAACGGGTGAATCCAACTTCTAGGGCGTCCAGGAACGCAGGGGAGAAGGCCCACAGGTTCATGGAGACGAGGGTGTCTTCGGGGAAGGTGTGGTCGGCGCGGGAGATTCCCTCCTGCTCCACAATCCCGGTGAGGCGGTCGTCGTCCACTTGGCAGACGCCTCGGGTCACCGTGCCCTCACCGGGAAGGGTGTGATCGAGGCGGTAGCCGCACAGCCAGGCCTCGTCGTCGGCCATCCTGTGAATGGCGCGGGCCAGGGCGGCGTATGCGGTGGGGCCGTAATAGTCGTCGGCATTGCACACCATGAACGGCCCGGAAACCGCCTCGGCGGCCGACAGCACGGCGTGGGCGGTGCCCCACGGTTTGGGCCGAAACGGGCCGTGCTCGTCTTGGCGCACGTAGGCCACATCGAGGTCTGAGGGCAGCCCGCCGCGAGCCGCAAAGTGCTGGCGGACATCGGCCTCGATGTCGCTTCGCACGATGAGCACCACCCGATTAGCGCCCGCAGCCCGGGCGTCGGCGATGGCGAAATCCAAGAATGCCTCGCCGTTGGGACCCACCCGGGCAAGCTGCTTGGTTCCACCGAATCGCGATCCCAACCCCGCAGCCATCACCACCAACGTGAACATTGCTCTCTTACCCTAGGCCGCGGCGTCGACCAGCTTTCGGAGAACCCACTGCTGGGCGGAAGCGAGTTCGTCGCCGGCGAAGGTGACCTCCATCGCCGTTTGACCGTCGCGGGCGAACACCAGCACGCAGCGCGCAACTGCATCTTCCACCGCCTGTTCCACCACCAGGGAATAGGCGGCCACTTGGAGCTTGTAGCGGTCGATCTTGTCTTGGAAGACGTCATTTTCGTGGATGCCGTCAGTCTTGTAGTCCACCACTACGAGTCCCTCGTCGGTGCGGTAGAGCAGATCGATGTAGCCCTCCACCACGGTGCCCTCCAGGGGGGCAGCCACAAACAGCTCTTTCCAATATTTGTGGGCGGCAGCTTCTCGCACGGTGTCGGATTCCAAGGCCGATTTGGCCAGGGCGCGTACGGTGCTTTTTTCTTGCAGGACGCCCTCGGCCTTGGCCTGGATGTGGACGATCCCATCTAGGCTCTCCGCGTAGGTTTCCAGGTTTACGGTTTGCAGCACGCCATGGACGGCCCTACCGATCTGCTTGCCGCCCCGTCCCTTGCGCCGCAGGCCTTGCCTGTCGTCGCCGTCGTGGTCGTCGGGGATGTCCTTGGGGTCGGGACTGGCTGAATCGAGGGTAGCGCCAGACGCGATTTGTGCGATGGCCGAGCCGCTGATCGCCAGCGGCCTCTGCGCTGCGATCAAGCTGGACTCTCGTTCGGCTGCCCAGTCGGTGTACGACATCGCCGGCGAGCCGGCCGTTGTCTCGGCGGGCAAGGCGCCTGGCTGCCACTCGAAGGCGGGAAGGTCGTCGGTGTTTTGAACCACCATGTCGGCCATCGCCAGCTTGGCGGTGCTGTTCTCGGGTCGCTCCATGCGATGAGCCGACACCACCAGGTGGTCTCTGGCCCGAGTGAGGGCCACATAGAGGAGGCGCACCCGCTCAGCCTCCTCCATCTGCTCTTCGCGTTCCCGGTGCTCGGCGAAGGTCTTGGTCAGAAGGGAATTGGTGAATCGAACTCCGAAGCCACCCGAGGCGGGCCACACCAGGTTGGCGGTCATACCACGGGGCCGGCCGTAGGTGCCCGACAAGATCACTATGGGGAATTCCCGGCCCTTGGCGGCGTGGACAGTGGTGATTCGAACCGCGTTGTCGTCGGTCTCCGACAAGATCACGTCGGACTCCCTCGCGCGCTCGCTCACCTTGCGGTCTACCCAGGCAATGAACTCCCGCAGCCCGCCACCGGAGGACTCTTCGAACTGGCGGGCCTGGTCGGTCACCACCTGGAGGCTGCGCCATACGTCGCGGGGACGCTGGTTGCCGAAGCAGCCCGACTCCATCAGCCGCCGGTGAGCCACGATGTGCTCGATGACCCCGCTTGGGCTCAACCACCGCACCTGGTTGTGTAGGTCGGCCAGCCAGTCCATCGCCTCGGCCACCGGGTGATCGGCGCGCAGCGACGGGGGCGGCTTTGCCAAGTAGTTCCAGCGGCCTCCGTGCTGCACCTTGAAGGTGAAGAGGTCATCGTCGCCGCAGCCGAATGCCGGGGAGCGCAGCGCGTTGAGCAGGGCCACCTCGTCGGTGGGGTCGGCCGCACACCGGACGACGGCCATCACATTCCGGATGGCTTGGCTGGCCCAGATCAGCGAGCCGGCCTCGATCCGGTAGGGGATGCCGTGGCGATTCAACGCGGGCTCGAGTTGGGACAGCGACGTGCGGGTGGGCAGCAAGATGCAGATGTCCTCCAGCCGGGCCGACCGCCAGAGATCGTGATCGTTCTGGTCGCGCCCAGCTCCTACCGACCACTCTTGGCCGATGGCGGTCAAGATGGCCTGGGCGACATCTTCGGCCTCGGCTTCGCGAAGCTCACCGGTGCGAGTTCCCCGGGGATGCTCGGTGTCCAATATGGCAACGGGAGCCCCCGTCGACGGTTCGCCGCGGACAGGGTCTAACGGCTGATAGAGGGGCTGGACATGTTGCTCTCCGGTGTCGGGCGGTTCCATGAACCCGTCGAACAGGTCGTTGATCCAATCGATGATGGGCTTGACCGTGCGGAAGTTCCGGGTGAGCGACTTGCGGGCCACGGTCGGTCCGCGTCCGGCCTCGGAGAACACCGCAATGTCGGCTCGTCGAAACCGGTAGATCGACTGCTTGGGGTCGCCCACATAGAACAACCGTCCGGGCCGGTCTTGGAGTCCGGGCCATTGCTCGTTGTGCTCGGGAGGGGTGGCGATGAGTTTGGCCAAGTCGATCTGAATGGGGTCGGTGTCCTGGAACTCGTCGAGCAGCAATCGCTGGTAGCGCTCGGCCAGGGCGGCTCGCACTCCCGGGCCGTGCTCAGGGTGTCGCAGCAGGTTTCGGGCCAGCACCAACAGGTCGTGGAACTCCAGCACCCCCCGTTTCCGGCGGTCTTCGGCGGATTCCAGAATGAGCGCTCCCAACACCAAGGCCAATCGCCCGATGACCGCATCGGCGATGTCCTGTTTGGCCTCGGTGATGGCCTCGCCCAGATCGCGTAGCTGTTCGGCCACCTCCGACAGCGAGGGGCCATCGTCGTCGCCCTCGGGCCAGTTGCCCATTCGGCCTGCTTTGGTGAACTTCAACCCGGGCTGCACCAGCAGCGCGAGGATTTGCTCGCCGTCGCCCTCGGACCGGCGCAGGAGCTCGGCACGCCGACCGACCGCTTCGAGCCGGGGCAGCATCTTGTCGTCGGGGCTCAGGCAATAGCCGGCCAAGTCGGCCACGGCTTGGAACCGGTCGGCGAATTTGCTGAGGTCGGGCAACTCGACCGGCCCGGTTGGAGGCGGAAGGCTCCCCATACGTTCGCCGACCAGATCCCAGTTGTTGTCCAGCGCTTGGGCCAAGTCGCGCAGATGGTTGATGGTGATTCCCAGGATTCGGGCCAGCACCAGCGGGTGTCGCTGCTCGGGGCTGTGCAGTAGTTGGGCGCGCGACTCCACCCATCGATCCTCGAATGTGTCGAATGGGCTCACCTCCAGCCGGGGCGGCAACCCGGCTTCGATGGCGTGTTGGGAGAGGATGCGGAGTGCGAATCCGTGCAGGGTGGTGATGGCCGCGCCGTCGAGCTGGTCGAGCGCGTCTGGGTGGTTGCCTGCCTGGGAGAGCCTCTGGCGCAGCCGGTTCTTCAGCTCGTCGGCGGCTTTCTCGGTGAAGGTGATGGCCGCGACGTTCTCCATGGCCACGCCGTGATCGAGCAGGGCCAGCACCCGCTCGACCAACGCGGTGGTCTTGCCCGATCCGGCACCGGCCTCCACAAACAGGGTCGAGCCCAAATCGGCGGAGATGGTGTCTCGGTCGGCCTGATCTTGCGCGGTTCGGGTTTGGTCAGACGCGGCCATCGTCAACCCCCCTCTCCGCTGGAATCGTCCTCGAGGGGCTCGGCCAGGTCTCGGTAGGCGGCCAGCTCAGCCTGGTGCTGCATGCGCTCCCATTTCCGACGTCGGTCCTCGGTGCCGAGACGGTCGGCGTTGCAGAAGTCGCAGTATTGGCTGTACGGGCCCTCGGTTTGGCCGGGCTGGGGGCGGTCGCAGAACACACCGGCGCCGATGCCCTCGGTGATGACGCTCAGCGCGTCGCGGAAACGGCTGATAACGCCCTCGTCTATGGAATAGCCGCAGGTCTTGAACTCCTGTTCGCCGGTGACAAACCAGTACTGGGCCCGCACCGGCGCATCGGAGTCGGCCAGGCCGTCTTGTGCCGCCAGCGCATACACCGGGAGTTGCAGCCGGGTGCCCCGCTGGACCGGGTCCCAATTCTTGCTGCCTTCGTCCAGTCCTTTGTAGGGGTCGGCCTTGCCGGTCTTGTAGTCGGTAACCAGCAGGCCGCCCTCCCCCTGGTCGACCCGGTCGATCTGGCCTCGGAACCGCACCGACTGGCCTTCGGACAGATCCACATCAATGGCCTCATGGTCGTCGGGCTTGCTACCGCCCATTCCGAAGGCCAACTCGCTGGCCACGGGAGCGACGAGCCGTTCTTGGCGGAGTTCGTTGTCCTCTCGCAAGAAACGGTCCAAGTCGGCCATGATTCGGCCGCGGTCGTGGTGCCAGTACACCGGGGTGCCGGTCAATCCCTTGGACTCAGCCTCGGAGCACACCTGCTCTCCGATCTCCAGCAGGCGGCCGTGCTGCTGGGCGCTCCAGGGTTGGCCGGGAGGCGGCACTTGGCCGCTTTCCAGTTGCTCCCTCATGAATTTGTCCAGAGCCTTGTGAACCAGCGAGCCCTTCTCTAGGGCGGAAATGGCCACCAACTCCTCGGGCTGCTCTGCGGTCTGCACTCCCAAGATGTGTTTGAAGAGGTAGCGCATCGGGCAGTCGGCCCACGCCTCCAGGCTGGTGGGCGACATCACGCTCTCGGTCAGCTCGGAAAGGTCGAGGGCGCCCAGGTTGCCGTCGAAGCGGGTGAACTGGTCGGAGGCTCGGGCCGCGGCCAACTCGGCCCCTCGGACCAGCGCCGGGTCGTCGGGAAATTCTCGGACGATGGGAAGTTCTGGGTGGTCGGGAAGCCCCCGGTGGTTGGTACCGACAGCGTGGGCCAGTACCTGTAACCGGAATTCCTGGTCGTTGGCCGGGAATTCAGCGGCGACCACTTGGCCGGAGAAGGAGGCGAGGTGCTCGAACCAATGGCCGCATTCTTCGCCAGTCAGACTTTCCAGATTGGCGCTGTCCACCCGGCGGCCGGCCAAGGCGGTGGCGGTGTCGAGCAGCCAGCGCGACGGGTGCTGCTCTGATGCCCGCCGAAAGTCGCCCCGGGCGTACACCAGGGTGGTGGACTGGGCCGCGGCCAGCGCGGCAAGAAAGTTGCGGTGCTGGTCGTGGTGCTGGTCGGCCAGCAGCGAAAGGTCGTCTCCGGCTGCCTTGCGCTCCCGGTCGGGCAACAGAGGATCGTCGGTGGGACTGTGGGGGAAGGTTCCCTCAGCCATGCCAATGATGATCAGCCGGTCGAGTTCCATGCCCAGCGGGTCGCCCACCCCGCCGACGAGCACTCCCTTTCCCAGGGTTCCCTCCCGGGCCGCGGGGGCGCTCAATGCCGAAACCAGCGTGGGCAGGAAAGCGCTGGTTCGAGGCCGGCCCTCGATGTCGTCGAGCCCGCCCAGTCGGGCCACGGTATCCCGGATGGCCTTGGCTGCTTGTCTCTCGTGCTCGGGCCAGTCATCGTCGGGCGAGTCGCCTCCCAGGTAGTCGTCGATGAGGCCCTCGACCCATTTCTGCCAACTCTTCCAGGTGGTTGGTGCGGGGCTGGGCGCGAGGTCGCGTTCTAGCTGAGCCATGAACTGGGCCAGCGAGTCGGCGTGGGCTGCCTGGCGGTTCAGCCACTCCACACGGCCGCCGGTGCCGTCGGGATCATTCTGTTGGTCTGCTGCTTTCTTCCGAAGCTCATCGGCATGGTGGCCAAGGCGCATCTGCCACTGATCGGCGCCCCGGGCCACGCCGGCTCGGCGCGACACCCGCTCCCAGGCCATCACCGGCGCGGGCTGGGCATCGGCCATCTCCGGTAATGACACGTCGGAGATGGGATCGACGGTGTGGAAGGCCACCGACAGAAGGGCGAATACCTCGTCGCGGCGAAAATCCCGGTTCTTCAGATTCAGCAGGGCCAGGAGTCCCCTACCCACGAGTGAATCGGCCAGGGTGCGCCCGCTGGGGCCGCTGAACCCGATACCGGAGGCCTTCAACTGCTCCTGCACTTGTCGGATGACAGGAGGCCCGCCGCCGCACAGCACGGCTATGCGGGCCAGCGGAATGCCCTGTCGAGCCGCCTCCAGCACCTCTCGCACCACCACCCTGGCCTCCTCGGCAGCAGTGGCCACGGTGATGATTCGCTGGCCATGCGGAGGGCTAGCGGCGGACTTGGCGTCCAGCGTCCCGCCCAAGCGAAGCACGGAGGTCGCTACCGCCGCATCAGCCTGGTCGTCGCCGGTGAGTCCTGCGATCACCACAACAGAAACCTTCTCGGCCACCGCCGACATCATCCGACCCTGCGATTTGGTGACTCGCTGGGGCAGATACACGATCACGGGGCCGATTTCCCTGCGGACCTCGTCCCTCGTCTTGGACTCCAGGGCCTCGACGGCGAGGTCGGCCAGGTCTTGCCCGTCGTACCACTTGTCGCGCAACTCGCTTCGGACGTAGCGGCACAGGCGAACCACATCGGCTGATCGGGGACTCTGCTCGGCCAGCTTGTCGAGTCCTCCGTCGGACACATCACGCAGATCCCTATACGACCGCACCAAGGCCTGCTCGGTGGCCGGGTGATGCGCTGAGGCCCTAAACAGGCCGGGGTCGGTGTCCAGCACCCTGCGCATGGCCACTCCGATTTCCAAGTCTGAAAGCGGCAAGCGCCCGCCGCCTTCTTGCCGGCCCGTCTTAGGGGCGCCAAGCCGCTCGGCCAGATCGAAGAGCTTGAGGAAGTCCACCGCGGCAATCCCCCGGCCCTTGGCCCCCAACGCCCGTCGAGCCCCCAGCCCGGCGATATTGGTGGGCACCACCACCGTGACCGGCGCCAGCGGGTAGCCATTTTTCAGCGCGGCAATCTGCTCGCCCAACCGCTCAGTGGCGGCCGCCCCATACGGAGTGCAGATCACCTTGATGCTCACAGGCCTGACTCTAGAGAGCCTGAGCGACAGTTCCGTGGGGCTGGTGTTTCAACGAGCGTCGAACCCTTATCGGAAATCAACGTCGAACACCCGAAATGGTGGTTGTTGGGTGTCGTGGGTGTCGGTAGGGTGGTGAGCACCACGTGTGGGCGGTGTGTCGGTCCTCCTTTGAGGTTTCTTGATAGGAGAGGCTGGATATGCTTGTGGATGAAGCGAGGCGTTTGGCGTTGCTGAGCCGTTTGAGCGAGGTGCTGGGTGAGGAGGAGGCGAAAACGTTGATCGAGTGTCTGCCTCCTGTGCGCTGGGAACATCTCGCCACCAAAGACGATGTCATGGCGAGCGAAGACCGGATTCGCACCGAGATGAACGGCAAATTCGCCCTGGTCGACGCAGAATTCGCCCGGGTTCACACCCGTATCGACGGACTAGAGCACAAGATGGACGGCCTAGAGCACAAAATGGAAGCCGGATTCGAGAGCCTTCGAGGCGAGACCGCGCTTCAGATGGCCAAGCTGACCCGGACGATGGTGTTCATCATGTCGGGGTTCATGTTGACGATCTGGGGCACGATGCTTGGCATCGGGCTGACGTAGCCCGCCCACTGCGCGGTTCGTGGTGGAGAGGCTTAGCCTGGTTGGGTGAGCGGGCTGGAACCCGAGTTGTTGGGGTGGGTGAAAGAGTGCTGCGGCCAGGCGGTTGCTGATGCGGTTCGCATTCCGGGGGGCGCTTCCCGCCAGGCGTGGGTGGTGACGCTGGATGACGGGGGGCAGCGGTTCTTGCGGATGGATGCAGGAACCTCGGCGCTCTCCGCGGTGGGCTACGACCTGGCTCGAGAGGCTCAGGTTTATCAGTGGCTGACCGACAAGCCGGTGCGAGCGGCCGAATTCTGTGGTCTTAGCCCCGATGGGCGGGCGCTGCTGTTGGACTTTGTAGAGGGAGCGCCGGGTCCGCTGAACGATCCCGACCCAGCCAGGGATTTCATGGGACAGGTCAATGCCCTTCATGCTCTTGAGCCGCCCGACGATCTGGCCCACGACGATCTAGAGGTGTGGACCCGGCTCTATCGGGAGCACTGCCCTGAGCCCGATCCGCTGATCGAGCTGGGGTTGCGCCAATTGGCTGAGACCGCGCCCGAACCGCCGGAGCGGGCGGTGCTGGTCCACGGTGATCTGGGGCCGGGCAATGTGCTGCACGACGGCCGTCGAGTAACCGGGATGTGTGATTGGGAGCTGGCCCATGTGGGCGATCCCATGGAGGATCTCGCCTGGATCACGGTGCGGGCCATGCTCACCCCGTTTGTAGACATCAACACTGCGTTCGACTGGTACGACGGCCCGGTGGATGCCGAGCGGGTGCGCTACTGGCAGCTGGCCTGCCAGGTCCGCAACCTCATCGGCCTGGGAGTGACCGGTGCGGCCGGCGGGGACATGGGCATGGGCATGCTCTTTTCCACCCTCCACCGCCGGGTTACCGCGGAGCTCTTGTGCGAGATCCTCGGAGTGGTGCCGGAGCCCGTTGAGGTGCCCGAGCCGGCCGACACCGAGGCCAGCGCGGTCTACAAAGCCGTGCTCGACGACCTGCGCACGGTGGTCGCCCCCGCGTTGGAGGGGTACGACACGGCACGGGCCAAATCGGTGGCCCGGCTGGTGCGCTATCTGGACATGGTGGATCGCATCGGCCCGGTGCTCGCCGACCAAGACCGAGCTGACCGGGACCGTTTCGACATGGGTGACGACGGCGAGGCCGCCCACTATTGGGCTCGGGCCACCCAACGGGAAGAGGCGCTCATGCGCCCGGCTATGGGCCGACTCGCCGGAACCCGGTTGGCTCGGATCTAGTCGACGGCCTTTTCGGCTTGGGCGATCCGTTCGAGGGCGGGGGCATCGGATCGCAGCTTTCCGATCTTGTCGCGGTGGAGCACCTCGGCGGTGCCCTCAGGGCATTGGGCGACGAACGGGCACCAGCCGCACAGCGGGCCGGCAGAGGCTTCGAACTCTTGCGAGATGCAACTCTCCATGATGGCCAGCCAGGTGGTCCGCAGCTCGTCGACGGCCTCGGTGAGGTTCTCGTCGGTGACTTCCACCTCCACCGCCTTTTGGCCTAGGTAGAGAAGCTGTGCCTTGGCTGGTTTGCGGCCCTCCAGCTCAGTGAGCGCAGCGGCGTACAGCAGCATCTGGGTGGCGTAGTTAGTGGAGAACCGCTCGGAGGGGGCCTTGCCCGACTTGTAGTCGGTAACCACCAAACCGTCGTCGGTCTGATCAACCCGGTCGATGATGCCCCGGAACGGCACCCCGTTGATCTCCACTCTCACGTCCTGCTCGGTTGAGGCGACCGTCACCTCGCGGGGGTCTTCCAGATCCCACAGCCCCTCGATGGCCTTCCAGCCGTTCCATCGAAATTTCAGGCTGGCTTCGTCGTCCAGATCCAGTCCCTGGTAATCCCGGCTGTTCTCCAATTTGGGCCACAGCTCGCGGGCCAGTTCCTTGGCCCGGTCTACCGTGCGGTTCTCCACCGGCTCTTGCATCAGCTTCTCCAGCACCATGTGGGCAAAAGTGCCGGTGACCGCGGGCTCGCCGGGCGGATCGGGCAGGCGGTCGACGTAGCGGAACTTCCAGCGCCGAGCGCACTCCCGGTAAGACGACGCACTGGAGGGGGACAGGTGCTTGGGGACGTAGCGCTCCTGGATCTCCATGAGTTTGTCGCTGGCGGGCTCTGCGGCGGGTTCGGCCTGTTCGACGGGATCGGTCATGGTCATGTCTGTTTACCTGATTTCTCTCTAGGCCGTCAGTAATCGAGGGCGTCGCGGTCAACCAGTTCGCTGTGGGCGATTAGGAAGTCCTTGCGGCGGCTCACATCCGATCCCATCAGGGTCTCGAACATCTCCTCGGCCTTCTTCACGTCGTCGAGGGTGAGCAGTCGCAGCGTGCGGGTTTCGGGATCCAGGGCGCACTCGGCCAGCTCGTCGGTGTCCATCTCTCCCAGCCCCTTGAACCGGGACCACCGGATGTTCTCCGCCTTTCGGTTGCCCTTGGCCAGCTCGGCGGTGATCTCATCCCGTTCGGCATCGGACCACGCCCGATGGGTCTGGTCGCCCACCTTGGCGGTGTACAGCGGGGGTTGGGCGGCGTACACCCTTTTTTCCTCCAACATCGGGCGCATGAAGCGGTGGATGAGGGTGAGCAGCAGGCAGCGGATGTGGCTGCCGTCCACATCGGCGTCGCACAGGATCACGATGCGGCCGTATCGGGCTTTGTCGATGTCGAAGTCATCGCCCGAGCCCGCCCCCATTGCGGTGAACAGGGCTTGGGCCTCGGCGTTGTCCAGCACCTGCTTCACCGACGACTTGGCCGCGTTCACCACCTTGCCCCGCAAGGGCAGGATGGCCATGTTCTCCGCGTTGCGTCCCGCCTTGGCCGGGCCGGCAGCCGAGTCGCCCTCCACCAGGATGAGCTCGGATTCCGGGCCGTGGACCCGGCAGTCGGCCAGCTTGTCGGGCATCCCGGTGGAGCCCAGAGATGCGGCCCGCCGCTTGTTCTCCAGGGTCTGGCGGGCCGACACCCGGCTCATCACCGCATCGGCGATCTTTGATTGCAGGGCGGTAACGTGGCTCTTGGGGCCGGTTTGGAACCAGCTTTCCAACCCGTCTTTGAGCACGTTGTAGACGATGGACTGCACCGGAGGCGTGCCCAGCTCCTGCTTGGTCTGGCCCCGGAACTGCGGCTCGGGCAGGGTGACTTTGACCGCGGCCACCAAACCCTCCTGCACGTCTTCGCGCTGGGCCCGGTCGTTGCCCTGCTTGGCCAGGCGGGCCAGCTTCTTGGAGTCGGCCAGCAGCCTGTCGTTGACTGCCCGGGTCAAGGCCCGTTCGAAGCCGGTCAGGTGGGTGCCGCCGTGGGGGGTGGGGATGGTGTTGACGAACGTGACCACCTTGGTGTCGTAGCCCTTCACCCAGCGCATGGCGATGTCCACCTGGCACTGCCGGGTGACCACGGTCATGGCCCCGTCCACAGGGACTTTCTCCTCGAATTCGCCCTCTCCGGGAATGGAGATGACCTCGGTGACGGTCTCCGAGTCGGACAGGTGGCCCACCAGATCGCCCAGCCCCCCGTGGGAGATCAGGTCGACGGGTTCGTTGTCGTGGCTCCGGCGCTTGTCCTCCAGCCTGATTCGCAGTCCGGGCACCAGGAAGCAGGCCTGTTGGGCCCGCTGGCGGATGGTTTCGAAGTCCACCGCGGCGTCGGGATCGAACATGTCCCGATCGGGCCAGAACCGGATGCGGGTGCCGGTTTTGCGGGTGGAGCGAACCCGGCGGAGCTTGTGGCCCTTGACGAACTTGTCGCCGTCGAACTGGCCGGCCTTCTGTTTGACGAACCAAAGCTGCCGGGTCGCGCCGTCGCGGTCCACCTCGGCCCGGAGCCGGGTGGACAGGGCGTTGACCACCGAGGCACCCACCCCGTGCAGCCCGCCGGAGGCGCCGTACACCCCGCCGCCGAACTTGCCGCCGGAGTGCAGCTCGGTGAGCACCACCTCAAGAGCCGACACCTTCTTGGTGGGATGGGGGTCGATCGGGATGCCCCGGCCGTTGTCGGCGACCTCGATTGATCCGTCGGCGTGGAGGGTCACATCGATGCGGGTGGCGAAGCCGGCTCCGGCCTCGTCCACCCCGTTGTCGATGAGCTCCCACACCAGGTGCATGAGGCCATCGCTTCCGGTGCCCCCGATGTACATGCCGGGCCTCTTGCGGACGGCTTCCAACCCCTCGAGGGTGACGATGTCGGAGGCTTCGTAGCCGCCGTTGCCGTTCCCCCCATTGGGAGGGGTGAACAAGTCGGCCTTCTTGCCCCCGGAGCGGGTGGTCTTGGTCACCATCGGGGCATCCCCACGCTCAAGACCACCGCGTGGTCGGCGTCACCGTTCTCCAAGGGGAATGGCACCGGGGCCTTGGCCAGCTTGCCGTTGTCGTCCACTTCGGCCAGAAGATCGGCGGCCGGGGCGATAACGGCCATCGCCAGCGGCTCCCCTCCGCCAAGCTGGGTGCCCACTCCGTCGCGCCCGGTGGCCGGGATGTCGGTTACCGGGGTGATGTCCACCGAGCCGTTTGCGCCCACCATGATCACGGCCTCGTCGCCCACCGCGCTGGCGGCGGCGATGATCCGATCGCCGTTCTTGAGCTTCATGCCCCTGACCCCCGATGCCCCCCGCCCTTGGACGGAGACTGATTCGACCGGGGCCCGCAGCGCCCGGCCCTGCGCGCTCACCAACACCATCTCGGCGGTGTCCGGCGCGCAGAACGCGGCCTCCACCTTGTCGTTGGGCTTCAGCTTGATGACCTGCTTGGCGGCTCGGCCCTTGTCGGCGTCGGACAGGTCTACACGCTTCACCGTGCCGCCCGCGGTGACCAGCACCAGCGGATCACTGCCGGGCAGCACCAGGGTGAGCACCGCCTCGCTGCGAATGGTTCCGAACACCTCGGAAGCTCCCGCGCCCCGGCTGCGGCCCGACACCTCGGGAATGGCTGAAACCGACGAGGCGATCACCCGACCGGCCGAGGTCACGGCCAGCACGGTGTCGCCGAGGTCGGCCTCCACCGATGCGGTCAACAAGTCGTGGCGCCCGAACTGCGATCGCCGCCGCCCCCCGACCGATGCCCGGCCCACAATGCCGGTGCTGGACAGGGTGACCACACACGGCCCCTCGGCTTTGGGGGTCAGCTCCTCTACCGGAGTGGCCTCGTACACCGGGGCGTCTTGGTGGGCCACGATCTCGGTTCGGCGATCCTGCCCGAACTGCTCCACCAACTCGTCCAGTTCCTTCAGCACCACGGTGCGCTGGCGCTGATCAGAGCCCAGCAGCTTCTCCAACTCGTCGATCAGGGCGATCAGCTCGTCGCGCTCGTCGATGATCTTCTGCTTCTCCAGCGCGGTGAGCCGCCGCAACTGCATGTCCAGGATGTGGGCGGCCTGGACCTCGGTCAGATCCAAGGCGTCTTGCAGGCGCTGTCGGGCCTCGGCGGCGTCGTCGGACCCCCGGATGATGGCCACCACCTCGTCGATGTTGTCCAGCGCGGTGATCAGCCCCTCCAGGATGTGGTGGCGGTCGCGGGCCCGGCCCAGGCGGTACCGGGTGCGCCGCACCACCACGTTCAGGCGGTGGTCGATGTAGTGGCGGCACAGGTCGTAGAGGCCCACGGTGGTGGGCACCCCGTTCACCAGCACCACGTTGTTCACCGCGAAGGTCTCCTCCAGCGGGGTGAGCCGGAACAGGTCGTAGTACAGCTTCTCGGGCTCCACATGGGGCTCGCACTCGATGAGGATGCGCAGGCCGTGGTGGCGGTCGGAGAGGTTGCGGGCACCGTGGATGCCGGGCAGCTTGCCGTCGACGATCAGGTCGTTGATGCGCTTCACCGCCTTCTCGGGCCCGACCATGTAGGGGAGCTCGGTTACCTCGATGCCCTTGCGGCTGCGGGTGAGCTTCACCGGCGCCATCTTGGCCTGGACGCGGATCGAGCCCCGCCCGCTCTCGCAGATCTGGCGCAGCCCGCCCTCCTCGGAGTCGATGGCCATCCCCCCGGAGGGGAAGTCGGGACCGGGCAGCACATCGAGCAACTGGTCGATGGTGGGCTTGGGCCGGCGCTTGGCCATCACCAGCCTGATGGCCTCGGCCACCTCCCGCAGGTTGTGGGGGGCCATGTTGGTGGCCATGCCCACCGCGATACCGGTGGTGCCGTTCACCAGCAGGTTGGGCAGCCGGCCGGGCAGGCACTCGGGCTCGGTGCTGTCGCCGTCGTAGGTGGGCCGGTGGTCCACGGTGTCCTCGTCGATCTCGGCCAGCATCTCCATGGCCGCGTCGGCCAGGCGGCACTCGGTGTAGCGGGGGGCGGCCGGGGGGTCGTCGAGGGTGCCGAAGTTGCCGTGGGGGTCGATCAGGGCGATGGGCCGGGAGAACTCCTGGGCCAGCCGCACGAGGGCGTCGTAGATGGCGGCATCGCCATGAGGGTGGTACTTGCCCATGGTGTCGCCCACCACCCGCGCGCTCTTGCGGTGGGGCCCGTCGGGGCGGATTCCCATGTTGAGCATGGAGTAGAGGATGCGGCGCTGTACCGGCTTCAGCCCGTCGCGGGCATCGGGGATGGCTCGGGAGGTGATGACCGACAAGGAGTAGGCCAGAAACGACTCCGACATCTCCTCGTCCACCGGGACGGGCACGATCTCGCGGGCAAAGTCGACATCGGTGTCGGGGTTGCTTATTTCGGCGTCGAACAGGGTCTTTGATCGCTGGGGCATGATTGCCTTAACGGGTTTTCGTAGGGGGAAGTTTGAGTGGGCGAGGCCCAATTAGACGGTACCCGTCCTGGGTGACAGTTGAGCGGAAATCGGCAGCTTACAGTCAGATTTTCGGGACCCGAGCGCGGCTGAGGCGCACCGTTTGGCCGAAGGAGCGGATAGCGGCCCGCAGCGCCTTCCAGCCGAGGATCGACACCGCGCCGGTGGTGCGGTCGTGGTGGGGCACCGGCACCTCGGCCAGGCGGGCCCCGGATCGGGCCAGCATGCCCGACAGCACCACGTTGGGGGCGAAGGTGTCATCGGGAATGGGGGCCAGCAGCGGGGCCAGTGCAGACGAGCGCATCAGCCGATAGGGGCAGTTCACGTCGGCCAGGCGACAGCCGAACGCCGCCCGGGCGGTGAGTCGGGCCGCCCGGGTGATGGCCCGCCGGCCCGCCGACTGGTTCCGGTTGGAGCGAATGCCGATCACCGCGTCCACGTCGTGGCGGAGCTCCCATAGCTCGCCAAACGAAGCCGCCGGCATCTCGTCGTCGGAGTCGGTCTGAAACACCCACTCGGCGGTCACCGCTCCCCGCCGGTAGCCCCGCAGAATGGTGGGCCCGTGGCCGCCGTTGGGCTTGGCATCCACCACCAGCCTCCGATGGCGCTCGGCCACCGCCCGCAGAACCTGCTCGCTGGCGTCGGTGGCCCCGTCCACGATGGCGACGAGCTCGTAGTGGATCCCCAGCCCGTCAAGAACCTCCAGCCAGCTCTCGGCCACCGAGCCGACGATCTCCTCCTCGTCGTACACCGGCATGACCGCGCACAGATCAAGCCGGCCGGCCGCTTCGGCGCCGGCCGCTCCGGTGTCGGTCACTCTTGGGTGCTCTGGGCCAGAAGCTGCGCTTCCTTCTCGGCGAGGATGGCGCCGCTCAGGTCGTAGCGGATGGCGGCGGTGTTGGGCTCGGGTCCGGCCCAACCGGGCAGCAGACCCCGCTCGTGGCAGAAGAACTGGGCCTCGATGTTGGTGCCGTTCAGCTCCGCAGCCTCGGGATCGGTGGCCAGCCAGGCCACCACTGCGCCGATCACATCGGCGGGCTGGCCGGTGTCCTCGAAGCCGAACTGGGCCATGTCTTGGGCGATGCGCTCGGTGGAGATGTAGCCCGGCTGCACGTTGAAGGTGTTGATGCCCTGGGCGCCGTGCTCCGCGGCCAAGAACCCGGCCACCCGGTGAAAGGCACCCTTGCTGATGCCATAGCCCATGCCCCAGCCCCCGCCGCCCGCCGCCTCGGTGGGATCGGCGTAGCCCGAGGCCGAGGTGATGTTCACCAGGGTGCCGCTACCCCGCTCGATCATCTGGGGCAAAAGCGCCTTGATGAGCACCAGCGGGGCCAGGCAGTTGGCCTTCAGGTGGTGATCGAGCAGCTCAATCGGGGTGTCGAGCAGGCGGTCCATGTGGCCGGGCCCGATATAGCGCCCGTTGTTCACCACCACGTCCACCCGTCCCCACCGCTCCAACACCGTGGACGCCGCGGCCTCCAAAGAGTCGAAGTCCAACAAGTCGGCCGCCACGATCAGCGCATCGCCCCCGGCCTCTGCCACCAGCGCGGCTGTGGCCGACAGGCTGCCGGGCAGCGGCGAGGTGTCCGACCGCTTCACCGTGGACGAGTGCTCCCGCTGCTCGCCGTCGGTCACCGTGCGAGCCGACACCGCCACATCAAAGCCCGCCCGGGCCAGATGCACCGAGCAAGCCTTCCCAATCCCCCGGCTAGCCCCGGTCACAAACGCCACTGGTCGATCACCCATAGCCGTAGTCTGCCCGCTCACGTCCTGTGACTGCTCGTTGAGCCAGGATGGGCGCTCTCAGCTCCCGCCATGGTGGTCGCCTGCCCCCTCGATGCCGGCGGCTCCCCTGGGCGCGGTCGGCTCGGCTGCGGTGGGCGTCGTGGTCCTAGGCGCGGTCGGCTATGGAGCAGCCGACGAGCTGCCTGGGGCCGACGTCAAGCACGACGGCGAGCCGCGGCCAGCTTCGCCACCTTGGGCCTGCGCCCCCGGGCGTCGGCCCCCGCCTGCGCCGCCTCGGCGCAATAGGCCCCGGGCCCGCCGCGCCCCAGCTCGCGCTGAACCGTGGTGGGATGGCGGCCCAGCCGCCTCGCCGTCTCCGCGGCGCTGCACCCCGCCCGCTCCATCTCCTCGATCCGGATACGCTCCTCGAAACAAAGCCGCCGTGCCATACTGGAAACCTCCACCGGTTGGTTGTCGCCAACACCCCGGCCATCATGGCCGATCCGCTGCAACCACCGGTGGAGTCCGCCGGGATACTCAGGAACTCTCGTCTTGATACTTGTGTATTCATCAATTACTAGACGTTTTAGGGCGCGCTCAACGTCGTGCTGTTCGCCAGCTTTATCCTCACAAACTGAGCCTGCGCGGAATTGTGGGGTCAGGGGTGGTTGAGGGTCCCTGAACGGGGGTCGAGGCCCTGCTGGAATCGGTGATGTCTATATCGCCTATCCCAGAGGGCCCCGATGAGTTCAGATGTTATGCGGGTGCGGTTGCACTTGCGCCAGGTCAAGGTGCTGGGCGTGGTTTCGGATACGCCGTTCGAGCTGGTTGTGGAGGTGGGGTCGTCGGTTGCGGCGGGCGATAAGCAGATCGCGGTCTCGTGGTCGGCGTCGGCCACCGCGCCCGCGGCCGGGTTCGGGTATCGGTTGCAGTGGAAGCTCACGACCCAAACATGGGGTGACGCCGCTGTGGGGTCCGAGGATTTGGACCACGGCTCGGACTTGGCGACATCGCACACGATCACCGGGCTTGTGAACGGCTCGGCCTACGACGTGCGGGTGGCCGCGTTCAACGCTGATGGCGTCTCCGAGTGGATCACCGGCCAGACCACCCCCACAGCCCCGGCGTCGGCTCCCGATCCGGCGTCGGGCCTGTCGGTTGCGGCGGGCGATAAGCAGATCGCGGTCTCGTGGTCGGCGTCGGCCACCGCGCCCGCGGCCGGGTTCGGGTATC
>JAJEDQ010000155.1 GCA_022821445.1 Acidimicrobiia bacterium | reverse complement strand
TCCAGGGGTCGCGGGCCATGTACCTGGACGGCTGGAAGGCCACCACCGACCATGTGGCCGAAGCCCACGGCGACGAGGTGGCGCTCATGGTGGGGAGCCGCTCGTTCGCCGACGACACCTGGGCGCTGTTCCGCCTCGACGACGATTTCTCCGAGGCCCATGACTTGGCCGCTGAGCACCCCGAGAAGCTGGCCGAACTCGAGTCGGCCTGGTGGGCGGCGGCGGAGCGCTACGGGGTGCTGCCCCTCGATGACGGCTACATGGGGCGGATGCCGGCCATCTATCCCCCGGCATATCCTCCCCCCGCCCAAGTGCGCTATCGACCGGGGGCGGGCCGGGTGGCCGACGAGGTTATGCCCACGCTGGTGCGGGGCTTCACCATCGAGGCCTCAGTGACGGTGGGGGCGACCGGGGCTGAGGGCATCTTGTGGGCCATGGGCGATTGGACCAGCGGATTGGCCCTCTACGGTTTGGACGGCGCTCTGGTGTTGGGCATGTGCCTGTCGGGCGACCAGTTCCGACTGGCCACCCCGACGGTGGGCGTTGACGCCACCAGCCTGGGATGCCGGTACCAGCCGACCTCTCCGGCCTCTAGCACCGTGGAGCTGCTGGTGGACGGTGAGGTGGCCGCCCGGCTGGAGCTCGACCGCACGTTCCCCAACTCGTGGCAAAACGGGGGCACCGGGCTGATCATCGGCCACGACACCGGCTTCCCGGTCAACGACGACTACCAGCCCCCGTTCGGCTGGACCGGCGCCATCTCACATATCGACATCACCACCCCCAGCGCCGAGCCCCCCGATCCCGCTCAAATCGCCCGGGAATCCCTCAACGCCGACTGACCGTTGGGCGGGTAGCGAAAAAACTGCTAGACCACTTCGGTTCGGCCTAACACGGGAGTCACCATGAGCAGCGAAACCCCAACTGAGCGTCTCGACGTAAACGGCATGGTGGCGGTGGTCACCGGAGGGGCCGGTGGCATCGGCAAGGGCATTGTGACCGCCTTATTACAGCGCGGCGCCACCGTGGTTATCGCCGACATCGAGTCCGATACAACAGAGGCCACCGTGGCCGATCTGTCCGATTTGGGTCCGGTGTCGGGCTGGCCCACCGACGTGGCCGACGAAGGCTCGGTGGCCGCCCTGGCCGACCACGTGTACGACGCCCACGGGCGCTGCAACCTGCTCTTCAACAACGCCGGGGTCACCTCCGGCGGGGGCGGAAAGCCCTGGGAGCAGGAGCCCAACGACTGGCGGTGGTGCTTCAGCGTGAACGTGTTCGGTGTGGCCATCTGCACCACCGAGTTCGTCCCCCGCATGCTGGCCGGCGGCGAGCCCGGCCAGATCATCAACACCTCGTCGGGCGATGGCGGCTTCGCTCCCGTGCCCACCGCCTCGGTGTATGCCGCCTCCAAATCGGCGGTGAGCTGCTTCACCGAGACCGTACACATCAACCTGATCCGCGAGGGCAGCGATCTGCGGGCCTCGGTGCTCTACCCGTCGGGCGGCATGCTGGACACCGGCCTGTTCACCGCCCAGCGCAACCGCCCGGACCACTTCGCCCGAGTGGGCGACGCCACCGGGCGGCGCAGCATGACCTTCCAAGAGCTCAAAGACATCTTGACCGAGGTCCGGGGCGAGGAACCTCAGGTGGCCGACCTAGTGGAGCACGGCAACTTCGTGGTGGATTGCGTGGAGCAGCGCCGGTTCATCATCGGCCGCAACATCGAGGACACCGTCGCCCTCCTCCACCGCCGCGCCGAGGCCATCGGCCGCTACGAGGTCCCCGACTACCACGACATGGGCCTGTAGCAGCCCTCACTGGGTCCTATGGCCGTTTCGGGTCAGAATCTTTAGGCTGCCCAAGCAGCAGAAAGCGCCTCCGCCTGCTCTAGTACTACCAGGGTGGCTTGCTCTTGCTTGTCGGGCGGGTAACCGTACTTGCCGAACGACCGTCTCTCGTAGACTAGGCAGATGGCAGCGCCTCGGGATCCATCAGACAAGGAGGTCAGAGGCCAACTCCGGCTCGGCGAGGACAGCTACTGGGAGTTCAAGGAAGTCGAGTTCGCAGAGGCGAAGCCCAAGAGCCCGAGTCGAGACAGCCTTGCCGATGTGCTTGCCGCCTTTGCCAACGCCACCGGCGGCATCCTGCTCTGCGGCGTTGCCGACGACGGCACCGTCCAGGATATGAGCCGCGCCCAACTTGATGCCCTTGAAGGCCTCCTGGCCCGTATCAGTGCGGACTCAATCAAACCGCCGATCAACCCCATCATTCGAAGGAAAGAACTCGACGGCTCCTCATTCGTGCTCGTCGAAGTGCCCGAAGGCGACTCGCTGCACCAGAGTCCCGGCGGATATTTCATACGAGTAGGCAGCACCAAACGGAAGATTGACAGTGACGAGCAGTTGCGGCTAGCCCAACGACGCGGTCAGGCTCGGTACCGATGGTACGACAAGCAGGCTGTAGGTGGAACTGGATTCGCCACCCTGGAAGAGACGCTTTGGCAGCCTTTGCTGAGCGCCCATAGCGCTGGCGAACCCGAGATTTCGCTATCCAAACTGGGACTCCTGGCTGACGACGAGCACGGTGTTCTTCGGGCCACCGTTGCCGGCATATTGCTGTGCTGCCCAACCCCAGAAGAATGGCTGCCTCAGGCCGAGATCACCGCGGCCTGCTACCGGGGAGCTGACCGAGTCTCTGGCCAACTCGATGCTCAAACCATCTCTGGACCCATCAACCAGCAGATCGAGCAAGCTCTGAGGTTTGTCCTGCGCAATATGCGGATCTCAGCCCACAAGGCACCAGACCGAACCGACTTGCAACAGTACAGCGAGCAAGCTGTGTTCGAGGGCATCGTCAACGCGGTTGCCCATCGCGACTACTCCATGAGCGGCAGCCGCATAAGAATCTCGATGTTCGAGAACCGCCTTGAAATCAGCTCCCCCGGGGGCCTGCCTAACAACTTGACTGTTGAGAGCATGGAAGTACGCCAGTCCACCCGCAATGAGGTGCTTACGTCTGTCTTGGCCCGAATCCCGCTATCTGGCTTGCCGGACATCGGCGAACGGCGGTATTTCATGGAACGTCGAGGAGACGGGGTTCCGATCATACGGGAAAAGACCCATGAGCTCTCCGGAAAGTCACCAGAGTTTCGTCTTGTCGACGACAGCGAGCTGCTCATCGTGATACCCGCGGCGAGGCTGGACGCCGAACCCGGCAGGGCTTCAATAGTTGTGGAAGGTGAGGGAATGCCTCTGGCAGATGTTGATGTGCTGGCGCTATTTCCCAACAAGACTTGGAAACTAGCCAAGACAGATATTGACGGCATCGCCCACGTCGACCTGCACTCCACCCACCTGCCCATGACAGTTTTTGCAGGCACCAGCGGCTTCACCGCCGGACATAGCGCTGGTTGGGTGCCTGCCGAAGGAGCGCTGAAGTTGGAACTCTTCCCACTGTCTGGAGGTGGTTCAGCCGTATTTCCCCAGTCAACCGGTCACATTCCGATCTTGTATGGGCGTCTGAACCCAATTTTGGACAGTGTTGGCCGCACCTATCTCTACGCTGACAACATCGCCATCGATCAAGGGCTCCAGCAACCAGTGTACTTCCGTTTCAACGAAGACTTAACCCTTACTGATGCCAACGGGCGTGAGGCACTCGTACGCATCGTCGATATCGTGGGGCAATCCAGCTTGATTCAATACCAGCCAGCTGACCTACCAACCTAATGCCGCCGGCCAGCAGAGCATGATTTCCCAGGTACGGAGCGCCAGAAAGTACCGGCGCGGCATCCCCTCGTCGCTGGCCAGCTCCCACAGGCGCTCGCTCGCTCAGTCGAAGATTCGAGCTCCATAGGGTTGCTGCTGGCTCAGAGGCCGAAACACCGCTTGGCGTTGAGGCCCAAGATCTTGTCCTTGCGGATTTCGCTGAGGTCGTCCCGGTCGGCCAGGGCTTTGACCACGCCGGGGAAGACCCCGTCGGGGTGGGGGTAGTCGGTGGCGAAAACCACGCAGTCGTCGCCGAGGGAGTCCATCACTCCGGAAACGGTCCTCTCCTCGGGGTCGCAGGAGATGAAGCACTGCCGCTGGAAATACTCGGTGGCGTTCAGCTCCAATGGGGCCGAGGCGTGGCCCCAGGAGTCCAAGTGCTCGTCGATGCGCTCGAGCCAGTGGTCCACCCAGCCACAGCCCGACTCCAAGAACACCACCCGCAACTCGGGGTGACGCTCCAGCACCCCGCCGGCGATCAGCTCCAAACAGCCCATCTGCTGCTCGTGGGGATGGGAGCACACGTGGCGGAACATGAAGTTGTCGTATCGGTCGAGTCCTGATTGGGGCACGTTCTGGGTGGTGCCCTCGTGCAGGGCGGCGGGAACGCCCCGGTTGGCCAACAGCGACCACAGCCCGTCGTAGGCCGGG
>JAJEDQ010000067.1 GCA_022821445.1 Acidimicrobiia bacterium | reverse complement strand
GAGGGCCAGGCCAGGGCGATGTCGTTTCCCATGTGGCGGGAGTCCATCACGATGTAGGCCCCGCCGTAGGACTTCCGCAGGGTCACGTTCACCCGGCCCACGGTGGCCCGGGCGTACGCGAAGGCCAGCTGGGCGCCGTGGCGGATGATGCCCCGCCATTCCAGGTCCTTGCCCGGCTGGAAGCCCGACGTGTCCACGAAGGTCACCAGCGGCAGGTTGAAGGCATCGCAGAACGACACGAATCGGGCCCCCTTCTGGCTGCACGCGATGTCGAGCGTTCCGGCCAGGGTCTGGGGCTGGTTGGCCAGGATCCCCACCGGGCGTCCGGCCACGGTGGCGAAGGCACACACCAGGTTGGCGGCCCAGTCGGCCTTGTACTCCAGCAGGTCGCCGTCGTCGGCCACGGCCCGGGCCACGTCTCGAACGTCGTAGCTGCCCAGCGGCGACTCGGGCAGGATGTCGCGCAGCTCGGGGGTGGGGCGGTCGACGGGGTCGTCCACCGGATACCGGGGCGGCAATTCGTCGGCGTGGGCGGGTAGCAGGCTCAACAGCGCGCCCACTAAGTCGGAGGCGGCGTCTTTGTCGTCCACCAGGAAGGCGGCCACCCCGCTGCGCCGAGAGAGCTGGCTGGCGCCGCCCAGGGTCTGGTTGCTGATCACCTCGCCGGTGAATTGGGTGACCATACGGGGGCCAGAGACGAAGGCGTAACTGTCCTCGGTGGCGATGGCGATGTCGGCCAGGCCCAGCAGCAGAGCCGGCCCCGACACCGCCGGGCCGGTGGCGCAGAAAATGGTGGGCACCTGACCCGAGCAGTCCACCACCGACTTGGCCACCCGGCCCCAGCCCATGGTGGCCGCGATGCCCGAGTCGATATCGGCGCCAGATGAGGCTATGAACCCCACCAAGGGCACACGGCGCAAAAGGGCCTCTTGGGCGGCTCGCTCCAGTGTCTCGCTGTCGGCCGGGCTCAGCGCCCCCCGGTCGGCCTCGTTGTCCTCCACCTCGAAGACCACGCATTCCCGGCCGTCGTAGGAGTCCAGCCAGGCTCGGGCCGATCCCGGTGCTCCGGCTCGCAGCGGTACCCGGTCGGGCCGGTTGCCGGTGGCGGTCATGGCGTCGGTCATAGGCAGTGCTGTCAGTCTCGCGCCGTGCTCAAAGGGGACAAGCACCGAGACAGCAAAGTCTACGTTCGCGTGGCTCTGCCGCCGTCAACTGGGGTACACCCCGGCCTGGTCGTAGCCGTGGGTCCCCACCACTTCGAATATCACGTCTCGCACTGCTCGGGTGACGGCCGATGGGGCCACCCGGCGGCTGACGATCAGGCCCACCGAGCGCCGCACCAGCCCGGTGATGGGGATGCGCCGCCAAGGGCCGTCGTCGGGGGCGGCGGTGGCAGGCAAGATGGCGGCGCCGAACCCGGTGAGCACCAAGGTGGCGATCATCCTCATGCCGTCGATCTCGGCCCGGGTGGTGAGCTCCACGTCCTGGTTCTTGAACTCGGAGTCGATCTCATCTCGAAAGGCAGTGCCCGGAGGGGGCAGCAGCAGCTCATGGCGGCTCAGCTCCGCGGGGGTCACCGACGACTTGCGGGCCAGCGGGTGGTCGGGCGGGGCTATGAGCAAGCGGTCTTCCGCGAACAGCTCCTCAGCCCGGATCTCAGAGTCACGCAGGGGCAGGTTGACCACCGCGCTGTGCAGATCTCCGGCTATCACCTGGGGGAGGAGGCTGGTGGTGGTGGCGGTGAGCACCTCGAGGCGGATGTTGGGGTATTGGGCCTCCAGGGCGGGCAAAACGATGGGAATCAGCCACCGGGCGGTGGAGTCGATGGTGCCCAGACGGGTGACCCCGGAGATGTCGTCGCGCATAGCGGCCATGTCCAGGGCGATGGCATCGGTCTCGGCCCGGATGCGCCGGGCTCGGGCCAATACCGCCTCTCCTTCCTCGGTGAGGGTTCCGGCGTCGCGGTCCACCAGGATGGCGCCCAGCTCCTCCTCTAACTTGGCGATGTGCTTGGACACGTTGGACTGCACGGTGTGCAGCGACCGAGCGGCCTTGGAGAACGTCTTGTGCTCGGCTATCGCCAACAGGGCATCGAGCTGGCGGATGTCCATGGCCGTAAATCTACGGTCCGCAGGAGGGGCGGATGTCCACGACGGCTCTCGGCTAGTGATCAGCCCATGGTCCGCTGGCGGATCAGGTTCAGTGCGCTGCCCGCCTGGAACCACTCGATCTGGTCGTGCGACAGGGTGTGCTCGGCGGTGATGTCCACCGTGGTCCCGTCGGGCTTGGCCACCTGCACCTGCACCGGGGCGCCGGGAGCCAGGTCGGCCAGGCCGAGCACCGAGATGCGGTCGTCCTCGTGGATGCGGTCGTAGTCGTCGGGGTCGGCGAAGGTGAGGGCCAAAACGCCCTGCTTCTTCAGGTTGGTCTCGTGGATGCGGGCGAAGGATCGGGCGATCACCGCCGCGCACCCCCGGAAGCGGGGCTCCATGGCGGCGTGCTCCCGGGACGATCCCTCGCCGATGTTGCGGTCGCCCACCACAACCCAGCGCTGCCCGGCGGCGTGGTAGGCCGCGGCCACGTCGGGGAACGAGCCGGTGGTGCCGTCGAGCTGGTTCTTGCCCTCGCCCACCGCCCCGGTGAAGGCGTTCACCGCCCCCAGATACAGGTTGCCGGAGATGTTCTCCAGATGGCCTCGGTAGCGCAGCCACGGTCCCGCCATGGAGATGTGGTCGGTGGTGCACTTGCCCTGGGCCTTGAGCAGCACGGGCAGTTCGGTGAAGTCCTGGCCGTCCCATGGGGAGAAGGGCTCGAGCAGTTGGAGCCGCTCGGAGCCGGGCGCCACCCGTACATCTACGCCGCTGCCGTCGTCGGGCGGGGCCAAGAACCCGCTGGCACCGGGGTCGAAGCCCTGGTCGGGAAGCTCGGTGCCCGGCCCCACCATGAGCGCCACCTCGGTGCCGTCGGGGGCGGTGATGGTGTCGCTGGCCGGGTCGAAGCCCAGCGTGCCGGCCAACGCTAGGGCCACCACCGTCTCCGGGGAGGTCACGAAGGCGTTGGTGGAGGCGTAGCCGTCGTTGCGCTTGGGGAAGTTGCGGTTGTAGCTGGTGACGATGCTGTTGGGGGTGCCGTCGGCCACGTCGTCGCGGTTCCACTGGCCGATGCAGGGACCGCAGGCGTTGGCCAACACGGTGGCCCCGATGGACTCCAGGTCGGCCAGCAGGCCGTCGCGCTCGATGGTGGCCCGCACCTGCTCGGAGCCGGGGGTGACCATGAGGGGCGACTTGGCGGTGAGCCCGTGGGCCGCGGCG
>JAJEDQ010000135.1 GCA_022821445.1 Acidimicrobiia bacterium | reverse complement strand
CTGCCGTGGGACGACGCCAGCTTCGACGTGGTGTACGCCCATCAGGTGCTCCAGCACCTCTCCGATCCGGTCCGGGCCTTGCGGGAGGCCCGGCGAGTACTGCGGCCCGGCGGGCTGGTGGCCGTGCGCGACTCCGACTACGCCACCATGATCCACGCCCCCGTGTTCCCGGCCATCGAGCGCTGGCGAGACCTCTACCACCAGGTTGCCACCGCCAACGGCGGTGAGGCCGACGCCGGTCGCTATCTGCTGTCGTGGGCGATAGAAGCAGGTTTTACCGATATCGAGACCACTGCCACCACCACCGCCCACACCGACCACGAGGGTCGGACCGTGTGGGGCGAGATGTGGGCGGTGAGGGCAATTGAAAGCGATTTTGCCGAACACGCGGTCAACAACGGATTCGCCACCCGCGATGAACTACAGGAAATCTCCGAAGCCTTCCGCCAATGGGCCGTCCAGCCCGACGGCTTCTGGGCCTGGGTGAACGGCGAGGTGATCGGGATCTGCCCATCGGACTGAAACTGTCACTCCCATCCTTAATCTCGGGCAATGGCGGATAAACCAAGGATCGATCAAATGCAGATTCCAGAGATGGTGCCAAGGGGTCGTCGCACCGCACACCACGCTGCTGAATGGTCCACCGACAAGGATCGCCCTCGTGACATGCTGGTTAGAAGTGGAAAGGCAGATGGCTACTCATACAAGGTCTCGGACGCCGTGATGGCGCAAAGGGAGCCAACCGGGACCGAATCGTCGGTGCCTGGCTACGGCCTTGGCTTCCCAATCTCCCCCATCCCGGCTGTCAATGTTGCCTCGGTACCTCAGCGTTCACCACTGCGGTACCCAGGGGGCAAGACCTGGCTCATTCCCCACATACGGGCTTGGCTCGCACCCATACAGCCCAGACCGAGGACGCTCATTGAGCCATTCTGCGGCGGAGGCATAGTTGCTCTCACGGCCGTGTGCGAGAGCTTGGTCGAACAGTGCTTCATGGTCGAGCTAGACCACGATGTGGCTGCGTTCTGGCACTCGGCGCTGCGCCACAACGCCGAGTTGTGCCACCTCGTCTCCGAGTTCGAACCGACACGCGAATCTGTTTCGGCCCTGGCAGACCAAGCCCCTCAAGGGCTGCTCGAGCACGGTTTCCGCACCCTGGTCCTCAACCGAACTCGACGAGGTGGCATCCTCGCCCCCGGGGCTGCCTTGACAAAAACCGGGGAAAACAACAAGGGTCTCGCATCTCGTTGGTATCCCGACACCATCATCCAACGATTGCGAAACATCGAAGCCCACGCGCCGCAGATCAACTTCTGCGAAGCCGATGGGCTTGAACTCCTAGAGGTCCTTGCCGAGGTGCCCGGTACGGTCGCCTTCATTGACCCTCCGTACACTGCTGGCGGCAAGCGAGCCGGCAGGCGTCTCTACAGCCACAACCAGTTAGACCACCGACGACTCTTCAAGATCCTGGCCCAATCCCCGGTGGACTTTCTGATGACCTACGACCGCTCGCCGGAGATCGCCGAACTCATTGCCGAGTACGGGTTCCACGCCGTTGAAGTAGTCATGAAGAACACTCACCACGCTCACATCTCTGAACTCGTCATTACCCGACGAGCTGTCTTCATCTGACCCTGACCCTTTCTGATGCCAGACGAACTTAGGACGCGCTACGGAATTGCGGAGTGGTATGGACACGACTTCACCTCTCTCGGCGCAACCCAGCGGGTTGTCTTCGCCAAACATGCTCTGGGCGAATCCGATGCTGAGTCTCCGGTTTGCCCATTTCAGCCCAACCACCCACCGTGCTCGAAGAAAGGGGGTGTTTGCTCCATCCAGCAATCGGAGGTCCGCCGCCCCGACTGGCGATCATCAAGCGCCAAACGCCTGATGCCACAACTTGAGATCAAGGCACCAACACTCCGTCGCTGGGGCGCCAAGCTCGCCGTCGCTGTCGATCGCCCGTTCTTCAACGCCGTCGGCGGCACCAGCGATCAACCCAGCCACGACCTCAACGAAGGAGACATCATCTGGCTCGTCACCCATCTGGAACGCGCCGCCCCAGGCACCTGGCGGCTAGCCCGAGATCACTGGGAAGTCCTCACCCTGGAAGACTCCAACAAACGCCTCCAAGCCGCCGAAACCGTCAGCCGAGAGAATTTCGAGACGGCGTTGAGATCACGCCTGCGACCACTGTGAACTCGCTTGTTGGCTAGATCGGTCAGGACAGAAACTGTCATACCCTCTGCTTAGGGTGGGGGCATGGATACGACCGCACCGAGAATACTCCCGACATTTGACTCGCCACCTCGGCCCAGATGGTTGGTGGAGGCTGCGAAGGAAGCCGCCTCGGCTTCATTTGCCGACTACAGCCGAACAGAGTGGTCCGACAAGGTCGCCTATGCCTGCGACAAGATGCCGTCACTGGCTCTCCAAGCGTGTGACAACCATCCTCAGATAGTCAACCCGAAGGATGCTCGCCGTCTTGAAGCGGGATCGACGGACGATGACTTCGGCGTGGCCCTGGCCGGGGAATTGATGGGGGAGATGGTGGGCCGATTGGGATTCTCCTTCGAACCCGAAGAACTGTGCCGCAACGCATATTCAGCCTTGTGGGATCTGGCTCTCGACGAATGTGTCAACGACCCCGACATGCCGGAAGCGCCGGATCCAATCCTGTTCGACCGCACCATTCATTTGTCCGAAGCCTGCAAAGACGGCCCTCCTTGGCCCTCAGGCCTCCATTACGCCAGCAATGCGGTAATGGAGTTTGCCCACCATGCTTCTGCCTACAGCTCACATGGCCTCGGATTAGCCCATGCTTCTGCGGTCCCAGTGTTATGGCCGCCTCCCGATGCGCCCCCTGCCCTGGCCTCGGCCCGGCGTGCTTTGAGCACTGCCCTTGAGTCCGCTCTGTTGGACAAAGACGAATACACCGCCAACCTGCACTCCTACCTTTCCGCCCGCGACAACCCCAATGTCCCCGACCCAACCCTTGCGGAGACCGACCAGGTGGCTGCGGCTCTACGCGACTGGAATGAGACGGTGATTCCCGCGGCCAGAGGTCTTGCAACAGCCACCTATGCCCATGCCTGGGAGTGGGCCAGCACCGATCAGGACCGCTGGGACCTCGGTGTGATCGTCTATGCCCATACCGAGGCGTTTCTTTCCGTCTACGACCTGAGGCAAGCCACCGACGCTTACGACCTGACCGACGCCGCCTGTCGCAGCCATGCCTGGTGGTGGTGCCACGACCGGGGATTGGACGTTTCCTCTCTCCGGGAAATGGCGAGTAATTGGTAACGCGGTCGCGAGCTAGGGCCCCAATAACCCTGCTGGTACGATTGCTATCCCCTCGTCATCACGATAAGCCTCCTGACCGGAAGTAATCACGACAGCATCAAGGAGTCCTGGCCCGATCCGGTCTCGCAGCCATCGCAGGTGCCGGGTGTCGTGGCCTGTCACTTCTGATCCCAGCCTGACTTCCACGGCCAGTACCCGTCCCCGGTGCTTGATTATCGCGTCCACCTCTCGCTCGTCGTTCCAAGTGCGCATATGGGACACCCTGGCATCGGCCGACTGGGCGTATACCCGCAGATCGTGGATAACCATCGACTCAAACAAGGCTCCGAGCAACCCGGTGTCGGCCGGCCCGGACCCAGCCTGAAGATATGCGTCAGTGCCGACCAGGGTGTCGGCGGTCGCATTGAGCAATCGGGCAGCCAATGCTGTGTCAGCCAAGTGGTGTTTGGGACTTCGTTTGAGGCGACTCAGGTGGCTCCCTACCGGCAACCAGGCCAGTTGTGGCTCCAATATCCACATGGCTTCAAGGGTGTCCCGATAAGCGAGGGTCGTAGTCTTTGACGGCTTGTCGCCCTCGCCAGAAGTAGCGGCATCGCGGATGGTCTCGTAGGAAGCTGTGCTCGAGCTGGCTGCGGCATAGGCAGTCAGCCAACGGCGCAGGGCTGCGGGGTTGCGGACTCGGTGGCCAGATAGCGGGAAGTCGTGCTCGGCCAGCCGGTGGAGATAGCCGTCGAGAAGAAGGTCTCGCGCTCGACCAGTGGTGTTTCGCCAGCCGGGAAACCCTCCGGAGGCAATCTCAGATGCATAGTCCTCCAAGTCAAGGCCACTTTGGCCTTCGATATCGATGCGGTCTCCCGCCAAGAGCGACTTCAGACTGACGGTGGACGCTTCTAGGCGGCGCTCAGCAAGCGCAGTGGTCCACATTCGCAAGGTGACAATCCGCCCCGCGCCTGAGTGGGCGGGACGAGTCTCCGGCCGGGCCGATCCAGTGAGGATGAATTTCCCCGGACTGAACTCTCGGTCCACAGATCTGCGCACGATGTCCCATGACTCGGGGAACCGCTGCCACTCGTCTATCAGGATGGGCGGTTCCCCCCGGGTGAGGAGGCGAGAATCAGCCCGCACCTCGGCGAGGACGTCAGGATCGTCCAGCGCATACACGGTGCTGGCTACCCGACTGGCCGTCCAGGTCTTCCCCACCGCCCTGGGCCCCTCAATGCTGACCGCGGGCAATTCGCTTACCAGGTCATGGAGCTCCTGGTCGGCCACCCGTGGTTGATGTTCAGCGCGCATGTATTAGACCGATTCTCTCATGCAATACCATTTCTCATTTGCTGTACTATTTCACAATTACACTACTTTTCCTCAACTAGCCTACCTTTCCGCACCCGACGTGCCGTCCTCACAGCGAGCAACGCATCTGTCAGCCCTTGATGGTGAGGAGTTCGAGGAGGTTGCCGTCGGTGTCTCGGAAGTAGACGGACTGGCCGCGTTCGCCGTTGCTGGCGGGGCGGGGGGCGGGGCCTTCGATGACCGCGACGCCGCAGTCGGCCAGGTGGGCCTGGGCTTCGGCGATGGTGCCGCCCCAGCGGAAGCACAGGTCTACCGAACCGGGGGTGGGAAGGCGGGCATGGGGGGAGGCGGGTGCGGCCACGGGGTGCACGTTGATGCGGTTGGTGCCCACCTGCATCATCACGATGGGCATCTTGCCGGCCCGGAATTCCTCCAAGTACATGGGCTCAGCGCCCAGCACCTGACCATAAAAGGCCACGGTGGCCTCCACATCGGCCACGGTGATGGCCAAGTGGTCGAATCCCTCAACGCTCATGATGCCTACCCTCGCATCGGGATGCCCGCGGTGGAGCCCCCGTCGATGATGTACTCGTGGCCAGTCTGGTACGACGAGGCATCTGAGACCAGATAGCAGGCCAGATCAGCCACCTCGGAGGCCACCCCGGCCCGGCGCAGCGGCACGTGGCCGAACAGCTCGGGGCGCCCGTGACGGTCGGCCGACAACATGGCAGTCTCGATTGGGCCGGGATGGATGGAGTT
>JAJEDQ010000072.1 GCA_022821445.1 Acidimicrobiia bacterium | reverse complement strand
GCACCGAGGCCATGTTCGGCCAGGCCCACAACATCACCGCCAACCTGCTGTTGCCCGCGGCCATCTCCCGGCTGACCGAGGGCCTGCCCGAGTCGCCCTTCAAATCGCACCTGCGGGATCACTTCGGCGCCGAGAAGGTGGCCCCGGTGGTGGCCCATCTGGTGAGCGACCAGTGCACGGTGACCGGCGAGGCCTTCACCGCCGGCGGCGGCAAGTTTGCCCGCATCGTCTATGCGGCCTCCCCCGCTCAGGCGATCGACCTGACCATGGAGTCGGTGGCCTCGGGCATGGCCCGCTCCATGGACACCTCCGACTGGACCCCCCAGGGCTCCACCGCCGAGAGCATGGTCCACCTCGGCATGCCCCCCGAGTTGGAGCAGATGTAAGGATTGTCCCTATGGCACTGGTGAGCGACAAGGAGATCGAGGCTTTCTGGCGCGACGGGGTGGTGGTGATCCGGGGAGTGCTCTCCGACGAGACCCTGGCCTCCATGGCCAAGCCGGTAGACCGGGCTCTGGGGTCGGAGGAAATGAACAACATGACCGAGATGGGCACCATGGTGGTACCGCCCAGCGGCGGCACCGTGCTCAACGACCCCGCGGCGGCCAAGACAGGCGCCCCCCGCGGCCAGTTCCATGGCGGCACCGACCACTGGTGGACCGATCCCGACTTCGAGCACTTCGCCACCCAATCGCCCCTGCCGCAGGTGGCCGCCGAGTTGCTGCAAAGCCAAGAGCTGTGGTTCTACGAGGACAGCGTGCTGGTGAAAGAGCCGCACACCGAGGAACCCACCTCCATCCACCAGGACATGGCCTATTTCCAGCTGGAAGGCGACAAGGTTTGCACCACTTGGTGCCCGCTCGACCCCATCTCCAAGGCCACCGGGGCCACCGTCTATGTGAAGGGCTCGCACCGCTGGGAGCGGAACTTCCGGCCCAACTGGTTCGTGAGCCAACTGTCGATGCCTGATACCGACGGCGAGGAGGTCCCCCACTACGACCGGGGCGACTCCGAGCACCTGCTCTGCTTCGACATGGCGCCCGGAGACGTGGCCGTCCACCACGCCATGACCCTCCACGGCGCCCACGCCAACGTCACCGATCAATGGCGCCGGGCCATCTCGGTGCGCTACTGCGGCGACGGCACCGTCTACCGCTTCAAGCGGGGCACCCCCCTAAAGCCCCACCACTCCGAGGTATCCGAAGGCACCCCCGTAAACCACCCCCGCTGCCCCCAAGTCTGGCCCCGCTAAGTCATACGCGCTGCTGTCACACTCCCTGGGTACCCTTCGTGTCGATGGACGAGGGAACCCATACCCCAACCCCGCAAACCACCGAGTACACAGAACTCGATGCCACCGATTGGCCGCGGTCGGGGAGAGAGGAACTAGGCACAAAGCCCAAGCGCTGGCTCACCAATCCCAGCACCCAGGAGCGTTGGCTAATGAAGTACGCCACATTCAACGAGCCGCAAGGTAACCCTGGGTATCGGAAAGGCGACGACTGGGCTGAGCGCATCGCCTACGGGGTTGCCCAGGTCCTGGGAATCCCGGTAGCGCAGGTAGAACTCGCCTTTGAGCACACCAGCGGCCAGTTGCGGTTCGGGACAGTCTGTCGAACCGTGCTTCGAGAAAGAGAAGGGGAGAGCCTCATCAACGGTGACGAATTGATGTGGCATGTGGGTATCAGCGTTTCTCAGCACCGTCGGGAGCTGTACACGGTGGAGGCAATTGCCAAGGCGCTTGAGGACGTCGACCCTCCATCAAGTGCAGAAGTAGGGCTATCAGCTTGGGACGTCTTTGTCGGGTACTTGGTCCTTGACGCTCTGATCGGCAACACCGACCGGCATGAGGAAAATTGGAGTGCCATCAAACAGGCACTTTCTGAGGGCCGGCGCTGCCTGGCGCCAACTTTTGACCACGCCTCAAGCTTGGGTTTCCAGCTCAGTGACCAGCAGAAACAAGAACGACTCACCTCGCGCGACAGCAACTTCACCCCTGAGGGGTGGGCCGACCGGGCCAAGACTCGGTTTGCTGGCAAGCCCCACCCCATAGACGTGGTGAACCAAGCCCGGGAACATGACGGGCAACCCGCTTTCGAGCACTGGCTCGGACGCATCCAGAGTATCGATGATTTTGTCAAGCCGATCTGGGCTGTGCCTGAGCATCGCATGTCAGCGTCATCCAAAGAGTTCGCTGAGCGGATGCTGCGACGAAACTGGTCCCGGCTGGCCGCGTGAGCCCGGACTACGATGGCTTCGTTCGATCTGTCACTCTCCGTGGATAGGGTGGATCAAATGACTGATCACCACCTGTTCGTGACCTGGCGCCACCCTGACGGTTTGATCCATCCCGTTGGCCTGCTCACCCAGCGCGTCTCAGATGAGTCGCAGGAGTTCGAATTCGTGTATCTGAAGCATGCGGAAACACTGGACGGCTTCCCGTTGCTACCGGGTCTGCCCGAGTTGCACAGGCTTTATGTGGACGATGAGCTTTTTCCTGTATTCCGCAAACGGCAGATGCCTCGTCAACGTCCTGACTATGCGGAGTACGTCGAGAATCTAGGGCTCGACGTGGGGACAGACCCCTTTGAGGTAATGGCCCGCAACGAGGGTCGCAAGATGACCGACCGCATCGAAGTGTTCGCTCCTCCCCATCGGACCGAAAACGGCAATTTCACCACCCTGTTCTTCGTCCGAGGGGTACGGCATCTCGAGGGGGCTTCAGACGCAGTGGCCGGTTTACAGCCAGGAGACCGTCTGAGCCTCTTAGATGAGCCCGAAAACTCAACAAACCCGCGGGCAATTCTCATCAACACTCGGAATAACAAGACCGTGGGCTGGATCCCCGACTACCTGCTGGACACCGTCCACGATCTTCGCGATCTCACCGGGGAAGGCGACATCATGGTCACCGCGGAACACGTCAACCCCCCTGAAGTCGAGCCCTACATGCGGCTCATCTGCCGGCTGACCGCTCCCTGGCCGGAAGGCTATGAGCCGCTGTCTGGCCCGCAGTTCCAGCCCATCGTTTCCTAGGTCAACGAAGAGACCTCTAGCCCTGCTCGGGGCCGAGGATGGAGACGAAGGAGACCATTTCTCCGGGGTAGCCGCCGAGGTTGTGGACGAGGCCGAGGTTGCGGTTGGACAAGTCGATCTGGCGGTCTTCGCCAGCTTTGTTTCGGAGTTGGAGCCAGCACTCGTAGTGCATGCGGAGGCCAGAGGCCCCCACGGGGTGGCCGAATGCCTTGAGGCCACCGTCGGTGTTGATGGGCATGTCACCGGTGCGCTCAAAGGTCCCGGCCAGCACCTCCTTCCAGGCGGTGCCCCGCTCGCAGAAGCCGAGGTCTTCCATGAGGACCATCTCGGTGGGGGTGAAGCAGTCGTGGACCTCGGCCATGGCCAGCGCCGAGCGGGGGTCGTCGATCCCGGCTTGGCGGTAGGCGTCGGCCCCGGCCATCTCGCACTCGGGGAACGTGGTGTAGTCGTAGTCGGGATCGATTAGCCCGCCGCCGGTGCCCGACACGAACGACAGGGCCTTGATGTACAGCGGATCGTCGCAGTACTTGTGGGCGTCTTCCGCTCGCACCACGATGGCCGCCGCTGAACCATCGGCCACGCCGGAGCAGTCGAACACCGACAGCCGCCCAGCCACCGAGGCCATCTCGCAGATCTTCTCGGCCGGCATCTCCCGGCGAAACTGGGCCAGGGGGTTAAGCGCCCCGTTGCGGTGGTTCTTCTCGGCGATCTTGGCCACCACCATGCGCAGCTCGTCCTCGTCCACCCCGTAGCGGGCGGCGTAGGCCGGCAAGACCAGGCTGTACATGGCCGCCGCGGTCAGGTTCCGCTTGGTGCCGTCGTGGGGGGCGGGAGCGGCGTTCAAGCCCTGGTAACCGGAGTCCTTGATCTTCTCCACCCCGACGGCCATGGCCATGTCGTAGGCACCGCTGGCCACCGCGTAGGAGGCTTGGCGAAGCGCCTCGGAGCCGGTGGCACAGAAGTTCTCCACCCGGGTGACCGGCTTGCCCTCCAGCTTCAGCGGCTGGCTCAGCGTCAGCCCGCTCATGCCGCTGGAGGCCGTGCCCAGCCAGAAGGCGTCAACGTCGTCTTTGGCCACCCCTGCGGAATCGAAAGCGGCGGTGGCCGAGTCGATCAGCAGGTCGTCGACTCCCTTGTCCCAGTGCTCCCGGAACTGGGTACACCCCATTCCAATGATCGCCACCTGGTCTTTGATGCCGTGACTGGCCATCGGTCGCCTCTCCTTATTCCGACGAAGACCCCGACCGCGCCGGGCGAGCCTTCCAGAAGTAGTTGTTGATGCCCTCGGCCTCGTACAGCCGCCGGAATGTCATCTCCACTCGCTGGCCAATGCGGACCGCATCGGGGTCGACGTCGGTCAGCTCTACCGGGAGCCGGCCGCCTCCGTCAAAGTCCACCACTGCGAACACCACTGGCGGGCTCACCGAGTACACCAGCCGATCGATGGTGAAGGTCACCACCGTGGCCCCGACGTCGGCCATGGGCGCGGGGTCCATGGCATCAAGCTCGTCCTCGGGACGGATGGACACCCGGGCCGGCGGCAAATGCAGCGTCCCGCTCTCGGTGCCCCGGCTGCCCACAAAGCCGTACTTCCAGTCTTGGGCCCGGGCCGCAGCCGACGATGACGGCCGGGTTGGTTCGGGCCGATTGGGGGGCTGTACCTGGATCATTTCCCGCCACTGCAAGAACGTGGCGTAGCTCACCTCGGCGCCATCGGCAATCTGATCGGCCACCGGCAAGCCCGGTGTGAATTCGGCCAGTGCATCAGTCGTCCGCAGGATCAGCGCCTCCACACCGTCGGCCAGCATCACCACCGCGATGGTCTGGCCGGGCTCGGCCTGCTCCAGCTCGTTGGCCAGCACCAGACCCGGGTGAGCGGTGCCGGCATTGCCCACCGCCGCGGAAAGATCGTCGGCCACTCGAGCCACACCGATCTGGCCGGCCACCCGCTTTACCGCTCGGCTGTGAGACCCGGTCACCACCGCCACATCCACATCGGCCGCCTCAATGCCAGCCGCGCCCAGGGCCTCCTTCCACGCCTGGGCCGCCAGCGGGCCGTAGCGGGTCTCGCCGAACCGCTCCTCCCATTGGCCGGTGCTCGGCGAGCCCGGCTGGCGCCAGCGGTCCACGAACTCCTCGGTGGCCGACGCCGACCCCAGCAACTCGGCCACCACCGGCCCGTCGTCCTCAGTGCCGACCAAGAATGCGGCGGCACCGTCGCCACCAGCGGCCTCGTCAGCGCCGGTGGGCAGTCCGCCCCTGATGTCGGCGGTCACCACCATTGTCGGCCCTTTCGCATCCAGGGCCGTTCGCAGCGCTCCGATGCCCGAACGCACCGCGCCGCCGAAGTCCAGCGCGCCCACCGAACTGTCCAACCGCAGGGCAGCATGGATGGCGGTGGCGTTGGTTTTCTCCAGGTAGGCGGGGTCGGCAGTGGCGAACCACAGCGCCCGGGGCTCAGCATCAACCGGGCGCAGGGCCAGCCGAGCGGCTTCCACTCCCATGGTGGTTGTGTCCTCGTCGTAGGAAGCCACCGATCGGGTGCCCCGGGCGCCCCCTTGGCCCATCACCGCGGCGATGGCCGACCGGTCCAGGCGCCGGTAAGGCACATAGCCCCCGAAGCTGATGATGCCTCGCATGATTCCGAAGTGTACGCCTGACACCGCAATTCACTGGGGTCGTAGTGTGTCCCCCATGAGCTTTGAGCCCAGCGCCGAAGTGCGGCGCATCCGCGACGCCATCGACCATCCCATAATCGACTCCGACGGCCACATCATCGAGTTCCTGCCCGAGGTTCACGACATCATGGCCACCGTCGGCGGACCGGAATTGGTGGACAAGTTCAAGGTGGTCGAATACGGGGCCAGAAAGTCCATCGACCTGTCGCTGGAGCAGCGCCGGGCCGCAGGGATGATGCGCTCGGCGTGGTGGGGGCTCCCTACCCGCAACACCCTCGACCGGGCCACCGCCCTTCTGCCCAAGCTGCTGTATGAGCGCCTGGACGAGATCGGCATCGACTTGGCCGTGCTCTATCCCACCTACGGTCTCACCTGCATGGGCCTGGAGGACGAGGATCTGCGCCTTGGCGCGGCCAGGGCGTTCAATCTCTACTTCCACCAGGCCTACGAGCCCTACTCCGACCGCCTCATGCCAGTAGCCATCATCCCCATGTTCACCCCCGATGAGGCCATTGCCGAGCTGGACTTCGCAGTGGGCGAGCTGGGCATGCGCCCTGTGATGATGACCGGGCTGGTGCCCCGGCCAGTGGACCCGGATAACACCAGCCACCGCCATGCCCGCCGCATGGACACCCTGGGCATGGACTCTCCCCACGACTACGACCCGGTATGGCGGCGGTGTACCGAGCTGGGCGTGTCGCCCACCTTCCACTCCGCGGGCATGGGCTGGGGAAGCCGCACCTCGGAGACCAACTACGTGTACAACCACCTGGGCAACTTCGCCGCCGCGGGCGAGGCCCTGTGCCGGGCGGTGTTCATGGGCGGGGTGGCCCACCGCTTCCCCGAGCTGCGCTGGGCCTTCCTGGAGGGGGGCGTGGCCTGGGGTGTGAACCTGCTTTCGGATGTGATCGGCCACTGGGAGAAGCGCAACCGCGACGCCATCGGCCACTACGACCCCGCCGCGGTGGACATGGACGAGCTGGGCAGGCTGTTCGACGCCTACGGCACCCCGGTGGCCAACAGCCATCGGGACCGTCTCCAAGAAGCGCTGCACATGTTGAGCGAGCCCGATGAGGATCCGGCCACCATCGACGAGTTCGCCCTCAGCGGGGTGGACACCGTGGACGACATCTTGGCCATCTGGGACCGCTTCCACTTCGGCTGCGAGGCCGACGATCCCATGACCGCCATCGGGTTCAACCGGTCGGTGACCCCGAAGGGCCAGGTGGTGAAGGGCGTCTTCGCCTCCGACGTGGGCCACTGGGACGTCCCCGACGTGCGCGAGGTGCTGCCCGAGGCCTACGAGCTGGTGGACGGCGGCATCCTCGATGAGGCCGACTTCCGGGCCTTCACCTTCGAGCATCCGATGTCGCTGTGGGCTGGCACAAACTCTGATTTTTTCAAGGGCACAGTCATCGAAGAAGCCCTGTAGCGGTCTGACGTGAGCAATCGGGCCGGTCGGATCGAGGATTTCGACCTGCTAACTGGACAAGCCCGCTTCGGCGGAGACCTCAGCGCTGAGGGCGCGCTCTGGCTGGGGTTCGTTCGATCCCCGATAGCCCGAGCGACCATTGCCGGTATCGACACATCCGAGGCCGAGGCCCTCGACGGAGTTGTCGGGGTGTTCACTGCCGATGACTTGGACTTGATCACCCAAGCAGGCTTGGAGGGGGTCTCTCCCGCCAACATCAGCCGCCCACCGCTGGCCGAGGGATCAGTGGCCTATGTCGGAGAAGCAATCGCCGCGGTGATCGCAGTCAGTGAGGCAGTGGCGGTCGATGCCGGCGAGTTGACGGCCGTGGACTATCAGCCTCTGCCCCCGGTTCCCAACCAAGTCAACGCCACCGCTGAAAGCGCCCCACTTCTCCACCCGGCGCATGGCTCGAACACCGTGCTCACCGTACCGTCGGGCGATCTAGCTGCTACCCAGGCCGCGCTCGAGCGCGCTGACGTAACCGTCACCGTCTCCCAGCACTACCCCCGAGTGGCCTGTTCCCCCATCGAGGGGGTTGCCGGTCTCGTGGTTCCCGACGGTGACCGGGTGACAATCCACATCAATGCCCAAATGCCGTCTCTGGCTCACGATGAACTGGCAGGCACGCTCGGCGTCGAGGATGACCGGATCAGCCTGATCGTTCCCCCCATCGGCGGCGGCTTCGGGGGTAAATGCGACGGTGAGAACGGCCTGTTCGCGGTGGCCGCCCGCCTAGCCCTGCGGCTGAATCGCCCGCTCCGCCTAGCCCAGTCCCGCCCCGAGAACCTGCTGTCGATGCAAGCCCGCGACCAAAACCAGCAAGTCACGTTGGCCGCCAACCAAAACGGCATCGTCACCGCTCTGGAGGCCGAGGTGAGCGCCGATGTGGGCGGCTACGCCGGGATGGGCGCATTTGAGCCCCTGCAAACCCAGCGACTCATTCCCGGCCCCTACCGGATCGACCAAGTGGCGGTCACCGCTTCAGCGGTGATGACCAACACCGTTCCCACCGGCCCCTACCGGGGACCGGGCCGAGCTGAGGCAATCGGCCTGGTCGAGCGAGCCATGGACACCCTGGCCCGCAAACTGGATCTAGACCCCGCCGAGGTCCGCCGCCGAAACCTACTTCGGCCCGACGACTTCCCCCGACGGATGCCCAGCGGACTGGTCATGGACGAGGCCGACCACCTCGGCGCTCTTGAACGGGCCTTGTCAGAGATCGGCTACCGGCAACTGCGGGAAGAACAAGTCGCCCGCCACGCCCCTGATGACCACCGACTGCTGGGCATCGGCATCAGTTGCTGGGCCGACTTCACCGGCCGTCACGAACCCTGCCAACCAGCCGCAGCCCGAGTCACCGACGACGGCCGCATCGAGATCGACGCCGGCATCGCCCCAATAGGCCAGGGCATACAATCGATCATCACCCGCCTGACAGCCGGCGCCCTGGGCCTGGACCCCGCCATGATTGTGGCGGCAACCCCTGACACCGGCCGCTTCCGGTCCGCACTAGGCAGCTTCGGCTCCCGTTCGGCATCGCTGGCCAGCAGCTCTGCCGTCGAGGTGTCGGGCCGCCTGCTGGACAAGCTCAAAGAGCAGGCTGCCGAGCGACTAGAAGCCGCCAAAGATGACATCGAACTGCGTCTCGCCACCCCGCCGAAAGCAACGGGAACACCCGGCGAGGCACAAGACGTAGTCCTAGGAGTGCGAGGCATGCCCACCGCCAGCATTCCATTGACCGACTTGGCCGGAACCGAAGCCGCCGCCGCCTTCGACCAAGGCCAGCCCACCTTCCCCGGCGGCACTCATGTCGCAGTAGTCGAGGTCGACACCGAGACCGGCCAAGTCGATCTGCTCCGCCACGTAGCTGTCACCGACTGCGGCCGGTTGCTCAACAAAATCCAAGCCGCAGGCCAAGTCCAGGGCGGTGCCATCCAGGGCGTCGCCGTCGCCCTGTTCGAGGAGATGCGCTACGACGCCGACGCCAACCCGCTCACCACCAGCCTGGCCGATTACCTCGTACCCGCGGCCAGCGATGTCCCCGAGGTAGAGACCCACTTCATCGAGACCCCCACCGACCGCAACCCCGTCGGTGCCAAAGGAGTAGGCGAAAGCGGCACCATCGCCGCCCCCGCCGCCGTACAGAACGCCATCATCGACGCCCTCGCCCCCCTGGGAGTCACCCACATCGACATGCCCTGCACCCCAGAAAGGGTGTGGCAGGCCATCAAGAACGGCGAGTAGGCGGCTCTAAACGGTCAGCCCGTAGAGCTCGGCGCAGTTGTCGCGGAGGACTCGGTCGATTTGGTGGTCGGTCATGTGGATGGTCTGCTCGGTGAGCATCTCCTGTGACCAGGGCCAGGTGGCATCGGAATGGGGGTGGTCGTTGGCCCACATCACCCGGTTCACGTTCATCAGATCGAGCAGCTTGAATGCCACCCAGTCATCCTGGAATGTGAGGTACACGTTCTCCCGGAAGTAGTCGCTGGGCTTCTTGGACAGATCGGCGCTCTCCAGCCAGTTGCGGTGGCGGTTGTAGGCGTGGTCGGCCCGGTACATCCAGTGGGGCGCCCAGCCGGCGTCAGCCTCCACGCACACCACCTGAAGGTCGGGATGGCGCTCGAAAACGCCGCCGAAAATCAGCGTGCCGATGATGTCCTGGTTGCCCCGGATGATGCCCAAAAACGAGTTGATCTTGGGTCCCCGGAACTGGGCGGCCATGGGGTGGTCGTTGCCCGAGGTCAGGATGTGGAACGACAGGGGCATACCCATCGACACCGACGCCTCCCAGAAGGCGTCGAATTCGGGGGCGTCGTAGTCGATACCCGAGGACGGATAGCCCGGCAGCATGACGCCCTTGAGCCCGAGAGCATTCATGGCCTCCAAGTCGGCGATGGCCTCGTCCACCGAGCGCACCGCGGTCTGGCCCAAGCCGATCAGCCGCTCCGGAGCGTGGGAGTTGAACTCGGCAATCCAGCGGTTGTAGGCGTCGAAACAGGCCTTCTTGTAGTCGCCGTCGGGGTGGTTGCAGATGGTCATCCCCACCGACGGGTAGATCACCTCGGCCACCACCCCGTCCCGATCCTGTTCGTCGAGACGGGCCGCCGGGTCGTAGCCGCCGGGGTGCAGTTCCTCCCAGCGGGTGCCGCTGGAAAGGCTGATCTCGTGCCAGCTCTTGCCCGCGGCGGCGATCATTCCATAGGGCATCCGATTGCGGCCGTTGTCGATGGACATGAACGCCCCCATGGCGTCGTCCCAATCCACGCGGGGGGCCCGATCCCGGAACTTGGGATCGATGTAGTCGATGTAGGTGTTGTCGGGCTCGGTGACGTGAGAATCAGCCGAGATGCAAGGGCGAACGGGAGTGACAGTGCTCATATCGAAACCTTCTCAGTCGGGTGTCACAGCGACAACAACCCACGGTAGTAGCTAGCGTTGCCTATATGAGCAGCCAGCGATCCGCCGCCGACATCCGAGCCGACCTCGGCCATCCCATCATCGACGCCGACGGGCACGTGTTCGAGCACTACCCGGCCCTCCACCAGTACTGCCTCGACGAGGGGCTTGAGGGAGGGCTGTACCCCCAGATGGCCAACTGCTCGTTCAACGGCGAGCCCAACTGGTCGGGCCTCTCCCCTGATGATCGGCTGGCCCGACGCTCCTTCCGGGGGCCGTGGTGGGCGCTGCCGCTGGCCAACACCCGGGACTTCGCCACCGCGGTGTCCCCAGCGATGTTCCACGACCGCATCGAGGAGCTGGGCATGGACTTCGCGGTTTGCTACCCCAGCATCGGGCTCAACTTCCCCGCCTACCGCGACGACGAAATTCGCAACAAGCTCTGCCGAGCGCTCAACCGCTACCTGGCCGACAGCTACCAAGGCCTTCAAGACCGCCTGACCCCGGTGGCGGCCATTCCCACCCACACCCCCGACGAGGCGATTGAACAACTCGACTTTGCGGTCACCGAGTTGGGCTTCAAAGCAGTGATGATCGGCGGGTTCGTTCCCCGCCAGGTGCCGGCTGGCGGTGAGATGGCCACGTGGATCGACTCGCTGGGCCTCGACTCGGCCTACGACTACGACCCGCTGTGGCAGCGGCTGGTGGAGCTGCAAACCCCGACCAGCCTCCACTCCGGATCAATGGGCTGGGACGGTCGACGCTCAGTCAGCAACTTCACCTACAACCACATGGGCAACTTCGGAACGGCCAGCGAGGCCACCGCCAAGTCGATCTTCTTCGGCGGGGTAACCCACCGTTTTCCCGATCTGCGCCTCGGCTTCCTGGAAGGCGGGGTCACCTGGGGCGCCCAGATGGTGTGCGACCTCCTCAGCCACTGGGAAAAGCGCGGCCCCGAGGGTCTCAAGGCCTACGACCCGGCCCTCTTTGAGCCCGATTACTTCGAATCCCTGTTGGCCGAGGCCAACGACCCCATCGATCTGCCCGCCGGCTTCGGCACTGTGATGCAGAAGGGCATCAGCACCGATCAGGTCGTCCACGACTTCGAGGCCGCGGGCATCACCAGCCCCGAAGACATCCTCGAGCAGATCGACCGCTCCTACTGGTTCGGCTGCGAAGCCGACGACCCGCTAGTGCGTCTGGCCTTCGACGGCGCCCTGCCCGAAGGGGCCACCCTCAACGCCATCTTCTCCTCCGACGTGGGCCACTGGGACGTGCCCGACATGTCCGAAGTGCTCCCCGAGGTGTGGGAGCAGGTGGAGCACGGCTGGCTCAACGAAGACCAATTCCGGGCCTTCACTTTCGGCAACGCCCACCGCTTCTTCTCCGAAGCCCGCCCCGACTTCTTCAAGAACACGGTGCTGGAGGGTGCCACCGTCTAGAACTAAGGGGCCATGACCGTCCCTGCATCAGCACCTCCGACGTTCACGCTTCTGGCCCAGTTGGGGATTTACTGCGACCCCAACTCGCAGCCCGGCTACGGAAGGCTCCGGGTTTTCGACGAGCAGTGCCATGGCGGCCAAGTGAGGCCCTCGGTGCTGATGCTTGCCGCCGACATCACCGGGGGCATGATCGGCGAAAAGGAAGATCCCGAGTGCTGGCACTTCACCACCGACTTCCAGATTCGTACCGCCGACGTCCCCCTGCCCGACCAGATCGACGTGTACGCCGAGGTGCTGCGGGCCGGGGCCAGCACGCTGACCTGCGAGTGCCGCTTCACCACTCCCGACGGCGCCGAGGTGGGCTACGCCCAGATTGGCTTCGGGCGCCACCACCAGCGTCCCGGCGATCCGGCCAAGCCGATCCACGACCCTCCCCGGCCCGACATCATGGGGCTCCCCGACATCGACCGGCCATTGGCCGATGTGGCCGGCATCGAAGTGGTGGATGCCGCCGCCGGCAATGTGGAGGTCGAACTCGCCCCGCAGCTTCTCAACCCCGCGGGCATCATGCAGGGCGCCATGGTCACCCTGGTGGGCGAGGTGGGCGCCGAGACCTTTGCCGAGCATCAATTCGGCGCCCCCCATTCCGTGGCCGACATGGACATCCGCTATCTGCTGGGGGGAAAGATCGGCCCGGTGTACAGCACCTGCCGCTGGATGGGCGATCCGTCTACCGGCTGGATAGTGGCCGAGATCAGAGATCTGGGAAAGGGCGACCGCATGATCGCCACCATGATGCTGCGGGTCCGACCGGCTCGCTGAGGGGCTGCGCCCATCTGCCGGAGTAGGTTGGCGGAATGAACCGCCAGTGGATCTATGCCGTGCGGCCCAACGGACCGGTCGGCGTGGACAACTTCGAGTATCGGGAAATTGACATCCCCGAACCGGGAGACGGCCAAGCACTGGCCCGGCTGTGCTACCTCAGCTTCGAGCCGGCCATGCGCACTTGGCTGGAGGACTTCATCACCTACATGCCACCCGCACCGTTGGGCCTGCCCATGGTGGGGCCGGGGGTCTTCCAGGTAGTGGCCTCCAACACCCCGGCACTGAACGAGGGCGACCTGGTCAGCGGCATGATGAGCTGGCAGGACTACATGGTGGTGGACGGCAATGTCCGGGTGGTGCCACCGGGCACGCCCATTCCGGTAATGCTCGGTCCGATGGGCGGCACCGGGCTGACCGCCTACATCGGC
>JAJEDQ010000186.1 GCA_022821445.1 Acidimicrobiia bacterium | reverse complement strand
TACTCCCATTGAGCGAGACGAGCATGACGGGTACAGATTTCTTGCGGTCGGTTTGGCGAGTGCACTGCGGAATGTTGTCACCCATTACGACGACTACGGGTTGGACCAAGAGGCCGCGTGGGAATGGCTGGTCTTCATCAGCGCCATGCATCGTCGTTTGGATCAGGCTGAACAGGTGACTGAGCATTCAGCTTGACCACCCCAGAATGGTGATGCGAGAAGGCAGACTTCGCGCGGTGGGCGACAAATGCGCAGATTGGGAAGCGGCCGGGTGGAGCGGGCGACCTTTCAGCCCAGCAATTTCTCGACGGCGCTTTCCACGGCGTTCCCTGCGGGGGAGGTGTCAAGCCAGGTTCGGAGCTCCTTGCGGATCGCCTTAACGGTGGTCTGCTCGTTGTCGGCTATGATCGTCTTGAGTTGCCGTTCAGCGGCCTTCTCAGCCGCCGTTCCAGCGTCGCTCACTGCGACGTGGTCGGCGTTCGCGGGGTCGAATACGGGGATGGGAAGTTTCCACAGGTGTTTATGCAGGTCTCTTGCTCCGAATTGGCCTTTGGTCATCAGCGGTTCGACCCGTTTGCGCAGGGTGTCGCTGTTGATGATGGCCAAGAGATAGAGCGCCTCTTGCAGCGTGTCGCAGGAGATCCAATACAGCTTGTGGTCGATTACAGCCTCTAGGTCGCTGATGATGGCCGCAGTGGGTCTGCCGGAACCTGTGTAGGCGACCCTCGTCTTCGGATCGGACTGGTTGGCCTGCCGCCAGTCCAACTGCGATTGCAGTTTGTGCAGATAGTCGAGTTGCTCAAGGAGGGTCTTATCGTCATTCACCCTCTTGTGTGTGTCCCACAGTTCGCACATTGCCTTCCAGCGATTCCTCGCCAGCCTTGGAAGGCTGCTCGACTTGACCTCACCGCGCTGAGTTGGATCACGGGCGATCGTGAACGAGCTGTCCTTGTCGATAGGAAGCAGTGCCCGAAGCGGCGGCAGAGTGACGTAGGGGGCGATGGTCTCTCCGAGATGCACGTCGAATAGGTGGGACTCCTCTACTGTGCCAGGGGTCCTCAGCTCGTTGAGAGGGAGGCTGCGCCACGGCTCCTTTGCTTGGCTGCTGACCCGGGGCTGTGTGCGCACGATGCCTGGGCGGATCACAGTCGTGGAGGGAGGCACTTCGGTGACGAAGAACAAGTTGCGGGGAAAAATCGTGGCCCCATTGCGGGCAGCGTCGCCGTAGGGGGAGGCAGATCCGCCTGTTCTTGGGAGTGGCGCGGTTTCCTTGGTCGGCGTGTCTACCGGCCCGGACCACTGTTGGGCTTGCGACGGCAGCGCGACCGCTTGGTTGGGATAGGCCCGGTGGAGGTGGACGACGGATGCGGGTACGGGGAAGAAGTCGTTGGGTTGCAGCTTCTCCAAGTCCCAGGGTAAGTCTGCGGAGAGGTCGGTGGACACCGCCCCCCACTGCCCCGTCCGCCATTTCTCGTACTGTCCTGCGATCAATGCGCTGTGGGGCAGGACCATTGACAACCGTCCGCCGAGACGGTCTCCATTTGGTGGTCGAAGATATAGGTCAGTGCAGCGGGACACGAAGAGGCCGGCGATATCGAACTGGGTCATGTACCTCGCCGCTGGCTTGATCGCGTACCGCTTCTTACCGAGGTCGTCGAGCGCTTTTCGTAGACCCTGCTTGGTCTTGTTATAGGTGAGCCAGGGAGGGTTGCCGACTATGGCGTCCACCTTTTCCTCAGCGATGACGATGGGGCGGACGAGGTTACGGATGTAATACGCCCAGATGTGGTTCATCTAATCGGCGTGCAGGTCTGCGAGTTTGGCAGCAGTAGTCGCCATTACCTCCGCTTCGTGGGTGTCCAGATTCTCAGCAAATTCTTCTAGGGCATGGCCAGGGCCGTCGCCCGCAGCGATGTCTGCCGCTATGCGGACCATAAGCGGCCCGAAGACCCGAGGGCGGTTCACCAGACTCAAAGGGAAGGTAAGCGACCTTCCCTTTGGATCCCCTGTTGCTGGGACCACTACGTCCTCAATTGTCAGAAAGCTCTGCGTATCGTGGAGCAATTGCAGGGAGTCGCCCAGGTAGACGGGCACCGCTATATCGGTAATGCCGCCGGAGGCGACGGAGATCACTTCTTTGGCGGCCATGACCCAAGCGGCTCTGGCCAGATGCACCGCCACAGGGTGGATGTCGATCCCGCACACCTGCTTCTGAAGCCTCGCGAGGGCTTCAGCGTCGCTGAGGCCCTCTTGCCTTGCTGCTTTGATGGCATGCCTAATGGCAGCGACTAGGAAGGAGCCCGATCCGCAGGCGGGGTCGAGCACCTTGTCGGACAGCGGCTCTGTCACGGCAGACTCCACGATGGCCGCGGCCAACCAGGGAGGTGTGTAGTACTCGCCAAGCTTTTGTCGTTCGGATGATGGAATGACTGTCTGGTACAAGACTGAGGCGAGATCCGCTTGGATCTCCCCCCCACTCGAAGGAACCCACATGGCGGGCTATCCGTCGGATCGTCTCGTGGCCATCAACTTCAACCAGCCACGCGAAGAAGTCCGACTCGACGATATCCACCAGCCCAGTGGAGTCTCGGAACGTGTCTCCACGCAGCAGGTCGTTTGGATCTTGGGCGGCCAGAGCCTGGATGTCGATGCCGAAAGAGGCCTGGGTGATCATTCCGATTACAGTCACCAGATAGGTGTGGCGGACGAACAGGTCGTCGAGGTCTACCTCGTCGATCTCGCCTAAAGCCACGCTCAACAGCGACTCCCAGAGTGCCCGCTTGATCTTCACCGTCTCTGCTGCCCGGTTCTCCTGGTACAAGCTTCGGATTGCGCTCACCGCCGACTCGTAATCGACGGTCCCCGGTGCGAAGCCCCTCCCAACCTCTTCTGGGGTGGCGGATGTCTTTTCCCGTTGGGCGAACACCTCGTCTCTTAGCCACTCGAAGAGCGCCAGCCATTCCTCGGCGGTGTCGAAGGTGTGACGGAAAGGCGGGCCGCGAACAGTGTCGGGCTCGTCGCCACAGGTTCGGATAAGCCAGTGCTTGCCGTCGGTGAGCACCCCGATGGTTGCAGGGTCGGCGCTGGACGCCAGATAGCCGTCGACCTGCTCCAAGTTCTTCGGGCTGGGTTCGGCACCGCCGGAAGCAGTGCCCACCCGGGTCTTCACCTCGATGTACAGCCTGTGACTGTCGATGGAAAGATCGACGCGCCCTTTGTTGCCCGAGGCCGCTTCCATCTGAATCTCGCCAGGCTGAGCGAGCCCGGTGGCAGTAATGAAATCTCGAATGGCCACTCCAGTGTTGTGCTCATGCTCGTCCCTGTTGTAGCGAGCGAGGATCTCCGCACCTGCATCCCTCAGCTGCGGGTCGCCCAAATCCAGATGCACAGGAACCCCCTTCTGAGACCGACCATTGGAGGCTATACCCGCAACATTTCGTCCATAGGCTGGTCCAGGTCGAAGGACACCTCCTGCCGCCCAACTCGTCGCCGGTGACCTCCGGTAGGCAGCGGGACGGAGGTCACCGACCGCTTAGCCTGCCTCGCCTGTGCGACTGGGAGCGTCGCCGGGGTAAGTCGGGCAGGCACTGGGAAACAACGGCATCGGGATGGTGCAAGTAGAACGCCAGGTGGCCATCTTTGGCCAGCGCGGCAAAAGGGGCCAGGTAGACTGACACCCGTGCGCAACCCGTCCCACAGCACATGGGCGGCCCGCGCCACTAGAAGCAGGTTCGTCCAACTGCTCGTCGCCGCAATCTTGGCCATCTGGCTGACCGTTCGGGCGGACCTGCTCCCGGCCGACCTAGGTGAACTGGAGCCTGACAAGTCAGGCGCCTTCCCCAGAGTCGGTAGCCGGTGGTCCCTTGCTCGATACGCGTCCCTAGACAACAAGAGCTGCCAGTCTCCGCCGGACCCACCGCCGGACCCGCTGTTCCCACCGCGGAGCAACAAGTCTCCGTATTCGGAGCCGAGC
>JAJEDQ010000178.1 GCA_022821445.1 Acidimicrobiia bacterium | reverse complement strand
GGCCGAAAGGCGAGCCATGCTGCGCAAGTGCAACCGCCTCGATGACGACGAAAACGACTTCTTCGCCCCACCCCGCCGCTCCGGTCCCGACCCTGGCTTCCGCGGCTGCAACGAGTTGTGATCGGCATGGGATCGGCTGTCGGCGCCTTATGGAAATTGTGGTGGCCGTCGAAGGACCAGACGAAGTTATGTGGCCCTATTTTTGAGGCCACAAGATGCTATCGTGCTCGATGTGGAGACCATTCCGACAGCCCCTGGAGTACGCGAGGTCACGACGCGCCAGTTTCGCGACAACTTCTTTGCCCTGATGCGCGAAGTGCGTGAAACGGGCTGCGAGGTGGTCGTAACCAACAGGGGACGTCCATACGCTCGGGTCATGCGTGAGGTCGAGCGCACCGGCGGCATCATCGGATGCGACAAAGACATTTTGCGGATTACCGGAGATATACCGGAGTCCATCACTCCGGCCGAAGAGTTCTACTCGGTGGTCGATCCGAAACGAGTACTCGATGGGGAGACAGATTGGTGCTGACCCTGCTCGACACCGATGTGTTGATCCGACTGAGAACCGATGATCCCCTCCTAGGGGCCAAAGCGAAAGAACTGCTGGCTGAGCGGTTCGAATCGCAAGCGCTGGCGGTTTCGCCTGCCTCGTTTAATGAAGTCTCCCGCTTGGCGGAGAGAGGGGTGATTGAACTGGCCATGCCGGTGCTGGACTGGTGTCGGCGGTGCTTGGACGGTGGCATCAGGCTGCTACCGCTATCTGTGGAAATCGTGGCAGCAGCCCCTTGGTTGCAGAGGCGAGGATTCCATGGCGACCCCTTCGACCAGCTCATCGTGGCCTCTGCCATTGACCAAGGTTGTGGCCTGGCCACAACCGACAGGTCCATCATTTCTTGGGCCGACCAATCCGGGGCACTGGCAGTTCTGAACGCGCGGGCGTAGTGGCTCTAATCTCTCTCAGTTGGATCTGACCAAGGGGGAGCAAACCACGCATGTATCCGGGACAGCACGCTCGTATTACGCCGGACAAGGCGGCGCAGATCATGGCTGGTACGGGGGAGGTCACCACTTACCGGGAGCTGGATGAGGGGGCCAACCGGTTGGCTCAGCTGCTGCACGAGAGGGGGCTGCGGGAGGGCGACCACATCTCGATTCTGGCGGAGAACAATCGCCGGTATTACGAGGTGTTCTGGGCGGCGATGACGTCGGGGTTCTACTTCACCACCATCAACCGGTACCTGTCGCCCGAGGAGGCGGCTTATGTTGTGAACGACAGCGGGTCGACCGCGCTGATAACCACGCAGGCGATGGCCAACACCGCTTCGCAGATGCTCGACCTCATTCCCGACTGCCGGCACAAGCTGATGATGGACGGCGCCGTGGACGGCTTTGAGTCGTATGAAGACGCCGTTGCCCCCATGTCGTCTGACCCGCTGCCTCGATTGCCCAAGGGCGAGGTGATGCTGTACTCGTCGGGCACCACCGGCAGGCCCAAAGGCATCAAGCGGCCCCTGACCGGCGTCGAGGTACACGATGCCAGCCTGTCGGGCATCGGCATGCTCGAGCACCACCTGCTCGGCATGGGCGAGAACTCGGTGTACCTGAGCCCGGCGCCGCTCTATCACTCCGCCCCGCTGATGTACAGCGCCGGAGTTCACGAGCTGGGCGGCACGCTCGTGATCATGGACCGCTTCGACCCCGAGCGCTTCTTGGCCTATGTCGAGCAGTACTCGGTGACCGACACCCAGATGGTGCCCACCATGTTCATCCGCCTGCTCAAGCAGCCCGAGGAGGTTCGCAACCGCTACGACCTCTCGTCGCTGAAGATGGCGGTCCACGCCGCCGCCCCCTGCCCTGTGCCGGTGAAAGAGCAGATGATCGAGTGGTGGGGCCCGATCATCCAGGAGTACTACGCCGCCACCGAGGGCAACGGGCTGTGCTTCATCGGTGCCGAAGACTGGCTCGAGCACAAGGGATCGGTGGGCAAGGCGATGATGGGAGTGCCCCACATCTGCGACGACGATGGCCTCGAGCTCGGTGCCGGGGTGCCGGGGGTGGTCTATTTCGAGCAGGAAACCCCAACTTTCGAGTACCACGACGATCCGGAGAAGACAAGGGAATCCCGCCATCCCCAGCACGACAACTGGTCCACGGTGGGCGACGTCGGATACCTCGATCCCGACGGCTACCTCTATCTCACCGACCGGGCGACGTTCATGATCATCAGCGGCGGGGTGAACATCTACCCCCAGGAGATCGAGGCCTGTTTCGCCCTGCACCCCCAGGTGGCCGACGTGGCGGTGTTCGGCCTGCCCGACGACGAGATGGGGGAGTACGTCCACGCGGTGGTGCAGCTTGAAGACGGCGTGGAGCCTTCCGACGAGCTGGCCGAGGAGTTGCGGGCCTTCGCCCGCCAGAACTTGGCCGGCTTCAAGGTGCCCCGGGTGGTGGACTTCCGGGCCGAGTTCCCCCGGCTGCCCACCGGCAAGCTCTACAAGAAGCCCCTGCGCGAGGAATACCTGGCCCGCCAGTCGTAGCCGCCCGGCCTCTCCTGCCGCCGCACTCCCGGTTCCAGCCGGAATTACCCCGAAAGTTAGAGTAGGCGGATGGCCTACACCGACGACGCGATCCGGGACCTGACCCGCCGGGTCTTCGACCTGTGGCAGGACAACACCACCGACCTTGCCCCCGACGTGATGCGCCAGTCGGTAGACGCCTACCTCGACCAGGGGCGCTTCGAGTACGAGGTGGAGCGCATCTTCAAGCACCTGCCCCTGGCGCTGGCCCTAAGCTCTGAGCTTCCCGCCCCCGACACCTACAAGGCCATGGACGTCATGGGGGTACCTGTGCTGCTCACCCGTGGCGCCGACGGCGCGGCCCGGGCGTTCCTCAACGTCTGCCGCCACCGGGGGTCGCCGCTGTGCGAGGCCGGCTCCGCGGGATCGGCGCAGCGGCTGAGCTGCCCCTACCACGCCTGGTCGTACGACACCGCCGGCGACCTGGTGGGCATGTTCGGCGCCCACACCTTTGGCGACGTCGACCGCGACCACCTTTCGCTCACCCCACTGGCCTGTGCCGAGAAAGCCGGTTTCGTGTTCGCCAGCCTCACGCCCGGCATCACCTTCGACATCGACGCCTTCCTCGGCGACTTCACCCCTTACGTCGCCGCCCTCGACCTCGAACAGTGGCACATCTTCGAGCAGCGCACCCTCGACGGCCCGGGCTGGAAGGTGGCCTGGGACGGCTATCTGGAGGGCTACCACCAGGAGCGGATGCATCCCAAGACCGTGGGGCTCAACACCATCGGCAACCTCATGGCCCACGACACCTGGGGTCCTCACCAGCGCATCGTGTTCGGCCGAAAGTCGCTGCCCAAGCTGGTCGGCCAGCCCGAGGAGGAGTGGGACCTCGACGAGCACATCCGCCTGATCCACTCGATCTTCCCCAACTTGTCGATCTCCGGGATCCTGGGCGACTACTGCCTGGTGAGCCAGCTGTTCCCCGGTCCAACGGTTGACACCAGCCTCACCATCCAGACCGTGCTGTGCCGCCACGAGCCGTCCACCGATGATGAGCGTGAAACAGCCGAGCAGTTCAGCGCTCTAGTGCTTCAAGCGGTGCGAGACGAGGACTACTGGGTGGGCTTCCAAATCCAGAACGCGCTCAAGAGCGGCGCAACCGCCGAGGTGCTCTTCGGTCGCAATGAGCCGAGCTTGCAGCACTACCACCACGCGGTGGAGCGCTACGCCGAGCTGAGTGTGGCCCGAGAGAGCTGAGCGTGGGCCGAGAGAGCTGAGTGTGGCCCGAGAGGGCTGAGCATGCTGGGCGGCAAGCTTCCGCCGCTCAGAAGCAACCGCTAGGTAATACTCAGCATCCGGTCGAGGGCGATGCGGGCGTCGGCCGCGATATCCGGCTCCACAGTGATGCGGTTGCGCACCTTGCCATCCACCAAGCCCTCCAGCGTCCAGGCCAGATGGGCGGCGTCGATGCGGAACATGGTGGAGCACGGGCAGATCAGCGGGTCGAGCGACACCACCGTCTTGTCCGGGGTCTCATCGTTTAGCCGGTTAACCAAATGGATCTCAGTGCCCACGCCGATCACCGAGCCGGCTGGAGCGGCGGCCACCGCCTTGATGATGTAGTCGGTGGAGCCCACCTGGTCGGCCACCGCGCACACCTCCCGGCTGCATTCGGGGTGTACCACAACGATCCCATCGGGATGATCGGCCCGGAACGCAGAAACGTGATCGGGCTGGAACCGCTGGTGTACCGAGCAGTGCCCTCGCCACAGCAACAGCACCGATTCCTTGCACTCGGTCTCGGTCAGCCCGCCCAGCTCGAAGCGGGGATTCCACACCGCCATGTGACTCTCGTCGTAGCCCATGTCGAACCCGGTGTTACGCCCCAAGTGCTGGTCGGGGAAGAACAGCACCTGATCGCCCCGCTCCAGAGCCCATGTCAAAACGGCCCGGGCGTTGGACGACGTACACACCGCCCCGCCGTGACGGGCCACGAAGGCCTTCAGATTGGCGGCCGAGTTCATGTAGGTGATGGGC
>JAJEDQ010000064.1 GCA_022821445.1 Acidimicrobiia bacterium | reverse complement strand
CTCGGCCACCGTGGCGCAGTGCTCGGTGAGCTCGGAGGTGTAGCCGGGGTAGCCGGGGTCGGAGTGGCACACGTGGCCCACCCCCACGTCGTGGTGGTTGAGCCCGGTGAGCAGCGACGCCCGGGTGGGCGAGCACATGGGGTTGACGTGGAAGTTCAGGTAGCGCAGCCCCTCGGCCGCCATCTGGTCGATGTGGGGGGTCTCTATCTCCGAGCCGTAGCAGCCCAGATCGGCGAAGCCCAGGTCGTCCAACAGCACCACCACGATGTTGGGCGCCCCCTCCGGCGCCCGCACCGCCTCGGGCCACCACGGGTCCGATCCGGCCACCGTGCGCCCCGCTCGCCCCTCCCACCCCTCATAGGGCTCGGGCCGTGCGGTCTCCTCAGGCGTGGTCTCGTCGCTCATCGGGCCCTCCCTTGAGGTGGCTGCTGGATCTTCTGGTGTATCAGACGGGCGAGAAGTCGGGGTCGAGGGTGATGACCCAGAACATGGCACCGGTGTCGTCCACTAGCTGGGCCATGCGTCCCGGCGGGGTGTCCATGGGCGGGACCACCACATGGCCGCCCAGCTCCTGGCACTGCTCGGCGGTGGCGTCGCAGTCGTCCACCGCGAAGTACACCGCCCAGTGGGAGGGAATCAGCGGCGCGGGCAGCGGTCCGGCGCTGGCGATCATCTCGCCGTTGTGCATGATGCCCACCGAATCCTCCATGTCGAGGGGCACCGGGGTCCAGCCCAGAATTTCGGAGTAGAACGCCAGGGCCTTGTCCACATCAGCCGAGAGGAGCTGGTTCCAGCACAGCGTGCCGTGCTCGCTCTTGAGCTCGGCGCCGTCTTGGCCGAGCGCCTCCCACAGCATCACCACTGCACCGGTGGGGTCGGCCACCACTGCCATCCTCCCCGCGCCCGCCGGCTCCATCACCGGTCCCATCGGTGTGCCTCCCGCGGGCGCCACCTTGGCCAAGGCCTCATCAGCGTTGTCCACCGATATGTAGGTCTCCCACACGTTGGGAATCCCCATCTCGCGCATCTGTTGAGGCTTATCCAGCAGCCCCAGCACCGGCTTATCGCCCTTCAGCCCCAGGGTGTAGACCACCTCCGACCCGTCGTGCTCATCGCGGAATGTCAGCCCGAAGAGCGCCGAGTAGAACGCCTTGGCCTTGTCGGGCTCCTCGGTACACAAATCGACCCAGCTGAAGTCTCCGTGGACGTAGCCGTCTACCTCGGGCATAGCGGTTCTCCTCTTCCCCGTCCCGGCCGGATTTCAGGCAGCGTATAGGTTCAGATGGCGTCGCCCACATTGGTGCGGCGGGCGCCGATTGCCCAGGTGAGAAGGGCCAAGATCACCAGGGGGTCGAGGACGCTCCAAGCCGTCTCGCAGGTGTAGAAGAAGAAGGCGACGATGAACACCGCCACCCCCAGTCCCGTGGCGACGACGGCCGCGAGGAAGGTGAAGGGGTTGGCCGGCTCTATGCCCTGGTTTTGGGCCATCACCCGGCGCCACCCGACGCTCATGGCCACGGTGGCACAGCCGACGAACAGCGGATCGATGGTGTTCCAGAGGTTGTTGCTGTAGTTGAAGGTGTCGGTGTAGTTGTTGAGCAAGAACGCCACCGCCAGCGACGACAGGCACAGCGTGCGGATCCACGGCACTTTGCTGGTGTTTCGCCACAGCAGCCACACGCCGACGATGGAGAACACCAGGGGACCGATCTGCCAGAGCTGCCACTTCCAGTTGTCGGACAGCTCGGTGTTGGGGTCGACCAGCTCGGATCGCTCGGTCCAGGCGAACACGGCCACCACCAAGAGTCCTGCCCCGATGAAGGAGTCGATCACTCCCAGATCGCGCCTTCGGAAGATTTGCTCAATCATGCTCATGCCATATTGAACACCCGCAGGGCGTTGTCCCGCAGGAATTTGGGCCAGACGTGGTCGCGAAATCCCACATCGCGCATCTCGGTCATGATCCGCTCCAGCGACAGCCCCGAGGGGAAGTACCCGGCGTACATCACCTTGTCTGCGCCCCGGGTGTTGGCGTAGTCGATGATGGCCTGCGGATAGTGCTTGGGGGCGAACGCCGAGGTGGAGTAGTGCAGCCCCGGCCACTTCAGCATGAGCTTGACCATGAGGTCTTCCCAGGGCTCGGAACCGTGGCGGGTGACCAGCACCAGCTCGGGGAAGTCGTAGCACACCTGGTCGAGGTGCTCGACGTGCTGGGGGTCGAACGGGACCCGCGGGCCGGGCACGCCGGCGTTGATGCACATGGGGATCTCCAGCTCGCAGCACGCCGCGTAGATCGGGTACATGAGCGGGTCGTTGATGTTGACCTGGGGGTGCAGCCCGGTGGGGAAGCAGGCTGCGGCGATCACGCCCAGCTCGTCCACCGCCCGGCGCAGATGCCGCACCGCCTGCACGCCCCGGTTTGGGTCCACCAGGTAGCTGCCGTAGAGGCGGTCGGGGTGCTCGGCCACCCCCCGGGTGCCCCAGGTGTCGCCGAAGTTCACCGGCAACAGGCCCTTGTCGATGCCCCAGCGGTCCATCTCGGCCAGCAGGTAGGCGATGAAGTCCACCGTGCCGTCCACCTGGGGCAGATCTTTGAACATGTAGGCCGCGCCGTGGCCGAAGCTGCGGCTCTCGGTGTCTTTGAGCAGTCCCTGGAAGTTGGCGTACCAGGCGTCGCGGTCAGACGGCACGCCCAGCATGAGGTCGACTGCCCCGATGCTCTCAATTGGGTGAGGGGCCATCGGGTGGGCTTGAGGCTCGGGGGCCACTAGCCGGCCAGGGTCTCGAACAGGTCGGCGTCGGTGCGGCGCAGGCGGCGGTAGTTGGCCTCCCACATCATGGGGATGAAGTACTTGTGGTACGCCTTTTTGGCCCGGGCCGCCTCGGCATTGGGCATCTCGTGGCCGCCCACCACCTTGGCCTCATAGTGGGCTCGGGCCGAGGACTCATAGGCGATGGCCTTGACGGTGGCCTCCTCCAGCGAACCGCACACGAAGCATGCCCCGTGGTTGCCGATGAGCACAACCGACCGGTCGCCCAGCGCCTCGGCCATTCGGGGGCCGTCCACCGGGTTGTCGATGCCGTTGTCGGCGTAGTGGGCCTGCTCTTGGTAGAACAGGCAGGCGTCGGCCGAGTACAGCCCCACGTCCTTGCCGGTGGTGGAGAGCACCTCCACATAGTGGGAGTGGGTGTGGATCACCGAGTTGGCGTCGGGGCGGGCCTCGTAGAACCCGGCGTGGAAGCGCACCGCCGGCGATGCCGGGGTGTCGCCGTCCAGCAGGTTGAACTCCATGTCGTAGCAGTTCACGTCGCTGGGCAGCGTCTCGCTGAAGTAGCCGAACGGCGACACCCAGAAGGCGTCGGCCCGCTCGGCGTCGCGCACCGACACGTGGCCGGCCACCCGGCTCTCGCACCCCTCCCGGGCCAGGATGCGCCTCGACGCGGCCACTTGGAAGGCGGGATGGTCTTCAGTCCAGGTCTTGTTCATTGATGCTCTCCTGCTAAACCTGGATGTCGTAGAGCTGGCGGACGTTGGCCGACACGATGGCGTGGCGCACGTCGTCGGTGGCATCGGCGAAGTGCTCGGCGATCACCGCCTGGCTGTTGGGCCAAGTGGACACATGGTGGGGGAAGTCGTTGCCCCACATCATGGTCGCGGTGCCGATGATGTCGCGGGCCGCCACTCCGGTGAGGTCGCGCATGAACGTCACCCGGAAGTTCTGGCGCCAGTAGTGCGACGGCTCTTCTTGGCAGTTCATGTCCTTCAGGAGTTGGGCGTGGCGGTGGAACCAGTAGTCGGCCCGCTCCAGCAGGTTGCCGGCCCAGCCCACGTCGTTCTCGGCCGAGACGATCATCAGCTCGGGGAAGCGGTCGAACACGCCGCCGAAGATGAGGTCGAGCACCACCTCTTGGATGTCCACCGTTTGCAGCACCGACCGGGTGGATGTGCCCTGATCCCAGGCCTTGTCGGGATCGCGGGTGGTGGCGGCGTGGAGGTTCACCGGCATGGAGTGCTCCACCGCTGCGGCCCACAGCGGGTCGAACGACGGATCTTGATAGGGATTGTCCTCGCCGTTGATCACCGGGATCATCACCCCTTTGAGCCCCATGTCTCGGCACCGCTTCATCTCCTTGGCAGCCCGCTCCAAGTCCACCGGCGCGAGCAGCGCGATGCCCACGAACGTGTCGGGAATCTGGCTCACAAACTCGCCCACCCAGGTGTTGTAGGCCTCGAACAGCGCCCACTGGAACTCCACGTCTCGGATGGGGTACATCTGCATGGCGATGGTGGGGTACAGCACCTCACCAGTCACGCCATCGGTGCGCAACGCCTCCATGCGGGCTTCAGGGTCCCAGCCTACGTCGGGCACGTCCTCGTCCCAGCGGCCCCTGGCCCTCACCTTGTCGTCGGTGCGCATGCACCCGGCCAAAAGCCCCACCGGGGGCAGCCGGGCCTGGTCGCACACCAGGCGGTCGGTGGTCTCCTCATGGACCAGCCTGGGCGCCCGATCCTTGAAGGCCTCCACCGTGTAGATCTGCCACAGGTCGTGGGGTTCGATCACGTGGGAGTCGGCGGAGAATACGTCGAAGCCGTTGTCGCTCATCGCCTTCGATGTTATGGGAACACTGTGGAAGCCGCCTATCGCCGGGAGAACGGGGGAAAGGGCCGGATATCGTGGCCGACGTGAGCGTGTGTGCATTCATCGGACTGGGCAATATGGGCTTCCCCATGGCGGGGCACTTGGTGGTCTCCGGCCACGAGGTGCGGGTATTCAACCGGACCGCGGCGGTGGCTGAGCGCTGGGGCGAGCACCATGAAGGCACGGTGGCGGCCACCCCGGCCGAGGCGGCCGACGGGGCCGAATTCGTATTCACCTGCGTGGGAGCCGACGACGACCTGCGAGCAGTGGTGCTGGGCGACGACGGTGCCCTGGGGACGATGCCTGCCGGTTCGGTGCTGGTGGACCACACCACAGCCTCGGCTGAAGTGGCTAGGGAGTT
>JAJEDQ010000242.1 GCA_022821445.1 Acidimicrobiia bacterium | reverse complement strand
GGAGTCTGGATTCGTTTCTACCTGATCAGCCACGCCGAGCACTCTAGTTGTCAGGTGTGACAGCTCGTCCCTAGCTAGGGCTGCTACTCGGTGGCTTTGGGGTGGCCGATGTGGACGGCGGTTAGCCAGACGGTCTTCTTGTCGTCGTCGATGCAGTACCAGATGCGGCCGCTGGAGGTGACCTCGTACTGCCACTAGGGCAATTCCGTACCGTCGGCGATTGCTGTGGCCAATTCATGCTGAAGTGGCTTCTGGCGTTTATCCCAGCGTCGAGGATCTTCTGTGATGTGCTCCCATGCCGTTCGGATGTTGTTAGGTGCAGTGGCGCTGAGCTGCACCCAAGACTTGGCGGCGGTGTTGTTGGCGAATCGGCAGTCCCAGCCGTCCTTGCGCGGTGGAGGGGCGACTCGATCCCGACGACGGGGCATTAGTCAACGGCAGGAGGGCAGGGAACACGTCCGCCATGTGTGATTGTGAAGGGGCCGGAGAGTAGGGCAGTGAGTTCGGGGTCGCTGAGAATCTCGGCGGTGTTCTGCCAGGAGTCGATGAGGAGTTCGACTCGATCGAAGCTCTCGACACTGGCTGAGGCCAGAATGGTACGAGTCAGATCCTCGGCAAATTCACGACGTCCATCGGGCGAGAGGAATTCGACCCAGGGGAAGGCGGCCTCGATGGCGTCATCCATTGCCTCAGGGGAGTCGGCGGAAATCTTGCAGAGAAGGCGGGCCAGACACTCGATGGTCTTGGCCCGGCTGAGGTCGCTGGCAGCGAGGCTGAGGTAAAGGTCAGGGGCGTTGCGCCGGCGCAGCACCACATCATGCTGGGCGAGGTTGGCCACTACCTCCTTGGGCTGTCGGAGAAACTCGGAGAATGTGCGCTCGATAACCTGCATGAAGACAGGATATCTGAACTAGTTCAGGTATCAAGCCAATATTAGCCAGATACCTTCCACAATGGCCCAAGAGTGGTGGCCGGAGTCGCCCACCACCGGGATTGCCACCTGAACATAGTTGATCGCTCTGACCTGTGGATTCACGTTCTCATTTTGGCAAGGGCGGCATTGGATCCCTAGTTTCGACAACCGTGCCCAATGGGAAATTGATTCAACCTGCGGACAAGATAGGGGCGTTCATTAGTGACCACCGGGATGCCGACCTTGTTGTCTGCACGGGGTATACGTCAGTCCGGGGGCTGGCTTGGCTGGCGGGTCAGGTAGACAGCAGCCAAGGGGTGACCATCGTCATCGGTGACATGCTGGGTCAGAACTTCTCCAAAGCAAGCGAGGGCGATCGGGGAGCAGCGGCTTCTTTCCTCCGACGTCCAGACGTGAAAGTGCACAACTGGTATCGGACGAAGCCGGAGAAGAAGATCGCCCATGGGAAGGCAGTTGTTGCTCTCCGCGAGGGAAAAGCAATTGCTGCCCTGGTGGGATCGGCGAATCTTACGCATACTGGCCTCTTCACAAATTTGGAGATGATGGTCCGCAGCGACCCTTCTGAATTGCCTGAAATTGAGGCGTATATCAGTGAGGCGACCCGGCATCCGCCCGCCAACGAGAAGCTCATCGGTCTTGTGGCACCCACTCAGAAGGTGCCCGCGGAGACTGCCGCAAGCAAGGGCGGCTGCCTCCCGGCATTGATATTGATTCCGTTACACGCGGCAAGGAACCTCTGGAACAGGACCGTGCTCACTGTCTATCGGTATGACACCTAGCCCTTATTGGGTCGTGTTACAAATGCGGCACCTAGGGCTACTCCCACACCGGCTCCTATCGCCACGCCGATTCCGACGTCGCCAAGTGCCGCCCCTATGCCTGCACCGATCCCGACGCCGAGCGCGATGCTCAGCCCTAATCGGGGGTTGGGTTTCATCTCTTTCTTCATTGCTTGTCCTTCATGCCGCAATGGCCCCCGACTGGCGATCAGCTCCGAGTACCGATCACCACGTTCTCTAGGACTTCGCTGTCGCCGGTGCGGACGTACCACTCCCAGGGGGTGCCGTCGGGGTCGGTGACCCAGGTTTCGGTCTTCTCGGCGAAACAGCACTGGGTGTCGTCCACTCCGGTGGTGGCCAGGCCCGACCCGCTTAGGCGGCGTTCGGCGTATAGGACTTCCTCGGTGGTCTCAACCTCCACCCCTAGGTGGTTGATTGTGCCGCCAACGCCGTTGCAGCATCCCTCTTCGTCGGACGCTCCGCGGCCGGCCTCGAACAGCACCAGCTTGAGGGGCGGCCGATCGATGGCGAAATTGGCGTACCCCGGGCGCCGTCGGGCCGGTTCCACACCGAAGAGGCGGGAGTAGAACTCCACCGCCTGTTCCAGATCGGATACGTTCAGCGCAAGCTGCAATCTCATGGGAACTCCCTCTTGAAGATCATGTCATAGCCCGGCGAAACCAGCCGCCATCTCAAGGGGTGCAACCCGTGGGGCGGCTCTTCTATTTCACCGCCACCGGCAGGTGTTTGAGGCTGTTGAAGTGGGTGGTGCGAAGCCTCGCCTCCGGGCCGGATCGCTCCAAGCGGTGAAGGTGGGGGGCAAGCGCGGAGAAGTAGGCCCGGGCCTCGGTACGGGCCAGGTTGGCGCCCAGGCAGTAATGGGGGCCACCTGAGCCCAGCGACAGTTGGCCGCTGGCGTCGCGGCGGATGTCGAAGGCGTCGGGCTCGTCGAATATTTGGGGGTCGCGGTTGGCCGCCGTCATCCACAGGTCCACGATCTGGCCGGGCTCGAAGCTGGCCCCGCTCTCATGCTCCATCGGAGTGGTCGCCCGGCGCTGGTGATGCATGACCGGGGTCACCACCCGCAGCATCTCGTCGATGGCCCCCTCGAGCAGCGACTCGTCGGCCGCCAGCGCCGCGGCCTGGTCGGGGTGATCCAAAAGCAGCATCAAACCACTGCTCAATAGGTTGCGGGTAGTCTCGGTGCTGCCGGTGACCAGCAGCTGCCACCATCCGCCCAGCTCCTCGTCGGTCAGCCGCCGTCCCTCATACTCGGCGTGCACGAGGCTGCTGAACACGTCCTCGCCGGGCTCGGCCTTTCGGCGGGCGATGTGGGCTTGCCCGTAGGCGGCGAAGTTGGTCATGGCCGCCCGGGCATCGTCCATCGTCGGGCACATCTCGGGATCGAACGCTCCGATGGTGGTGTTGGTCCAAGACAAGATGTCGGCCCGGTCCGACATCGGGATGCCCAGCATTTCCCCGGTCACATGAAGGGGCAACTGCGCGGCCAGCATCTCGGCGGCGTCTCCTCCGCCACTGGCCAAGAAGCCATCGACCAGCTCACCAGCAATGCGGTGGGCGCTGTCCTCCAGTCGGCGGATGGCCCGAGGCGTGAAGCCCCGATTCACCAACAACCGCAGAGCGGTGTGGTCCGGGGGATCGAACTCCAACAAGGTGATGGCACCCTGACTGCGGTGCTCACCCTCGCCCCCAGAAACAGCCAGCTGCGAAGAGGAGAACTGCTGCAAGTCCCGATTGAACTCCCGCACATACCGATAGCTGGTCACCACATAGCGCCCCCCGCCCCGGCGGTGGGGGAGCCAGTGCACCGGGTCTTCCTCTCGAAGCTGGGCCAACAGCTCCAGCGGCAGCCCAGCGACAAACGTGTCCGGGTTGTCCAGCGGCGCGGCATCAATCATCGGCGCGGAACTCTAGGCGGTTCCCAAACGGGTCATAGATGTAGACCTGTTCGGTTTCGTCGTCCTGAACCTCGAGCACTTCGTAACCCTGAGGTCGAGCCGTCTCGGCGAGCTTCGTCACATCCGAGACAACAAAGGCCACATGGGCCTTCTTGGCCGGCCGAAAGTCCGGGTCAACCCCTAAGTGCAGCTGCTCGCAGGTACCCTCCGGCAGCTCGAACCAGCACCCGCCTCGCTTGGCCAGCTCGGGCGGCTTGGCGACTTCTGCCAACCCCAACAGGCCGCCATAAAACGCTCGAGCCTCGTCCTCACCCCCCACCGGGATCGCCACCTGCACATGGGTAACCGACCTGACTAGTGATTCCATGCTCGCTTCAGTCTTCGAGGGGAATGTTGTGGTGGGCGATGTAGTCGGTGAACCCGGCGCGGATAGTGGACTCGTCGAGGCCGAGCGCGACCGGGTCGTAGACGTGTTTTCCGAACTTGTCCTTGGGCTTTTCGGCCAAGTAGGCGGGGATGGCATCGGCCAACACGTTGGAGAACTCCAAGCCCAAGCGGTCGTACACGACCCGAACCGCGGCAACCGGGTCGCTCATCAGGTCGCGGAACAGCAGATCGGCGATCTGGTCGTCGGGGACCTCCCCCGAAGCCCGCTGGCCCATCACCATGCCCATCATCATCTGGTAGACGAACAACATGATCGGCCCGTTCTCGCTTGGGGTCACTGCATCGCTTCGCATCCAATGCATGGTGGTGGTGATGTTGGCCACCGACCCAACGAATCTGACCGGGTCGCGGTGGGTGAGGATCACCCGAGCATTGGGGTAGGCGGCAAACAGGTCCGGGAGCGTTCCCATGTGGGCGGGCGACTTCAACAGGAACTGAGCCGGAGCGCCGTCGACGTGCTGCAAGGTTTGCAGGAAGTTCTTGTGCCACCGGTACACCGCGTCAAAGTCAGCGGGCACTCCCCGTTCGGCAAGATCGCCGATGGAATGCATCATCGGCCAGTGCCAACTGCGGAACTCGGGTTGGCAGAAGTGGATGCATTCCACCGGCAGGTCGCCGCGCAGCTCGTGCATGGTCATGAACTCGGGCTGGATGTCGGCCCAGAACTCCTGTTCAGGCTCGCTGCACGCCAGCGCGTCAGCCCCCGTGTCTGGAAGCGTGCCCAGCGGGAAATGCGCCTCGTAGCCCCGCACCCCCCGCAATCTGGGGTCCAGCGCCAACAGCTCCAACAGGATGGTGGTGCCGGTTCGGGGCGGCCCGGAGATGAACACCGGCCTGGCGATCTCGGCCTTCAGGGTTTCGGGATTCGCCTGCCAGTAGTGCACGAGACGAAGCCGGTTTTGCAGGTTGCGAATGATCTCTCCCCGGGCGCTGAGCCGCCCCACCACATTCAGGTGGGCATTCTCATCAAGCGCACCGCACAATGCCCGGTAACCGGCCTCCCAACCCGGCTCGTCGCCGAAGTCCGACAGCCCAACCGATTCAACAGCCACCACCAGCATCTCGTCGGCATCCAAGCTCACCAGGCGGGCCGGATCGCCCAACGCGGTGCCAAACAGGTTCATCCGCCGCACCCAGTTCGGCCGCTCAAGGTGGCCGGCTGGTTCTATGGCTGTGCCTTCTTGCTTGCCCACGCCTTCAAGCGTGCCGCTCCTTGGCCGCCTCTCCCAAACCGAGTTCTTCGACTGACTGCTCCCGCATGAGGTATTTCTGGATCTTGCCGGTGATGGTCATAGGGAACTGGTCGGTGAACTTCACATAGCGGGGGATCTTGTAGTGGGCGATCTGGCCTCGGCAGAACTCCTTGATGTCGTCGGCGTCCAACGAGGCCCCGTCCCGCAACTGCACCCAGGCCATGATCTCCTCGCCGTATCGGGCGTCGGGCACGCCGATCACCTGCACCTCGACCACGTCGGGGTGGCGGTAGAGGTACTCCTCGATCTCCCGGGGATACACGTTCTCTCCGCCGCGGATAATCATGTCCTTGATGCGCCCCACGATGTTGATATACCCGTCGTCGTCCATCACCGCGAGGTCGCCGGTGTGCATCCAGCCTTCTTCGTCGACGGCCTCGGTGGTGCGGGCCTCGTCGTCCCAGTAGCCCAGCATCACCGAGTAGCCCCGGGTCATGAACTCGCCAGCCGCACCCCTAGGAACGGTCTCGCCGGTGTCGGGGTCGGCGATGCGGACCTCCACGTGGGGGTGCGCCCGGCCCACGGTGGCCACCCGCTTGTCGAGCGAGTCGTCGACCGACGTTTGGGTGGAAACCGGCGAGGTCTCGGTCATGCCGTAGGCGATAGTCACCTCGGCCATGTTCATGCGGTTTACCACCTGCTTCATCACCTCCACGGGGCACGGTGAGCCGGCCTTGATCCCGGTGCGCAGCGACGACAGGTCGTAGCGGTCAAGGTCGGGTTCGCCTAGCTCGGCGATGAACATGGTTGGCACCCCGTAGAGGCTTGTGCAGCGCTCCTGCTCGCAGGCCCGCAGCGCGGCCGCGGCGTCGAACCCGGCCGAGGGAACCACCATGGCCGCCCCGTGGGTGGTGCAGGCCAGGTTGCCCAGCACCATGCCGAAGCAGTGGTAGAAGGGCACCGGAATGCACACCCGGTCGGCGGGGGTGTAGCCGCAGGCCTCGCCCACGAAGAAGCCGTTGTTCAAGATGTTGCGATGGCTCAGCGTGGCCCCTTTGGGAAAACCCGTGGTCCCGCTGGTGTACTGGATGTTGATGGCGTCGTCTGGGCGAAGGCCCGCGGCACGCTCCTCAAGCTGGTCGGCGGATATCGCCGCTCCAGCAGCCAACAAATCCTCCCAATCAGGGGTCTGGAGATAAACCACCTGCTGAGCGGGCACCCGGTCCCACACCTCCTCGATCATGCGCCGGTAGTCGTTTTGGGAGAACGACTCTGCCGCAACAAGCACACTGCTGCCCGACTGGTTGAGCACATACTCCAATTCGGCAACCCGATAGGCCGGATTGATGGTCACCAAGATGGCTCCAATGCGGGCGGTGGCGTATTGCACCAGCACCCACTCGGCGCAGTTCGGGCTCCAGATTCCCACCCGGTCGCCCACCTGCACGCCCACGGCCACGAGCCCGGCCGCCACCTCGTCGACCGCGGCGGCGAACTCCCGGTAGGTGAATCGCAGGCCTTGCTCGACGGAGATCAGCGCATCCCCGTCGCCATGGGCTTCCACCGTACTGGCCAAGTTGGCCGAGATGGTCTCGCTCAGCCGCGCGGTGGTGGTGGGCCCTGACGCAGATGAAAGCACTGTCCCTTCCATTGGGAACGCAGTCTCAGTCGTGGCTGGTGACGCCCCCGTCGACGATGAGGGTGGTGCCGGTGACGAAGCCAGCCTCATCCGACATCAGGAAGCGAACCGCCTTGGCGATGTCTTCGGGGGCGCCCACCCGGCCGAGCGGGGACTTGTCCACGCAGGCGGCTTTGCTCGGGGGGTCGGCCATCATCGGGGCCGTCATCGCCGTTTCGATGTAGCCGGGGCACACCGCATTCACCCGGATGCCGTCGGGGCCGAGGTGGTTGGCCAGCGACTTGGTGAGCCCGACCACACCGTGCTTGGAGGCGGTGTACGACGGGATAGTCGCGTTGCCCACCACCGACATGATCGAGCCGATCCCCACAATGGCCGATCCTTGATGGCTGCGCAGGTCGCTCAACAGGGCTTTTGCCACGAACACCTCGGCCCGCAGGTTCACCCCCAGCACCGAATCCCAGATCTCCTCGGTGAGACGGTCGATGTCCATGGCGGTCACGATCCCCGCGGCATGCACCAGCCCGCCGATAGAGCCCAGCGCCTCTCGAGCCGCGGCCACCGCATCAGCCACCGCCGCCCCATCAGTCACGTCTAGGCCCAGCGAGTGGGTTGCCACCCCGCAGTCGGTGGAGATGGAAGCCGCCGCCCCAGCAGCTCCGTCGCCATTGAGATCCCACAGCGACACCGGTCGTCCAACCTCGGCTAGGGCGCGGGCACAAGCCCGTCCGATCCCCGATCCACCACCGGTGACAACAACCCCGGTAGTCGGCGACATTTCCAACACAGACATAGCGGCCACCCTACGCGGTGGCAGGCCGGGAAATGACTTCGATCGACAGGCTTGAAGCGGCTAGTCGTGCAGGCCGCACTCGGTTTTGTCGGTGCCGGCCCAGCGCCCGGAGCGAGGGTCGTTGCCGGGGGCCACTGGCTTGGTGCAGGGCATGCAGCCGATGGAGGGGTAGCCCCGCTCCAACAGGGGGTTGAACGGCACCCGGTGCTCGGCGATGTAGTCGTCTACTTGCTCGTCGGTCCAGGTGGCGATGGGGTTCAGCTTCACCAGGCCCCGCAGGTCGCGCACCACGATGGGGGCCGACACCCGGGTGGCGGCCTCGGCTCGGCGCAAACCGCTCATCCACGCTGACTTGCCGGCCAGCGCCCGGTCGAGCTGGCCGGCCTTGACCGCGGAGCAGCAGTTCTCCGGGTTCATGTTCCAGAGATCGGGATCATGGCGGGCCACCGTCATCAGCCGCAGGTTCAGGCCGTAGTGGCGCCGCACCCGCTCCACTGTCTCCAGCGTCTCGGGGAAGTGGAAGCCGGTGTCGATGAACACCACCTCGATGGCCGGGTCCACCTTCACCGCCAAGTCGATCATCACCGCGTCGGTCATCGAGGCGGCCAGCGCTAGGTGAGGCGAGAAGTTGTCCACGCCCCACTGGATGACCTTTTCCGCAGGCAGGTGCTCGAACTCCTCGTTGAGAGCAGTCAGTTCTGCGTCGGTAAACGACGGAACGGTCAGGTTGCGCATTCAGAATCGCCGATCACTGCTTCGTAGGGGCCGGTTTCGTCGTAGTCGACGTAGAACTCGGGTCCGTCTTCAGGCTGGGGGAACTCGTCCAGGTCGGCGAGCGTCTTGCCCACCTCTCGTGATCCGCCCTTGCGCTCCAGCCAGTGGCGGAACTCTTCGCCGGCCTCCCGCTCAGCGGTGAACTGACGTACCACCCGCACCACTGCTTCGGGAGCATTGCGGGCGGGCAGACGCAGGGCCTTGGTGCCGAAGTGGATCTGCGAGTCGCCCACGTAGCCGCCGAGCAGCATCTGGTAGCCCGGCGCAGAGCGGCCGTGAGCCCGGCGCTCGGCACCGAAGAAGCCGATGTCGGAGGCGTGGTGCTGGCCGCACGAGTTGGTGCAGCCGGAGATGTTGATCCGCAGACCTCCCACCTCGGCCAAGCCCTCTTCGTCTAGGCGATTGCCGATGGCGTCGGCCAACCCTCGCGATTGGGTGACGGCCAGGTTGCAGGTGTCGGCGCCGGGGCAGGCCACCACGTCGCGCAGCAGTTCGGCACCGGCCTCGGCCATGCCGATGGCCGACAGTGCCTCGAAGAGCCGGGGCAGCTGGTGCTCGCTCAAGTCGCGGAAGACGATGTTCTGGCGATTGGTCACCCGGCACTCTGCACCCAGCTCCAGCTGGATGTCGGCCAGGGAGTCGAATTGGTCGGCGGTGATGTCGCCCAGCCGAGCCCAGGCATAAGCCGACACCGTGCCCTTGGCTGCGCCCCGCACCACGTTGGCCTGCTCCCACTTCTCGTAGGGTGCTCGGCCGCCGATGGAAACCGACACACCTTGGCCCACTGGCGTTACCTCGACGTCGGCCTGGCGGCCGGCGGGGGCGTCGCCGTGGACCTTCACCAAATCGGGGATCCCGCCGGGCCAGCTGGAGGAGGCCAGCAGGAACTTGCGCTCCCGGAAGATGCGGCGCTGGAGCTCTTCGAAGCCCAGCTTCTCTACCAGCCACTTCATGCGTGCCCGGAGCTTGTTGTCCCGGTAGCCGTCGTGGTCGAACACCCGCAGGCAGGCCTCGATGGTGGGGAGCAGATCCTCGCGGGAAGTGAACTCCTCCAGGGCCAGGGCCGGATGGGGGTTGGCCCCCAAACCGCCGGCCACATACACGCGGAACCCGGCTTCCACGCCGCCGTCCACCTCGCGGGTGGCGGCGATTACGCCCACGTCGTTGAACATCGCCTGGCCGCAGTCGGTGGCGCACCCCGAGAAGTTGATCTTGAACTTGCGGGGCAGGCGCTGGGCGTAGGGGTGGCGCAGGAAGTGCAGCGCGGTGGCCCGGGCCCAGGCGGTGATGTCCAGCACCTCGTGGGGGCAGGCGCCGGCTAGATGGCAGCCCTGCACGTTGCGGACGGTGTCGCCGCAGGCCTCCCGGGTAGTGAGCCCCACCGAGGCCAGAACCCGCATCACGCCGGGGACGTCGTCGATGTCCACATAGTGGAATTGGATGTTCTGGCGAGTGGTGATGTGGCCCCAGCCCCGGGAATAGGTCCGGGCGATGTGGGCCAAGGCCTCGAAGTGCTCGGGATAGATGATGCCAGCGGGGATCTTGACCCGCACCATCTGGTTGGTTCCGCCCTGGCGTTGGCCGTAGATGCCGTTGTTCAGGCGGAACACCCGCATGACGTCCTCGGGTATCTCGCCGGCCTTGTAGCGAGCCAGCATCCGCTCGAACTTGTCGATGTCGGCCTGCTGAGCCGGGTCGATTACCGCGGTGTTGTCGATTTGGACCGTGACCATCGGACCTTCTTTTCCGTGTGTGGCTTTGGGGTGTAGGATGTGGGGTTCAGCTAATTCGGAGTACTTTGATCCGATTAGTTGTTTATCAGGATAGCGGCCTGAAATCAAATCCCGAGTGTTTTGATCCGAGTTATCCGAAAAAGGAAGATTTTCGCCGCGTCAGACGCTGAGGCGCTCGGCGACCCGGAAGGCCAACTCCAGGCTCTGGGTGCCGTTCAAGCGGGGATCGCACATGGTCTCGTAGCGCCGCTCCAGGTCGTCGTCGCTTAGAGCTTCGGCACCGCCCACGCACTCGGTCACATCGTCGCCGGTGATCTCCACATGGATGCCGCCCGGCCAGGTTCCCGCCTCGCCATGGGCGGTGAAGTAGCGGTCGATCTCGGCTATCACGTCCTCGAAGTGGCGGGTCTTGCGCCCGCCGGCGGTGGTGTAGGTGTTGCCATGCATGGGGTCGCACTCCCACAGCACCGGGTGGCCGGCGTCGCGCACCACGGCCAAGAGCGGGGGCAGGGCATCGGACACCCTGTCGGCCCCCATGCGGCTGATGAGGGTGAGCCGGCCGGGAATGCGGTCGGGGTTGAGGAGCTCGCACATATCGAGCACTTCAGCCGGATCGGCAGTAGGTCCCAGTTTGCAGCCCAGCGGGTTTTTGATGCCCCGCATGAACTCCATGTGGGCACCGTCGAGCTGGCGGGTGCGCTCGCCGATCCACAGCATGTGGGCCGAGCAGTCGTACCACTGGCCGGTGATGGAGTCTTGACGGGTGAGGGCCTGTTCGTAGTCGAGCACCAACGCCTCGTGGCTGGTGTAGAAGTCCACTTGATGCAGCTCGGGGGCATCGGTGGAGATACCGCAGGCGCCCATGAACCGCAGGGCGGCGTCGATGCCGTCGGCCACCTTCTCGTAGCGGCGCCCTTCGGGGCTGGCCGCGATGAACTCCTGATTCCACATGTGGACCTGGCGGAGGTCGGCGTAGCCCCCTTTGGTGAAGGCCCGCAGCAGGTTGAGGGTGGACGCCGACTGGTGGTAGGCCCGCACCAGGCGCTCGGCATCGGCGACCCGGGAGTGCTCGGAGAAGCTGATGTCGTTCACCATGTGGCCCCGGAAGGAGGGGAGTTCCACGTCGTCCACCACCTCAGTGGACGACGACCGGGGTTTGGCGAATTGGCCGGCGATCCGGCCGATCTTCACCGTGGGAACACCGGCGGAGAAGGCCAGCACCACGGCCATTTGCAGGATGACCTTGAGCTTGTCGCGGATGCTGTCGGCGGTCACCCCGTCGAACGACTCGGCGCAATCTCCGGCTTGGAGAACGAATGCCCGGCCGGCGGCGGCCTCGGCGAGCTGGCCTTGGAGCTGGCGGGCCTCTCCGGCGAATACTAGCGGAGGCAGCCCGGCAAGGGTTTCGAGCACCATGTCCAGCGAAGCCTGGTTGGGCCACTGCGGCTGCTGGGCTGCTGGCCGGTCACGCCACGACGCGGGTTGCCAGGCACTTGGGGTGGTGCTGGCCGCTTCGACTGGGGCCGAACTCATGGCAAAATGCTCGCCTGTCGCCGGGTATTGGGCAAACTGAATTTCTGCGAGCAGCTACGCGGCGTCGATGTCCAGCAGCTCGGCCCGGGCTCGGACCGAATCCAGCGATCGGCCGATGATGCGTCGGATGGCCTCTGAGGTCAGCCCCAGCGCTTCGCCGATCTCCCGGTAGCTGTGCTTTTCCCCGTCGATGAGCCCGTAGCGCATTTCCACTGCGAACCGGGCCCTTTCGTCCAGATCGCCGAGCAGCCCAGCCAGCGTGGCCGACTGGTCGGCGACCAGCGCCAGATCTTCGGGGCCGGGACCGCCATCGGCCTGGAGGTCCACCAGTTCGCTGTTGTTGTCGTCGCCCACTGTTGTGTTCAACGATGTGATCGAGGTGAGCCGATGGAGTAGGGCGTGCTCAGAGTCGAGCTCCTCACCGCCCCCGGTGGCCTGGCGTACCGCAGCCCGCAGGCTGGCGGCCCGCTCGCCGGGCAGACGGATCAGATTGGCCTTCTGGTCGAGCGCCCGGCCGATGGACTGGCGGATCCAGAACGTGGCGTAGGTGGAGAACTTGAACCCCTTGCGCCAGTCGAATTTCTCCACTGCCCGGTCTAGGCCCAGGTTTCCCTCTTGGACCAGGTCGAGCAGCTCCATGCCGGTGGGCAGGGGGTACTTCTTGGCCACGCTCACCACCAAGCGAAGGTTGGCTCGAATGAAGCGCTCCTTGGCCTTGGCTGCTTCCCGCACTTGGGTTTGCAGCCGGGGATTGCTTTCTCCGGCGTCCAATCGTTCCTGGGCCTCGCGGCCCTGCTCGATTGTTTGGGCAAGCCGTACTTCGTCTTCTTTGGCGAGGAGCGGCACCAAGCCTATTGCGTTGAGGTATTGGCCTGTTGAATCGTCCATTTTTTCCTGTCTTGTTGTCTTCATGAACTGCAACCGATTCGCCCCGTCATTTGTTCCCGGTTGCCATTCACTGTTGTGGTACGAAATTACTGCGGCGTTGCGGTGATACCCGCTCGATTTATTCGACTCGCAGCCGCTCCGGGGGTAACAAGAATCCAGCCCTTTGTTTCGTACACTGCAAACTGTGAGCCGCATCGGGATCTTCGGGGGAACGTTCGACCCCGTTCATGTCGGCCATATAGCGGTTGCCGTTCGGGTGCGGTCGGCACTGGAGCTTGATCGGGTCGAGTTGGTGGTGGCTCACGAGCCGTGGCAGAAGCTGGATCGACCCCGGCTCAGCCCCGCACAGGATCGATTGGCCATGGTGGAGGCGGCGGCCGAGGGTATCGACGGGGTGGCGGCCTCATCGGTGGAGGTCGACCGGGGCGGCCTTACCTATACGGTGGACACCCTGGAGGCCTACCGGGCCGCCGACCCCGATGGTTCGCTCTTCCTCATTTTGGGCAGCGATGCCGCGGGCGCTCTGCACACCTGGCACCGCTTTGAGGAGATCGCCGAGATGGCCGAAGTGGTGGTGGCGGACCGGCCCGGCGCGATGGGAGAGCGCCCGCCGGTGGCCCATCGGGTGGTGGAATGTCCGCTGGTCGACCTGTCGAGCACCCAGGTGCGGGAGTGGGCTGGCGCCGGCCAGCCGCTCGACGGCCTGGTTCCTCCCGCTGCGCTGGCCTACTGCCGCCAGAAGAGGCTGTATGGGTGATTCCACACCAGGTGCCGGTGGCGCAGCGCCGAGGAAGGGATCGCCACGCTGGTGGCGCTGGGGTTGGCCGCTGCTGGTGTTGGGTCTAGCCGCCGCGGTGCCGCTGCTGGTGTGGCTGGGGTGGTCGGCCATTTCCAGCAGCAGCGACGGCACGGAGGTGAGCGCCCCGGTCGATCCCGCCGGCCCCGGGTATGAGGCTTTTGTAGACCCGACGCCCACGCTGCTGTTGATCCACGCCAACGGCGACCGCCTCCACGGGGTCACACTGCTGGCGCTGACTGACCCCGGAGTCGAAGGGGCGGTCCTAATCATGGCATCGGAGACAAGAACCTCTAGCGGGCTCCTAAGCGACCGCTGGGCCGAGTCCGGCACCACTGGAGTGGCTGACTCGGTGGCCGAACTGCTCGGCATTCGCACCAGCGAGTCACAAGTGGTGGGCGACGACGGATGGGCTGCGTTGGTGGCTGTGGTGGACCCGGTTGCTTTCATCAGCCCGGTTCCGCTGGTCGGCCCTGGCGGGGAGACCTTGTTCGGTAACGGTGTGACCTTGGCCGCGTCCGATGTTGGTCCTTACCTGGCCGGACGCAGCCCAGGCGAGTCGCCGCTTGTCGGGTTGTCTCGCCACGTGTCGTTCTGGCAGGCCTGGCTGTGGCAGGTGGCGGAATCGACCGCACCCGACGTGATTCCCGGCGAGACCGACCGGGGAATTGGACGATTCGCGCGCAGTCTGGTTGCAGGAGAATTCCTCATAGCCACGGTGGGGGGGAGGGTCACCGACAGCGGGGAGGTGGCCTTGAGACCGGATACCACGGCTCATCTGGTGCGCGAGGTCATCCCGTTTCCCATCTCGGCTGCGAGCGGGAGCTTGCCCAGAGTTCGGCTGCTCAACGGCGTCGGCGATCTTGAGCTCACCACGACCGCGGCCCGAGAGCTCAGCCGCGCCGGTGCGCAGATCACGCGGATCGGAAATGCCGCGGAGTTCGGCTGGGAAACAACCAAAGTCGCCTATCACGACGTTGGCTTCGCCGCCCACGCCGAGGCTTACCGAGACGCCTTGGGCACCGGATCGGTCATCGCCGAAGAGCTGCCCAATGCCTCCGCTGACATCACGGTGACCTTCGGCGCAGATTTCTCCCATCTGCTGACGGGAGGTGGTTAGAGTGAGAGCGTGATGCCTGCATGAGCGCAAAGCCCGCCCCACGACAATTGCGGACGACGACGTGATCGCCACATGAGCGTCAGCACCGCCGACAAATCGGTCGTGTGGGATTGGGTCAAGGCCGCAGCGGCCGCGGCGGAAGAGGGTCCCGGCGCTGACACAGTCATCATCGACGTGGGCGACGTGCTGGTAATCACCGATCACTTCGTGATCACCAGCGGCGCCAACACCCGGGCAGTGCGGGCGCTGGCCGAGCGGATCGAGGAAGCAGTGGATCTCGGCGGCGGCCCCAAGCCCATCTGCATCGAGGGGCTGTCGGATTACGAGTGGGTGCTGATGGACTACGGCGACTTCGTGGTCCACATCTTCACCGCCTCAGCCCGTGACTACTACGCCCTCGACCTCCTCTGGAAAGACTGCCCCACCCTGACGTCAAATCCGTTGCCGTCGTAGGGGCAACCCGATACAGTGGCCACGGGTCCCCAACCCGGCTACTGGTCAGAGCATTGGTCCCGTAGGACGCCGGGTGGGGACCCGCAGCGCGTCTGAACCCTACCCGGGAAACTGACGTTTTCAATACTGTCAGTAATTTTCAGCCAACTACTGCTTACGCAGCAGGCGACCGGGCGAGGTTCCGGTTTCCTTGTCCTCTTGGATGGTGACTTCGCCGTTGACCAGTACGTAGTGGTAGCCCGAGGCCCGCAGCCGGCCGATCTTCGCGATCTTGCCGTCCTTGATGCCCACATCGGCTCGCAGCCGCTGAGCCCGGGTCCCGTCGATCACCATTCCACAGGCAATGATCGTGTCGTACGTCGTCATCTCGTCCCCCTGGGTGTGCGGTGATGCTCAGCATAGTGAAGGGGCGAGACACCGATGATTTCGACACTCCGTCCATTTGCAGATGGGCCACTAGCGTGGCCCCGATGGAAGGCTGCCCGTGGTAGAGCCGGTTGAGCGCCGCTCATGGCTGGCGCTGGGGGCGGCCACTGCGGCGGCGTTCATGGTGGTGGTGGACGTCTCCATCGTCAACGTGGCCTTTCCCTCCATCCAGAAGTCCCTGGATGCCTCCAGCGCCGCGCTGTCGTGGATTGTGAGCGGCTACTCCATCACGGTGGGGTCGTTTCTGCTGCTCTCGGGGCGCTTGGCCGACCGACAGGGCCGGCGCAAGATGTTCAATCTCGGATTGGCCGTCTTCGCCGTCGGCTCGCTGTTCTGCGGGATAGCGCCTCAAGTGGAGGTGCTGATTGCGGCCCGGGTGGTGCAGGCGCTGGGCGGGTCGCTGATCATGCCGTCGTCGTTGGCCATGGTGCTGCCCGAGTTCCCGGTGTCCCGCCGCTCGGCGGCCATCGGGATGTGGGGGGCGATGGGCGCGCTGGGGGCGGCATTCGGCCCGACCATCGGGGCGCTCTTGATCAACGGCCTGGGCTGGCGGTGGATCTTCTACGTCAACCTGCCCATCGCCGCCCTGGTGTTTGCCGCCACTGCACGGCTAGTGCGGGAGTCGCGCGACGAAGAGACCGAGGGCCGCCTCGACGTGGTGGGGGTGCCGATGGGCACCTTGGCCCTGGCGTTGGTGATGGTGGCCATCGTCCAAGGCGAGGGGTGGGGCTACGACGACAAGCGCATCATTGCCTTCGCCTCGATTGCTGTTGTGCTGCTGCCGTTGGTGATCCGGCGATCCCGCTCGCACCCCAACCCGCTGCTCGACCTGAGCCTGTTCAGCTATCGCTCGTTCTCGGCGGCCACCGCCTCCTTCGGCTTGTACGCGCTGGGGTTCGTGCCCGGGTTCTTGATGAGCTCGCTGCTGCTGCAAGACCTGTGGGGCCTCACCGTGCTGGAGGCCGGGCTCGGTCTTACGCCGGGGCCGATCATTGCCTCAGCGCTGTCGGTTCCCATCGGGCGGATGGCCGACCGCTGGGGCCACCGATGGCTGCTGACCTCGGGGGTGGTGCTGTGCGGGCTGTCTTACGCTTTGCTGCTGGCCTGGGCCGGGGAGTCGTCGGCCTACTTCTCGGTATTCCTTCCCGCCAACGTGATCTTGGGCATCGGCGTGGGACTGTCCATTGCCACCTTCGTCAGCGCAGCCATGAGCGATGTCCCGCCGCCCCGCTTCGCCATCGCCAACGCCACCACGCGCACCGTCCAGCAGGTGTGCTTCGCTCTGGGAATCGCCGTGGTGATCGCCTTGTTCAACTCCGCGCCCAGCGGCGACCTGCTGGGCGGATTCCAGCGAGCCTGGATCTGGGTCATCACCGCCTACGCGGCCTCGGCAGTGGTGATCATGGTGGCCTTCCCCTCCGGGACCGCGCTGGTTCGGCGTGGACTGCGGGGCGGTCCATACGGTGTGAGACGCTAGGTCCATGTCGGAAACTGTCGAGACTCGCCTGGCTGCGCTGAGCACCGAGGAGAAAGCCGACCTGGTGGCCGGTGAGGCCATCTGGACAACAAAGAGCTTCCCAGAGGCGGGCATTCCCGCCATCGGGGTCACCGATGGCCCCAATGGGGCCCGAGGCGGCGGGCTGCTGGGCACCGGGACGGCCACGGCCTGCATTCCGGCCGGGGCGGTGCTGGGGGCCACCTGGGATCCCGAGCTGGTGGAGCGGCTGGGCGGCGTGCTGGGCGACGAGGCCCGGGCCAAGGGATGCCGGGTGCTGTTGGCCCCCACCATCAACCTGCACCGCAATCCGCTGGGGGGACGGAACTTCGAGTGCTACAGCGAGGATCCGATTCTCTCCGGACAGGTCGCCGCCGCGTTCGTGCGGGGGGTGCAGTCGCGGGGGGTGGCCACCACGCCCAAGCACTTCGTGGCCAACGACTCCGAATTCGAGCGCAACACCATCGACTCCCAGGTGGACGAGCGCACGCTGCGAGAGCTGTATCTGGTGCCATTCGAATACGCGGTGGCCGAGGGCGGCACATGGGGGATCATGAGCGCCTACAACCGGCTCAACGGGACTTTCTGCTCAGAGAACGAATGGCTGCTCACCCAGGTGTTAAGGGAGGAGTGGGGGTTCGACGGGTTCGTGGTCTCCGACTGGTTCGCGGCCCGGTCAACTGCGGCGTCGGTCCGAGCTGGGCTGAGCCTGGAGATGCCCGGGCCGGGCCAGTGGTACAACCGCGGCCCGATCGGCGAGGCGCTGGCGGCGGGGGAGATGGACGAGGGCCACCTCGACCGGATCGCCGGCGATGTGCTGCGGCTGCTGGAGCGCACCGGGGCATTGGACGGCGACGATGGGTGCGAGCCTGGCCAAGAGAACGAGTTGGACCGTCCCGAGGACCGAGCGTTGATCCGCCAGGCGGCCGCGGCGGGAACGGTGCTGGTGGCCAACAACGGGGTGCTGCCGCTGGATCCGACCATGTCGGGGTCGGTGGCGGTGATTGGCCCCAACGCCCGCAAGGCCCAGATCATGGGCGGGGGTTCGGCCACCGTGCAGGCGTATCGCAACGGGAGCCTGATGGACGCGCTGGGCGACGAGTACCCCGATCTCGACATCCGCTATGCCCAGGGCTGCGATATTGAGCGCTCGCTGATCGCGCTTTCGGCCCCGATACTGAAGGGCAAGCTCCAGGTGGAGTACTTCAACGGCCACGACTGGTCGGGCCCGGTGGTGCATTCGCGCGAGTCGGCCTCGGGCGAGATGGTGTTCTTCGGCGAGCCGGGACCGGGAGTGAACCCCGAGGCGTTCTCGGTGCGGGCGTCGGGTGTGCTTGTGGTTGAGGATACCGGGGAGCACACCCTGGGGCTGGTTCAGCTCGGACGGTGCCGGGTGTCGCTCGACGGCGAGGTGGTGCTGGACGCCACCGAGGGCGACTACGACCGGGGCGACGACTTCTTCGGCATGGGCTCAGAGGTGATCTCCGCCCCGGTGCAGCTCACCGCCGGGCAGGAGACGCCGATCGTCATCGAGTACTCCAGCCGCGACAGCTTCATGTTGTGCGGGGCCCGGGTGGGCCTGAAGTCGCAGGTGGAACGGGACTTGATCGCCGAGGCTGAGGAGGCCGCGGCCGCCGCCAACGTGGCCGTGGTGGTGGTGGGCACCAACGCAGACTGGGAGACCGAGGGGCGCGACCGCGACTGGTTCGATCTGCCCGGCGACCAACCCGAGCTGATCCGGCGGGTGGCAGCGGCCAACCCGAACACCGTGGTGGTGGTGAACACCGGGGGAGCGTGCAACCTGGACTGGGCTGACCAGACGGCCGGAGTGCTGGTGGCCGGGTTCGGCGGCCAGGAGATGGGCTACGCAGTGGCCGAAGTGCTGTTCGGCGTGGCCGACCCCGGTGGTCGCATGGCGATGACCGTGCCGGCCCGCTATGAGCACAGCCCGGCGTATCTGAACTATCCCGGCGAGAACGGGGTGGTGCGCTACGGTGAGGGCCTCTACATCGGTCACCGCTGGTTTGACGCCCGAGCCATTGAACCAGCGGTGCCCTTCGGCCACGGCTTGTCGTACGCCACTTTCGAGTGGTCGGCGCCCCGGGTGTCGGGCGGGAGCGACACCGAGGTGGCCGACCCAGTGATCGTGGAAGTCGACGTGGCCAACACCAGCGACCGGGCGGGCAGCGATGTGGTGCAGGTGTACGTGGAACCGCCCCCGTCGCTGCTGCACCGCCCGGTGCGGGAGCTCAAGGGATTCGCCAAGGTTCACCTGGCCCCCGGGGAGCGCACCACCGCCCGCATCGCGCTCAACCGCCGGGCCTTCGCCTACTACGACCCCGGCGACCAGTCGCCGCCGGGACTGGAGATCGGCAACCCGGTTCCCGCCGGGGAATCCGAGAAGCGGACCGATCCCGGTTGGTACGTCGACCCCGGTACCTACAAAGTGTGGACCGCCCGCTCCAGCACCGATCTCGTCCACGCCGCCGAGGTACACCTCAGCGGGCAATAGGCCGAGTGCAGCTAATTCAAGAGCAAGTGAGGTCGGAGGTGTGGTGATCCAGGACGTGTTGGAGGCGTATTGTTCAGCAAGTTGCGCGATGCTGTCATGCCATGACTTCCCCGAATGATGTTCTTGTCGCGGCACACGCTCGTGCGGAAGCAGTTCGAGGATCGAACCTTACGATCTACGATGCTGTCCTTCCCTCACATCCTGACCTTTTCTTCCCAGATGATGAGCTTGAGGTGGTGCTACGCAATGATCTTGCGGGCCGCGAGCTCGCTGGCCCAATTCGAACTCGCTCCAAGATTGCCAAGCAGGTCGTAGCGGCGGCACTCGGGTATCACCCTCCATCAACCTTCAAGAGGACTCGGCCTCGCTTTCCAGGCCAGGATCTCGATGTCTACGTTCAGACCAATGACAATCTTCAAATTTGGAATCAGGAAGTATCTCCAGAACGTAGATATGTGCTGGTCCGGCCAGACGATATGGGGATCATTCGTGCCGTACGAGTTGTTCGTGGTCAGCAGGTCGCCAGTTGGGATAAAACCGGCACACTCACATCGAAATTCCAGGCGAAGCGAATCTCCGGACGTTTAGGGTCGACCCTGGTTAGCCCGCTCGACACGCAACGCTTCAGAGAAGTTCTAGAACCAGGACTGGTTTCTTCTCGCGTGCTTGGTGCACAAGGCTCTGGCAAGCGACCAGTGCCGGGGACCGTGCTTCCCATCGCTGAGGTATATCGGCGAGTGCTCACCTTGGCGCGATCGCAACTCCCACCTGTTGCCGCTGAACAAGACCGGGTTCGCGGCGAACTCTTACAGGACGCAGTCACCAGCGCACTTGGGCTCGCCAGACACGACAACCATGGTCAATGGCCTGACATCGTGTCGCAGGCACTAGAAGTGAAACTCCAAACGTCCCCAACGATCGACCTCGGACTGATCCTGCCGTCTGACCGGGGACCAGCAGTAGCGCTCAGCTCTTCCCTACAGCATTGCGATGCCCGGTATCTGGTCGCATATGGCCAGGTCGACTCTTCTGGTGTGACGACGATCAGCGAGATAGTCGTCGTCACCGGTGCCGACTTCTTCGATGAGTTTGTTCAGTTCGGCGGCATGGTCACGAACTCGAAACGCCAGATTCGCTTACCGCCTGACCTGTTCGAGACCTAACGCCGACCAAATGAGCGCATCGAGATCTTCAGTACATCCTCCAGCACGAAGCGAGCGGATCTCATCCGCCAGAAACGGAGTCGGCTTCGGAATTGGTAGACGCTCCACGTACTGGGTCATGAACCGCCGTCGCCCGGCGTACAGGAAGTTGCCACAAGCTGTGTCATAGAACCAGGTGCAGAAGCTGGAATTGCCCACCGCTGTAACGACTTCGGCGGCATCTTCGTCTTCCATCACAATCCAGTAGCAGTCTCCGTTTACGATTGCGCCAGATCTGTCAAAGGCAAACCTTGGCGATTCGGCGATGTCAGGAAACACGATCTTTGGTAGCGCCCACAGAGCCGGTCTCTGTGGCACCCAAATCTCAAACCACTTCCTTCCTGCCTCGATCACATAGGCCCGGCCTTCAAGGCGGTCACGGTGCTGTTCAAGATATGTAGCAGCCCTAGGGAAGTCAGCGAGGTCAATTGCCGTTGCGCTGCCGTTTGTATCCTTGTGTGGATAGAGGATCTTCCGTGAGCCTAGATTGGCTGACCACCGGTCGATTTCGTGGTGGGTCAGTAAGGGTCGAAGCAGCTCTTCTTCTGGGCGATACACCTCGGAGATGTCGGCCCAGTCGGAGCGGATGAAAACCGGATCGGCCGTTGTCTTCACTCCAACACGTATCTTTCCAAGATCTCCTAGCGCACTAGTGTCAGATCGACGCAAGATATCGAATCGGGCTTTGCTTGCCTTGTCCATAGGGTTCCATGGCAAATCCGATCCGACATCTCCATCAAGCAATCCTTCCCGTATCGCAAACGTCCGTCCGGAATCTTCGATGACCCCCGGCGTGCGATTGGTCAGTGCCTCAAGGACGGGGAGTGGTTGAGCCTCCTCGACGACTTGACTGGGCTTGACTTCGTAGATGGACCGAAACCTGGGTGCCTGCGCGCGGTCGGAACGCGACCTCGCTCGTGATCCCGAGACGATCACGGGTAGGACTGCGGCATCGAACAACTTGGTATCGCCGAGATCCACCAGCTCATGAAGCTCAAGCTCGCGCAACAGGAGCCGACGCATCGAACTCCCTGCGCGGTTGGTGAGGAACTTGTTTGAACAGAGAAGGCCGATCGCTCCGCCAGGTACCAATGCCTGGATCATCGCAGCAGCAAACACTTGATACAGATCAACTCGCCCGGTGAGCCCGAAGCGTCGAGCAAGTGTTTGCGCGACTTTGGAACCCAGCGTCTGAGTTCGAACGTAGGGGGGGTTCGAGATCACAACGTCGAACTCCAGCTGGCGACCGACATCAAATAACCCCTTGGGTTTGGAGCCTTGCGCCGTGAGCTCCACAAAGTCGGCAGCGTGCAAGCAGACCCCGGGGATGTCTTTAAGTCGGTTAGATGCCCGATCGAGGGCAACCTGGTCGACGTCATAGCCAACGACGGCTCTGACCGTGATTGAGCGCTGCTCGGCCTCAGCTGCCGCGGCAAGGAGCAGCTCACCATCTCCGCAGGCCGGATCGAGAATACGTACGGAGGCAGTGTCTTGAAGCGTGTCGAATGTCTGCGTAGCCAGAAAGCGCGCAAGCGCAGGAGGCGTGTATACGACCCCGCCCGCCTTGGTGGGGTCTGCACGGTGGGATTCGGAGCGTGTCTGTATCGGCATCAGCACATCTTCCTATTGCGGTGTGACACTTCGGCCTGCTGCTGCCGCTCGGCGGACCAGGTAACGATTTCCGACCGGAGCCACATTTTGCAGCGACCCCTACCGAGGTCAACCACCGGACGCGGCATTGAGGGGTAGCGACGTTGATAGAGAGACACCGTATTGCGCTGCGCCAGACCCAGTAGATCAGCCACTCCATGCGCATCAACCAAGTCGTCTACTTCAACCGAACGGCCCACAACGGAGGCCAGCCTACAAGCGTTGACGCCCTAGGGCGGGCATTTGCAGGCTACCTATGTAGACATGTGTAGGCTGCGTGTTCCCCGCAGCGCGTCAGAACCTCGGGTGAACCTCCCTGGGGCTTCACGCAGATTCTTCAGATAACCCCAAAGTAATTCGAGGGGGCCTCCGCTGTTCTAAAACTGACGGAGGTTGTTGACAGTCGGGGTCTTTCGTGAGGGGAAGATCTGATGGACGAGAGAGAGCAGCGCAAGATCCGGCACCGTCTGGCGGTGTTGCGCTACGCGGAGGAGGTGACCGGCAGCGTGGCGGCCACGTGCCGCTATTACGGCATCAGCCAGCCGACGTTCTACAAGTGGCGCAACCCCTACGAGGAGCTGGGCCCAGAAGGGCTCAGGGACCGGTCGTCGCGCCCGCACCACAGCCCCAGGGCCACCAAGTCAGATGTGGTTGCCAAGATCGTGTATCTGCGCCAGCACTACTGCTTCGGCCCGCTCAAGATCGCCATGTACCTCAAGCGCTACTGCGACATCGAGATCTCCAACTCTGGGGTGTGGAAGATCCTCGACCGCCTGGGCATGGGCCGGCTGCCGGCCAACCAGCGCTACAAGCGGCACAAACAGCGCTGGAAGCGCTACGAGAAGCCCCAGCCCGGCCACCAGGTGCAGCTCGACGTGAAGTTCATCGCCCCCATAGTCGGCGTAACCAACAAGAAGCACTACCAGTTCACCGCCATCGACGATTGCACCCGCATCCGGGCACTGCGCGTCTACCCCAAGTGCAACGAGAAGACCGCAATCCAGTTCTTCGACTGCGTGCTGGAGAGGCTCCCGTTCAGAGTCGAGTCGATCCAGACCGACAACGGCGCCGAGTTCCAGTCCGGCTTCCACTGGCACGTCTTGGACCGGGGAATCCGCCATGCCTACATCAAGCCCGCGACCTCCAGGTTGAACGGCGAGGTCTGTGAGGATTGTGGTGTCGCAGTGCCGGGCCTGGTCTGACCCGGGCAAAAGTCTGACCGTTGTGTCCTTCGTTCGATTTGTCGGCCGGGACCGGCGCTGTGGCGGTGTGCGGACCGCTGGGCGGATCTGACCTTATAGAAGCATGGCCCATGGCCTCGTCACAGACCTGTCGGCCGCCGCCGCGGTCCGCTGCCCATTAGAGCTTCCCAATGGAAAGGCGGCCCGATGATGGCGACAGAGCCAAGTGGTGTGATCGGCGGGGTTGACACCCACAAGCACAGCCACCGGGCGGCGGTGATCGACCCCGCTGGCCGGTTTCTCGGAGACCGGGGGTTCGGCACCGACTCCCAAGGCGAGGTCGATCTGTTGGCGTGGCTGCGGTCTCACGGCCCGGTCGCGGCCGTGGGCATAGAGGGCTCCAGGTCCTATGGAGCGTCCCTCGCCCGCCGCCTGGCCTCGGCCGGCGTCAGAGTCGTCGAGGTCAACCGGCCGAACCGCTCGGCGCGCCGCGCCGACGGCAAGTCCGACCGGCTCGACGCCGAACAGGCCGCTCGTTCGGTCTTGGCGAAGACCTCGACCGCGGTCCCGAAGTCGAAATCGGGTCCAGTGGAGGCAATACGTGCATCACGGGTGACGCGCTCAAGCGCCGTGAAGGCCCGCACGCAGGCATTCCTCACGCTGCACAGCATCATCATCGCATCCTCCGAAGAGCCGCGCGACGAGCTGATCGGACTCACGAAGCGGACACTGGTGAAGCGCTGCGACGCGCTCGAGCCCGACACAGCAGACCCCCTGGAGCTCGTCGACCAACCAGACCGGCTCCAACTCGCCGCGACCAAACTGGCACTGCGCGACCTCGCCCGGCGGTGGCTCGCCCTCGACGCCGAGATCAAAATGCTCGACCGCCGGATCAAGCGCCTCGTCGAGCACACCGCGCCCGACCTCGTCGAGCTCTGCGGCGTCGGCGCCGAGATCGCCGGCCAGCTCCTGGTCACCGCGGGCGACAACCCCGAACGGATCCGAACCGAAGCCGCGTTCGCCAAACTCTGCGGCGTCGCCCCCCAGCCGGCCAGCAGCGGAAAAACCACCGGCCGCCACCGATTGAGCCGCAGCGGCGACCGCGCCGCCAACAGCGCCCTCTACATGATCGTCATCACCCGGACCCGCCACCACCAGCCCACCCGCGCCTACCTAGAGCGCCGCACCGCCGAAGGACTCACCAAACGCGAGATCATCCGCTGCCTCAAACGCTACGTCGCCCGAGAAGTCTTCAAAGCCCTACCCGCCAAACCCGCCCTTGACAAAACATAGGAGCATCGAGAGATCGCACCGCATCGACTCAGAGGAGTCCTCTGCCGCATGCTCGACGGCGTCGTCATCGACGACACATATCTGTTCAACGACAAGCTCCAGCAATGGGAGGACTACTACAACTTCGACCACCCCCACGGCGCCCTGGGCGGCCAAACCCCCTATGAAAGACTGAAACAGAAAACCACGCAACCCTGATGTTGAATCACGCCGGGTTTGGTAGAGACTGTTTTTGTTGGGCCACGGCCGTGGCGGCTGTGGTGTTTTGATAGTAGGCGGTTTCACAGTCGGCGGGGGTGGTGTACGTGTATCGGCCGGGCAGGAGCTGGCTGTGGCTGC
>JAJEDQ010000237.1 GCA_022821445.1 Acidimicrobiia bacterium | reverse complement strand
GTCCACCACAGCCACCCTGCCGTCCTTCACACCGATGTGGCCCGTGAAGCGGTCGGCGCCGGTCCCATCCACCACGGTGCCGTTGGCAATCACCAGATCCAGCACTGCTCTTCCTCCCCAGTTTGCTACTTGGCGTTGTTTCTTGTGTCTGCCGCTAGTTGGCGGCGCCGGCTCGGAGCAGCTTGCCGGGACGGGCCCCGGTGTCTTCACCATTGCGACGGGTCACTACCCCGCTGACCAGCGTAGCGACATATCCGGTGGCCCTCTGATCGAACCGGCGGCCCCCGGCGGGCAGGTCGGCCACCAGCTTCGGCGGGTGCAGCGTCAGGCGCTCGTGGTCGATCACATTGATGTCGGCCTTCATGCCCGACTCCAGCGTGCCCCGGTCGGTGAGGCCGAACAGCCGGGCAGTGTCATGCGACTGCTTGCGCACCACATACTCCAAGGGGAGCTTCTCGCCCCGCTGGCGGTCGCGAGCCCAGAAAGTGAGCAGCCAGGTGGGCATGGAAGCGTCGCAGATCGCCCCGCAGTGGGCCCCGCCGTCGGACAGCCCCGACACCCCCGAAGGATGCAGGAACATCTCCCGCACCGCGTCGGCGTTGCCGTGGCTGTAGTTGAGGAACGGGAACAGCAGGAGCGCCCGACCGTCATCCTCTAACAGCAAGTCGTAGAGCAGATCCTCGGTCTCCCGCCCCTGAGCCTCGGCGATGGCGGCCACCGACCGCTCGGGACCGGGCTCGTAGTCGGGAGGATCGCCCAACACATAGATCCGATGGAGCTGGGTGCCCATGTACTCGGCGAACTGATTGGTGAAGGAGCTCTCCTCCGACAAGATGGCGGCCTTGCGCTCAGGCCGGCGCAGCTCGGCTACCAGCTCTTCGAGGGGCAGCTCGGCAATCTCGGCGAAGCTGGGTCGGCTGCTGAAAGCGTGGTTGGTCTGAAGCCCGATCAGGATGCCGTTGCACCGAGGGGCAATCTGGGGGTGGAGCTGGGCGCCCTCGGCTACCGCATCGGCCGACAGGTCCATGATCTCTCGCCACAGCTCGGGGGCGGCGTCCACCTGCACCAGGGCGAAGGTCACCGGGCGTCCGGTGGCGGCCGACAGGCGGCGCATCCAGTCGACTTCTTTGTGGGGAGCGGCCAAGTCTTCGCCAATCACTCCGGCGGGGGCCAGCTCGTACAGGCCGTGCCCCACCTCGGTGAGCGCCTCGCCGATGCCGAACAGCTCGTCCTCGGCGGCATAGGTGCCGGGAACCGGCTCGCCGTCGATGGCCATGTGGGCGATGGTGCGCGACGTGGAGAACCCGAAGGCCCCCGCTCGCAACGCCTCGGCCACGATCTCGCGCATCTGGTCGATGTCGGTGGGGGTGGCCGGCTCGTTCTTGGCCCCCCGCTCCCCCATCACGTAGGCCCGCACCGCGCCGTGGGGCACCTGGCAGCCGATGTCCAGGGACAGGGGCTTGCGCTCCAAGGCGTCGAGATACTCGGGGAAGGTCTCCCACTCCCAGGTGATGCCCTCCGACAGCGCGGCACCGGGGATGTCTTCCACCCCCTCCATGAGCTGGATTAGCCATTCCTCGGTGCCGGGGCGCACCGGGGCGAACCCCACCCCGCAGTTGCCCATCATCACCGTGGTCACCCCGTGGTGGGCCGACGGCTCCAGGATCGGATCCCAGGTCACCTGGCCGTCGTAGTGGGTGTGGCAGTCCACAAATCCGGGGGTCACCACCAGCCCAGCGGCGTCAATGACCTCTTCGCCCTCCAGATCGGGGTTGCCGCCCGGGTATACCCCGGCGATCCGATCCCCGTCAACGGCCACATCCCCCGTGAACGGCTCACCACCGGTGCCATCCACTATCAAACCGCCCTTGATCACCAGGTCGTGCATAACGCCATGCTAGAGGGTGGGGTGTGCCCACCGCCGAGCCGACCAGATTGCCATCGCTTGTTCGAATGGGCTGAGTACCAAAATTCAGTCGAAAAGCTCCCCAAACTGATCGGGCCAGGTAAGTACCACTTCATGCTCTTCGCAAAGGTCAACCCAATACTCGGCCGCAGGACGGTGCTCCACCGCAAGCACCGGCCGAACGTTCTCGACTCCGGGCCAGTCCAGCAAATGGGCATAGTTGAGAACCTGCCCCAACCCCAAGCGAAGCTGTCGCACCTCATTGTCTTCGGTAAGGCCCTTCACCTCAGCCACAAAAGCCTCATCACCCTGCTGCCATGCGACATCGTACTCAGGATCGGGACCATCTGGAGACCGGGGCTCTAACCCAGCAGATCGAACCGCCTCTTTCAACTCATTTTGTAAGTCCCAATGGGCCGCGGTTCCCCGATCTTTACGATCAGGGTCAATCTTCCACGCGCTCTGCTTTTGATTCTTTTCTGGCCGAGGAGTCTCTCGATAGGGAACACCACCTTGGCTTTGACTTCGTATTGAACTCTCATTGGTTCCTCGGTCAGAGTCGATGTCCATATATTCTTGAAGTCTCTGAAAACACGTTTGATTGCTTTCCTCTCCCCCTACCAGAAAGACAGTAGGTTGCCTTGCAAAGTGCTTGTACAGACTCCTGCCATCAACAAACTCGTAATCGAAAACCTCGCGCGGGAAATCTCCTTCTTTCCATTTAACACCAATGCGATGATGCATCTCCTTGCCTAAACCCCCGGCGAACTCCACCGGTGCTCTGAAGCCTATGTCCTGGACCGGTGGCCGCCTTTGTGGCCGCGGGGGAGGATGCACATTGCTTTGGCTCGGGGCATGGGGGCGTTGCAGCGATCGAATGTGGCGCGGGGGGATCGGCGAGGAGAGGGATCGGTGCCGGGTATGTCGTATTCGGACTCGGTAGCTGCGATGGTCTGGACGGCATCGGCGGTGAGGGGGCCGGTTAGCTTGACGGTGCCCTGCTCGGTGCGGAGCACATGGCCTGCGGCAGCAAGCCTCCGCTCGGAGCGCGCCAAGCCTCGGCTCGACACCTCGAGCGATTGCTGCGCGATCTCTCCGGGGGCCGCTTCGCCGCCGCACTCCGCAAGGACTTTCAGATAGGTCTGGTCGGTTTCCCCGAGGTCGTGCCACATCGGGATGACGACCTTTTCCGTCATGTCCTCAGCGGCCAAGCCCACTGCCATCGCGGCCGCCCGTTGGTCGACGGGGCGATCGGGGGCGCCCGATAGTCCCCAGGCGTGGTGGCCGATGCTTTGGAGCTTGTAGGGGAGTCCGTCAGCGGCTGCCGATGCCATCAGCCTCAGAGCATCCTCGTGGACGACCCCGCCGGAGTCCTCAACCGTCAGCCGGAGGCACTGCCAGGCATCGTCATAGGTGATGGCCGGCATTCTGTCTCTGAAGCACCGGTGGAAGAAGGTCATCTTCTTGTCCTCCAGAACCGTGTGGGCCATCTCGGGAAGGCCGGCACCCACAAACGCCAATGGCAGGCCCTTCACTTTGGTGATGCTCTGCACATCGGAGGCCAACCGCCGCAACTCGTCCCTGTCGCCGGCGTGCATCTCGTCAACGGTCAGCAGCACCGCCGACCCCTGCTCAGCGGCCCACGAGCTCAGCGTCTCCAAGTGGAACCCCAGGCTCCACCGAGGGCGCGGCTCTGGCATCTCCTCCCACCTAACGCTCACTGGTCCCAGCGTCACCCCGGAGAGCCATCGGTGCCGTCGCGCTGAAACTGTCGTTGAGAGGCCAGCCGACTCGTACCGTTCCCGGGCATCGGCGATGCCCGACGAGATGCGCTCCAACACCCCGTGGGTGGCGGCATCCACATCCAGTACCAGCATTCCGCTCCAGGCGGCCGCCTCCCTGGTCTCAGCTAGAATGGTGGTCTTGCCCGACCCGCGCTGGCCGAGCAGGAGCCTTGTAAACCCCTGGTCTTGCGGCCCAACCGACAGCGACCTGCCCATGTCCTCCAATAGCGCCTGCCTGCCCACCAGCAGGGCGGGCCTGCGTCCGAAATCAGGGGTGAACGGGTTTGCAAGAGGGCTGGTGCCGGGACGGTCCACTACCCCATTTTAGGCGCTCGACCACCGATTCCACATTAGATGTCCGCACTACGCACTAAGTGTCAGCATTAAGCATTGGATGTCTGCACTAGGGAACCGGGCCAGTTTGAGCCTACGCAGCAGTCGGCCACTGCGGCCTTCGACTCATCCTGGGATTCTGTTGCTTTATCCGATCTCGTGGGCGGCGACTGCTAGGGAGTGGGTGATGGGTTGCCAGCTGGCCGTGCTTGGTGATGACGACACCGGGTCTTCTATCTGGCCGAATCCAGCCGGCCCAGTGGGTTCAGCAGACGATCGGAACCGAACGTCTCGTCCCAATCCAGCTCCTGTCCCACTGCGATGCCCAGCTTGGCCAGCAGCTCTGGCGTCGGTCGGGTGCCCCCGTCCTCCATCTGCCGCACTGCGGAGGTGGACACACCCATCAACTTGGCAAGCTGGCGCTCACTCAGGCCCGCCTCTGTCCGCATCCGGTACACCATTCCCCGGAACGTGGCGATTAAGGCCTCTTCCCCATAGGCCCGCCGCGCCACCTCCGACATTGGTCCGCCGCTCATGTCCGCCCGAAGAGCATCCCCACTCATCTCATTCCTCCCGACCTCGCTGTTCCGTCATACTCTGCTGCATCGCCCGCCGCGCCTGCTCAATCTGTCGTCGTTCCCTCCGCTGGGTCTTCACAAACACCGTGAGCAGAACAATGCGACGACCTGCCGCGATCCAGTAAGTGACCCGGATTGCCCGGCCACCCAATCTGAGGGGAAGGCCATTACCCTAACCGGTCTTCGGATTGTTTCCCAGCACCGAATGCGAGGATCCCTTCGGGCCTCCGTTGCAGTAAGCGCTGGGGTAACGTCGGGGGATGGCTGAGATCATTGTGTACCACAACCCCGGTTGAGGCAGCTCCCGGGGCGCGCTTGAGATCCTCGAGGCGCGGGGCGTCGAGTTCGACGTCGTCCAATACCTCAAGAACCCGCTGGGGCGGGACGACTTGGAGCGGTTCTTGGAGCTGCTGCCCAGCGAGCCCGCAGATCTGGTGCGGGAGGACAACAACTTCAAGGAGCTCGGGCTGAACATCGGCGACTACCAGAGCGCCGGTGCGGTTGTCGATCTGCTGATGGAGCATCCCAGGCTGATGCAGCGCCCAGTGGTGGTCCGGGGTGACCGGGCTGTGATTGCCCGCCCCTCAGAGGTCGTCGAGGAACTTCTGTGAGGCCACTTCCATGATGGGCAGGGGGGGTTCATTCGAGCACAGCGCGGTGGCCCGTGCTGAAGCGAGGGCCCGGCGACAACTCCGCCCCGGCTCATCGAGGCGCTCGAAGCCGCGGAAAACCCCGCTGGGCGACGACGAATTTCCCGAGGGCGCAACCATCGTGGCCGGACCCGACGGCAAGCCCTATGCAGTGGCCGCAGTGTGGCGGCGGGCGCTGGCCCGGCTGATCGACGCCATCACCGTGTTCTTCATCCAGTGGATGCTCACCGTGATCCAAATCCTGTGGTTCATGGACGACGTGTCCAGCCGGTGGCAGCCCGAGCCCTGGGGAAGGGCCACCTCAGCCATCCTGGGCTACATCTTCTTCCATTTCGTCTACACCATGGTGTTCCTGCGCTGGAACGAGGGCCAGACTCCGGCCATGGACCTGATGAAGCTGCGGGCCGTGCGCACCAAAGACGGCAGCCACCTAAGTCTGGGCCGGTGCGGCGCCCGATGGCTGGTGGGCGGGGTGTCGTGGATCGCGCCCCCTGTGGTGCTGGGCGGGATCATCGTGAACGCGGCCACCTACCTGACGGCGCCCTTCGAGCGCCGCCGCCGCACGGTGTCGGACTGGGTGGCCGGAACCACAGTCATCGCCTACAACCGAGACAAGGAAGACGCCGGGGACGAGCCCGATGAGGTGCTCGACGAGTTCGGTCAGCCGATGTCGGTGCGCGAGCAGATTCGGCGCAAATACGGCATCATCGGAGGGATCACCGGAATAGGCCGACAGCTCGGGGACCGGCGCCGAAACCCGCCGAGTCCGCCGAGGGATTCCCAGTCGGGCCGTGATTCGCTTAGCATGTCAGCCACATCCGGGCCGGCCCACAGAAATCGGGGGGAACACCGTGGAATCTGAGCGTCCGCTTTTGGAGGTGGAGAACCTCCGCACCTATTTCGATACGCCGCGAGGGATCTTGAAGGCGGTCGACGGGGTGAGCTTCACGTTGGACAAGGGTGAGACCATCGGCATTGTGGGTGAGTCGGGTTCGGGCAAGTCGGTGCTGGTGCGCTCGATCATGAACATCTTGACCAGCAACGCCATCATCCCCGACGGCTCCGAGGTGATCTTCGACGGCAAGGACACCCGCAATCTGAGCCGAAGCGAGGCCAAGCACTTCTGGGGCACCCAGATGGCGATGATCTTCCAAGACCCGATGACCTCGTTGAACCCCGTCAAGAAGGTGGGCATCCAGATCACCGAGTCCATCCGCTACCACCTCGGTGCGTCCAAGCAGGAGGCCATGGAGAGGGCTCTGGGGCTCATGGTGCAGGTGGGCATCCCCGAACCCCGCAAACGGCTCAAGGAGTATCCCCACCAGCTATCGGGCGGGATGCGCCAGCGGGTGACCATCGCCATCGCCCTGGCCTGCAACCCCAAGCTGCTGATCGCCGATGAGCCCACCACCGCGCTGGACGTGACCGTGCAGAAGCAGATCCTCGATCTGCTGGCATCGCTCCAAGAGGAGTTGGGCATGGCCATGATCCTCATAACCCACGATTTGGGCGTGGTGGCCGGCCGAGCCCGTCGCATCGGGGTGATGTACGCCGGAAAGATGGTGGAGACTGCCGACACCACCACGCTGTTCCACCACATGAACCACCCCTACACCGAGGCGCTGTTCAAGTCGATCCCCCGAGTGGAGCACCAGAGCCACACCCGGCTCGATGCCATCAGCGGCCGCCCGCCCGACATGGTTCTCGATCTGGTGGGATGCCGGTTCGCCCCTCGGTGCCGCTACGCCCAGGAGCAGTGCATCACCGAGGAGCCGGACCTGTTCGACACTGGCCAGACCGGACACCGCCAAGCCTGCTTCTACCCGGTGGGATCAACAGAAAACGCCGAAGCACTGGCCGCCAACCAGGCAACGGGAATCACCGCCGCCGGTCTCGACCTGACCGCCGCCGCGGTCTCCTAGCCCGGCAATCGCAATCTCGAGGAGGACTCACTAATGGCTGGAACTGGCAAAGTCCATATGAGGGGCACCGAAGCCCTGGTTTCCGTCGAGGATCTGGTGATGGAGTTTCCCGCCGGGCGCCGGGCCGTGGTCCACGCCGTGTCGGGCATCAGCTTCGACATCCTCGAAGGGGAGACCCTGGGCTTGGTGGGCGAGTCGGGCTGCGGCAAGTCCACCACCGGACGGGCGATGATGCAGTTGCCCTCTCCCACGGCGGGATCGGTGCGATTCGACGGCGTGGAGATGACGGAGTTGTCCAAGGAGGATCTGCGCCGCACCCGCACCCGGATGCAGATGATCTTCCAAGACCCGATCTCGTCGCTGAACCCCCGGCGCAAGGTGAAGGACATCGTGGCCGAGGGCCTGTCCATCTGGCACAACGATGCGGGAGACACGGCCGTCCAGAAGGTGAACGAGGTGCTCGACGCCGTGGGGCTCGATCCCGAGGTGGTTTCCGACCGCCGCCTCCACCAGTTCTCCGGGGGCCAGTGCCAGCGCATCTGCATCGCCCGGGCCCTGGTGCTCGATCCCAAGGTGATCATCTGCGACGAGCCGGTGTCGGCGCTGGACGTGTCGGTGCAGGCCCAGATCCTGAATCTCCTGGAGGAGATGAAGGAGCGCTACGGGCTGACTCTGGTGTTCATCGCCCACGATCTGGCCGTGGTCAAGAACGTGTCCGACCGGGTAGTGGTGATGTATCTGGGCAAGGTGTGCGAGGTGGCCGGGCCCGACACGCTCTACGCCCACCCCGCCCACCCCTACACCGACGTGCTGCTGGCCTCCATCCCGGAGCCCGACCCTGATCACCCGGTATCCGACCGGCAGATCGCCGGGGAGCTGCCTTCCCCCATAAATCCCCCCTCAGGCTGCCGGTTCCGCACCCGGTGCGAGAAAGTGCAGGATCTGTGCTCAGAAGAGGAGCCTGAGCTCCGGGAGATCGCCCCCGACCACTTCGTGGCCTGCCACTTCCCCAACGAAGTCCCCGTCAGCGTCAACGGCAACGGCAACGGCAACGGCAACGGCAACGGCAGCTAGCTTCTCTCCGCTGGTTCAACTCAGAGTTGGTAGCGATACACGTTGGTGTCTCGCACCACGAAGCCAAGGTTCAGATAGAGGCGGTTGGCCGCTTCCCTGGTTGGTCGGGAGGTCAGGTCCACGGTCACCGCGCCAGTGGCACGAGCCAATTCCAGCGCAGCCTCATTCAGCATCCGGCCCACCCCCTGGCCGCGAGACCGCTCGTCCACCACCACGTCTTCGATGATGGCCCGCAGCCCTGTCGGGATGCGCACCAGCACCAGGGTGAGGCTGCCGACGATGTCGCCATCAGCATGGGCCACCAGCAGGCGGGTAGCGTCGGAGGAGGCGATGGCGGAGAGGGCCTCGGCCGAGGGCGGCGGGTTGGACGACGAGAGCTGAGGAGTTAGCCGCTCGAACGCCTCCACCAGCTCGGCGGTGGCCTCGGTTGCTTCGGTGATCTCAACCGCCATGGGGCGAGACTACCGGCGCGAGATGAGGTTCCTCCGCGCGGGGCGATAGGTTGGGCGGGTGGCGCTGATCAGCTGGGTGGATGAATCTCCTCGCAACCGGCCGGCCTTGGTGGCTGCCTTCACTGGTTGGAACGACGCCGGCGACGCAGCTTCGGGCGCCCTGGCCTGGCTGGCCAGCCGCTGGGCCACAACCGAGGTGGCCAGTCTCGACCCCGAGCCGTTCTACGACTTCGCCGACACCCGCCCCCATCTCCGCTTGGAGGACGACGGCTCCCGATCGCTGATCTGGCCCAGCAACGACCTGCTGGCCGCCACGGTCAACGGCGCCGACACGTCCGACGGCGCCGACACCGAGGTGGCCTTGTTGGTGGGCGCCGAGCCCCAGCTCAAGTGGCCCACCTTCGCCCAACAGATCGTGGACATGGCCAAATGGCTCGACAGCCCGCTGGTGATCACCCTCGGAGCGCTTCTGGCCGACGTTCCCCATACCCGGCCCACCCCTATATACGGAAGCAGCGACGATCCCGAGATGGCCGCCCAACTCGGCCTCACCACATCCAGCTACGAGGGACCGACCGGCATCGTTGGAGTGCTCCACAATGCCTGCGCCACCGCCGGTCTGAACACCGCCTCACTGTGGGCCGCGGTGCCGGGCTACGCCTCCGAGATTCCCTCCCCCAAGGCCTCCCTGGCTCTGGTGCGGAGGCTGGGAACCCTGTTGGACCTCTCCCCCGACACCTCGGAGCTCGAGGAGATGGCCGAAGGCTACGAGCGGCACGTTTCCGAACTAGCCGACCAGGCCGACGAAACGTCCGAGTACATCGCCGAGCTGGAGAGCGCCTTCGATCGGGAAGCCGAAGAGAACGGCGAGATAGAGGAGATGCGCTCCACCGACCCCGGCGAGTTCGTAGACCAAATAGAGCAGTTCCTCCGCGACCAGCCCAGCTGACTACCATCTGCCCTGTGGAACAATACGATGAAGGTGTTCCCGAGGTAGACGATGTCGCAGATCTCGCAGGTCAAGTCCGAGACATCACGGTCAGCGGTCTTCCGGAAGGGTACGACTACAAGGCAACCCGTTACGCTGACGTGATCCTCAAAGAGGCGTTCCCAGGCCGATTCCGCGACCTGACGAGGGCACTGGAGCAATTTAAGCCAACCCTTGATGAGCTGAGATCAGGCGGCGGCGGTAGAACAGTCTTCGTCGCACGGTTCGACCAGTCTTTGGCCGACCAACAAGAAGCTGGGCAGACCGTCTGGGGGAAACAGAACATAACCATCGAGAAGGCCCTTGGGTTCGAGGGGAATGTGGCTCCCGTCTCCAAGGTCAGGGGCCACGAGATCGACATGTTCGGCCTCGGCTCCTTGAAGCAGCCGCTACCTGGAATAGCCGTCGAGATGGAGTGGAACAATAAAGACCCTTTTTTCGACCGAGACCTCATCAACTTCCAAGCGCTGCACCATGAGGGAGCGATCGCTGTAGGAGTGATCGTCACTCGAAGCGCCGATCTTCAGGATCTCATCTCTGGAGTCATCCGAAGCAAGGACGGTGGATTCAAGTATGGAACGTCAACCACCCACTGGGACAAGCTGGTACCACGGGTCAACCTAGGCGGCGGAGGTGAATGTCCGCTGCTTCTCATTGGAATCCGCCCTGAGCGAATCCAGGGAATTGAACTCGCTTACAAAGTCCGGGAGAAGCTGGATGAGGCAGAGGAACTAAGAACAACTTGGCGGGGATCCTACGAGTCCTGGAACGAGGCCAAACCGTTCTATGACAAGATCCGCATCCAGGCCTTCGATCTCATGCCCCCGGTTGCAGGCAACTAGCCGCAAGAAGGCTCGCCAGTTCAGCTGTAGGCAGGGTAGAGCTGGCCTCGCGGAGTGACCTCCTCGTCGGCTTCAAGACCCCAAGACACCCAGTCTGGCCTGGAGTAGCGGGCAAACAGTTCCAGATAGGGGCCGGGAGAGCAGTCTTCGATTATGTCGTACTGCTCATCCGGCTTGCGGGAGTGCTCACGCTTACGGGTTTCGATCATGTTCACTTGGCGACGGCCGGGGGGCAACGTCCTCATGCTGCCTCGCACTCCGAACAGAATCAGCTCGGTCACGTTACGGAAGTAAAAACCCACACCTCGTCCGTCCGGTCCGCCGTCCTTGCGCCGCTTCGCCCACACGATGTTCGACTTGTAGGTAAAGCCCCACGACTCCAAGACCTGGAGTCCGTCGGAGATGAGCGCATTGGGCACCCACAGATAGAGGTGGGCATTCTCAGTCACGACCTCTGATATCGGTAGCGCCCGGATCTCCGCAGTGGTCATCGTGTCGTATCGGGAAAGCCGCCGATGTTCCGGCGCCACCTTTCCAGTGCGATTCATAAATCGCCACGGCGGATCGGCCAAGATCGTCGAAAACGGCCCTCCTTCTACACCACGGAGCTCGTCTGCGGCTGGCACAGTTCCCGTCGCCCTCTCAGCGGCTGCTGCCAATTCTTCCCTCGACTTGGGCACGACTCGAACCTCATGCCCAAGAACCTCAGCTAGGGCAGCCACAGTGGAAATCTGCGGATTGTGGCCGTTCCCCGAGAACAGCCGACGCACGGCCGCTGGCTGCGTCCCAGCCAGACGAGCCAACTCTGTTTTGGACAACCCCGCCCTCCGACGAGCCTCATCCAACTCCTTCAACAACACTCTCGACTCCATCCGAATCTAACCGTAACACCTGTGTTACGCCTCCTTGGGTATTTGCAGGCCGCCTCACCGCGCCGATCAGGAGGAGCACCCTACTCCTGACCTATGACAGCTTGGTCGGGAGGGTCGGGGCTATCGGGCAATCTCAGGCGTTGCGCCAGGGTGGGGTGCGGGGGTGGTCGAAGAGGAAGTCTATGGGGTCGCCGCGGATGGCGGCGAAGGAGTGGGACAGCCACCAGTCGCTGCCGTGGACGCCGTTGGGGAGGTTGTCGGGGCCGAAGAATCCAACGTCGCTGCACTCCAGGGGATGGGGATCGAGTTGGCCTCCCACGGCCCGGCACAGGAACACCATCGAGTACATGGGCACGGTGGTGAATCCGCGGCGCAGGCCGTCGTGGATGGCGATGGGCCGCTCCACCTCGCACACGATGCCGGTCTCCTCCAGCACCTCTTTCACCACCACTTCTGAGGGGGAATAGCCCACGTCGGCCCAGCCGGTGGGGTACAGCCACACCCCGGAGTCGGCCCGCTGCACCAGCAGGATCTCGCCGTCGTCGTTGCCCACCACGGCACCCACCGCCACCTTGGGGGTGACGTAGCCGGGAACACCGTCGCCCACCGACTTCATCCACTCGGCCACGAAGTTGTCGGGTGTCCAGCCCGTGCTCAGCGCGGCGGCCATGTCGGCGGCCACATGCAGCACCTCCTCGAACCGCTCCTGCTCGTACTTGTTGTCGGTGAAGGCCAGACCGGTGCGGGCGATCCCGGCCAGGGCCTCCGACCACCGCCTCAGGTCTCCTTCCCCTACTACGGCCCGGCCTTCGTCAGTCATAGCCGCTAGATGGTCCCAACCACCCTCATACCCGGGTAGAGCAGGTATCGATGGCGTGCTGAAGGGCCAGATTGATCTCGTCGATGTGGTCTGGATCGGTCACCTTGCTGCCCTCGCCGTCGCGCACGTAATAGGCGTGGACCACATCCCCACCGAGGTCTTGCACCTTGGCGCTGAGGATGTCCAGCCCGAGCTGCGACAGGGCGCTGGTAACCCGGCTCAGCAGGCCGATGCGGGCCTGGGCGGCCAGCTCGATGATGGTGGCCGTGGAGGAGGATTCGTTGTCCATGCTCACCTTGGGGGCTATAACCGGCCGGGGGCTGAAGTCGGGCTCAACCTCGTAGGTGCTGATCCGCTCGGCCAGACGGGCCTCGATCGCCAATCGGCCGGCAAGGGCCTGCTCCACATAGGCGGTGACCTGGGGCCAGTCGATCTCCAGACCCAGATTGCTCTCCACCTGGAACCGCTCCAGCGCCATCCCGTACTCAGAGTGGGCCGCAGCCAGGAGCACCCGCAGACCGCTCAGCGCCAGCGCCCCCGCCACGCGGGAGAACATGCCGTGCTGGTCGGGGGCGATCACCAACAGGGTGTCGCCCTCGCCCAGCACCAATCGCTCGCCGGCCTCCATCATCCCCCGCTGCTCGGGGGTGGGGAACCTCGACGTGATCTCGTCGATGTCGCCGCCCTCCATCACATGAGCGCAGCGGGCCACCAGCTCGCGTACCAGGCTGGCCTTCCACGCGCTCCACGCCGAAGGGCCGGTGGCCACCGAATCGGCCTCGGTGAGCGCCCCCAGCAGGCGCAGGGTCTCCATCGAGCGGGCCTGGCGGGCCACCTCCGCGATGGTGTCGGGATCTTCCAGGTCGCGCCGGGTGGCTACGTCGGGCAGCAGCAGGTGGTGCTCCACCATGGCCACCAGCACGTCCACGTCGGTGGGCGGGTACCCCATCCGGTGGGCGATTTCGGCCACTAGTTCCATGCCCACCTCGGTGTGGTCGCCGGGATAGCCCTTGCCGATGTCGTGGAGCAGTGCCCCCACCACCAACAGGTCGGGGCGGTCCACCCGGTCGACCAGATCGGCGGCCAAGGCGGCAGCTTCACACAGGTGCCGGTCCACGGTGAACTGGTGGTAGGCGTTGCGCTGGGGACGGCTGCGATTGGGCGCCCACTCGGGCAGGATGCGCACGAACAGGTCCATCTGATCCAGCGCCTCGATCACCGGTGGGGCGGCGGCGCCGGTCAACAGTGTGTCCACGAATGCCTTGCGGGCTTCGTCGGGCCACCGGTCAGGCATGGGGGCCATCTGCTCCTGAAGGCGCTCCAGGCTGTTGCGGTCCATACGCAGCCCATGGGCGGCAGCCGCCCGGGCCAAGCGCAGAGCAGTGCAGGGATCGGCGGTATCGGCGTCGGCGGCCAGCACCGCCCGGCCCTCATGCACCACCACGCCGGCATCCAGCTCCGTGTTGTTCCGGCTGGTACGGCGGCGCAGCCGGCGACGCCACTCGGGGGGGAGCTCTGAATCTCGCAGCCAGGCCCATATCTCGTCGCTGCGCCAGGCAATCGACCGGGCCGAGCTGGCAACGGCGCCCATCATCTCATCGGCATCGGCATAGTCCAGCGCGGCGGCCACCCCATCCTGCTCTTGGAGCAGAAGCTGGTCGCCGGGGCGATCGGTGGTGCGGTGCAACTCGACCCGAGCAGCCAGGATCACCTCGTAGTCGGCCCGCAGCTCGCGGCTGTCGGCTTCGTCCATCTCGAACACGCCCTCTTCGGCCCACCGAAGCGCATGCACGTCTCGCAGCCCTCCCCGCCCCTGCTTGAGGTCGGGCTCCAGCTTGAACGCCACCTCGCCGCAGCGCCGATGGCGCTCAGCCACCCGCTGGGCCAGCAAGGGGAGCCACCGCCGGGCGCTCCGACGCCACTGGCTGGCGTTGTCGGCAGTCAGATCGGCAGTCAGGTCGGCATCGCCCGCTATATGGCGGGCATCCAGCAGCGATGTGGCCGTGTCCAGGTCGGTCTTGGCCAAATCCCGGGTCTCCCGAGGTGTTCGCGCCGAATGGCCGAGCTTGAGACCCTCGTCCCAGATGGGATACCACAGCCGGGGAGCGACCTCGCCGATGTCAGGGCGATCGCGGTGCAACAGCAGCAGGTCGATGTCGCTATAGGGGCACAGCTCAGATCGGCCGTACCCGCCCACGGCCACCAGCGCGATACCCTCGGGGTCGGCCACCTCGGCTGAGAAGATGCCCTGGAGCCACTCGTCGACGCGCCGGGCCAGCGCGCGGCACAGAACCGCCCCCACCATGGCGCGGTCGGCAAGCAGCTCGCCCCGGCGCAAAGCGCCTGTCCCGGCCTCGCCAATCGCCACTGCCCGCCGAGGCTAGTGCCCTACCGGAGCGATGGCGATGCAGGACTAGGCGCCCATAAGGGTGCCCAGGTACAGGCTGACCACCTTGGGATCGTCGAGGAGCTCTTGACCCGTCCCGGTATAGGCATTGGTGCCCTGGTCGAGCACATAGCCGCGGTCGCAGATCTCCAGGCACCGCCGGGCGTTCTGCTCCACCAGAATCAGCGACACGCCGCGCTCAGCAATCCGGGTGACCTGTTCGAACACCTCGTCCTGGTAGGCCGGAGAGAGCCCGGCCGAGGGCTCGTCCAGCAGCACCACCTGGGGATCCATCATCAGCGCCCGGCCTATGGCCACCATCTGGCGCTGGCCCCCCGACAGCCCGTCGGCCCGATGGCTGCGGCGCTCGGCCAGAAGGGGGAACAGCTCGGCCACCGCCTCGAACCGCTCCTCGAACGTGTGGGGCCTCTGGAAGACCCCCATCTCCAGGTTTTCCTGAATGGTCAGCCGAGGGAAGACGTTCTCGGTCTGGGGAACGAAGCCGATGCCCCGGGACACCAGTTCAAAGGGGGCCACTCCGGTGATGTCCTCGTCGCCGAGGAAGATGGAACCCGAGCGAACCTCCACCAAGCCGAACATGGCCTTCAGCAAGGTGGACTTTCCCGCCCCATTGGGGCCGATGATCCCGATGACCTCGCCGGTGTGCAGCTCCAACGAGCATCCGTTCAAGATGTCCACCCCCGGCAGGTAACCGGCCACCACATCGTCGGCCCGCACTAGCGGGGTCAACCCGCTCACCGCGCCGCCCCCGCTCGGCGCCGCCCCAGGTAGGCGTCGATCACCTGGTCGTCGTGGATCACCTTCCAGGGCGGCCCCTCGGCTATCACCTGGCCTTGGGCCAGCACCACCACCCAGTCGCTGATGCCGGTCACCACATCCATGGCATGCTCTATGAAGACCACGCTGAGCCCTTCGTACACGAGCTGGGTGATGTGGTGCATTAGCGACTGGGCCAGTGCCGGGTTCACTCCTGCCATGGGCTCGTCCAACATGATCAAGACAGGGTCGGCCATGAGCGCCCGGGCCACTTCCAGCAGCTTGCGCTGCCCCCCTGACAATGTGCCGGCCAGCTCGTCGCGCATGTGCGCCAGGTTGAACCTCTCCAGCAGCGCCTCGGCCCGCTCGGTGTTGGCCTCCTCCTGTGATCGCCACCGGTTGGGGAACGGGGCCGCCCAGAGCTTCTCGCCCCGCTGCCGGGGAGCGCCGAGCAGCACATTGTCGATCACGGTCAGCTTGGCCAGCGATTTGGTGAGCTGGAAGGTGCGGATCATCCCCTTGCGGGCCAGCCCGTCGGCAGACGGGTTGGTGACTGCCTCCCCGTTGAACGACCAATGCCCGGTGTCGGCCCGCTCAAACCCGCTCAAGAGGTTGAACAGGGTGGTCTTGCCCGCGCCGTTTGGCCCGATGAGCGCGGTGGTGGCCCCCCGCTGCACTTCCAGGTGGTCCACATCCACCGCCAGCAGGCCGCCGAAGCTGCGGCTCAAGCCGTCCACCTCCAAGATCGGATCAGGCTTTGGAGCGCCCGGCTCATGCGGCACCGTCAAGATGGGCTCGATGGCAGGCACCCCGCCGTCGGCGGGAGCGGGCTCGATGGCAGGCACCCCGCCGTCGGCGGGAGGCAGTGCGGCCTCGCGCTGTTCCGAGTCGGCCTGCGGGGTCAGCTCATCTGGCATCGAGCTGCATCTCCGTGCGGTTGCCGACTATTCCCTGAGGCCTGAGCAGCATCAGCAGAATGAGCGCCACGCCCACCATGGCGACACTGATTACCCCTTCGGCGCCGTCGAAGAATTCGGCCACCACATCGGGCAGCCAGGCTTCTTCGACAATCTGGCGCAGGAACGACTCGATCCACTCCCGCAGGAACCAGAACAGCACCGCGCCCAGCACCGGGCCCAGGTAGGTGGCCGAGCCGCCCAGCAAGAGGGCGGTATAGGCGAAGAAGGTCACCTGGGGCCGGAATCCGTTGGGGTCTGCCCCGGAGGTCTTGATGGCGTCGATCACCCCTCCCATCCCGCCTATCGCGCCGCCGATTACCAGGGCCTGCATCTTGTAGGAGAACACGTTCTTGCCCAGGCTGCGAGCAGCGTCCTGGTCTTCTCTGATCGACTTCAGCACCCGCCCCCAGGGGCTTCTCACCAGCATGACCACCCCGGCGGTGACCAGCGCCACCAACAGCCAGCCCACAGTGATCACCCAGAGCTGCTGGCCGGTGAACTCGAAGGTTCCTATGCCGTAGCGGTCGTGAGGCCCGTCGGGATACGGGTTCAGGTCGTAGAACGCGCCGGCGTCGAAGCTCACGCTGAGCGGCCCCCCGGTGAGGCCGATGGCATCGGTAGAGCCGATGAGAATCCGTATGATCTCCGCAGCGGCAATGGTGACCATGGCGAACATCACCGTGTTCAGGCGCAGCGTGGGAATGCCGAGCGCCACCGCAAACGCCACCGACAGCAAGAGGCCCACCACCACCCCGGCCCACAGCGACCAGCCGAAAGTGGCCACCGAGACGCTGGTGCCGTAGGCCCCCAGCAGCAGGAACCCCACTTGGCCTATGTTCAAAAGGCCGGTGTAGCCGAAGTGTACGTTCAAGCCGATGGCGGCCAGCGCCAATATCACTGCCTCGGGGCCGAATGCGGCCCGGGCCGCGTTGCCGAAGATGATGCTGAAATCCACCTAATCGCCCCCGGACGGCTTCGACCTGAAATCCACCTAGCCCACCCGCGCCTTTATGCCGAAAAGGCCCTGGGGACGGAGCAGCACCATGCCGATGAGCGCGGCTAGCGGCACGACGAACTTGAGCTCGGGTGATATCCAAAGAGTGCTCACCTCCGTGGACATGCCGATGATGAGCGATCCGACCAGAGCCCCGAAGGCGGTCCCGAACCCTCCCAGTTCCACCCCGGCGAAAATCAGCAGCAGGAGCTGAAAGCCCAAGAACGGGTCGATGTCGGTGTCCAACCCCTGGAACACGCCTCCCAGCCCCGCCAGCGTCGTCCCCAGCACCCAAACCCACAACACAACCCGGTTCACGTTGATGCCCGAGGCCTCAGCCAGGCCGGGGTTGTCCGACACGGCCCTGGTGGCCTTGCCAAAACGGGAGAACTGGAGCACCAAACCCGCCCCCACCAGCACCGCGATGATGGCCACCACCGTGACCACCTCTCTGGGGGTGACCGCCCAGGGTCCGAACTCCCACCGCTGTTGCACCTGGAAGTCGGTGTAGGGAAGGGGCTCGGGGCCGAAGAAGAGCTGGATGAGCTGGCGACCGAGCAAGGAGAGGCCGATGGTGACAACCAAGAGCTGGAAAATCCAGAGCCGTTTGCGCCGCAATGGTCGGAACAGGCCGGTCTCCATCCCGGCGCCCAGCAGTCCGCACACCACCATGGCGGCCAGGGCGGCCAGCACCAGGTTCAGACCGCCCCACGAGGTGTTGAAGTACCAGGCGATAACCGCTCCAAATGTCACCAACTCGCCGTGGGCGAAGTTGACAAGCCCAGTGGTGCCGTAAATGAGCGACAAGCCGATGGCGCTCATGGCGATGATGAGGCCGAATTTGAGGCCGTTGAAAACAGTCTGGGCGGCCCTCTCGCCGAATGGCGTGCCCTTGGGGGCTTCGCCCACCGCGAACACAACGGCCCTGGAGGCGCCCTGCAACACGGTCGCCTCGGTTGTGGACTGGTGCCCCTCTCGCAGGCTTATGCCCTCGGGAAGGGTCTGCTCGTTCAGTGTCACCAGATAGTCGCCCGCGGCGGGCACCTCGATGGTCCAGCGCCCGTCTTGGTCGGTGGTGACCTGGCCCACCCGAGTACCCGACTCATCGGCCGCGGTTATCTCGACACCGGCGAAGAACTGGTCGAAGCCCAGTCGGAGGGTTCCCGTCAGCACCGTCGGCTCTGACTGGTCGGGTTCGCCTTCATCCTGGGCGAGGCCCGGAGCGGCCCACGCCGCCAGCACAATGAGCGCCACCCCGACCAGCACAACCCCTCTGCGCATCACCCGACACGTTAGCGGTTGGCTATTCGGCCCCCGGCCAATGCCGCTAGGTTTCACAGGCGCTTTGACAGGCGGCAACAATGGTGGCGTGGGCGACATGGCAAGCGGCAGCAGCAGCGGCGGCGCGGGCGACTCAGCAGACGGCAACAACGGCAGCGCGGGCGACATGGAGCAGCTTCGGAGCAGCCTGGGAGAGCTGGGGCGGGTTGTCGTGGCTTTCAGCGGGGGGGCCGACTCCTCACTGCTGGCCTGGGTGGCCCACGACGTTCTGGGCGAGCGGGCCACGGCCGTTACCGCGGTGTCGCCCTCGCTGGCCCGCGCCGAGCGGGACGACTGCGCATCGTTGGCGGCCGAATGGGGGCTGCAATGGCGTGAAGTGCAGACCGCCGAGATGGGACAGGCCGCCTACGTGGCCAACGACGGCGACCGGTGCTACTGGTGCAAAGACGCGCTCATGGATGCGGTGATGCCTTTGGCCTCCGACCTTTCGGCTGTGGTGGCCCTGGGGGTGAACACAGACGACTTGGGGGACCACCGCCCGGGCCAGCGGGCAGCGGCCGAGCGAGGAGCGGTCTTCCCCCTGGTCGATGCCGGATTCTCCAAAGCCGATGTGCGGGAGTGGTCGCGGCGGCTGGGCTTGCGAACCTGGGACAAGCCTGCGGCACCCTGCCTGGCCTCGCGGATACCCTACGGCACGCCGGTCACGTTGGGGGCGCTGGCATCGGTGGGCGACGCCGAAGCCGCCCTGCGGCGCTTGGGCTTCGCCGAGCTTCGGGTGCGCCACTATGGAGACCTGGCCCGCATAGAGGTGCCCGAAGCACGCCTGGCCGATGTGGTTGCCCGACGCGCCGAGGTGGTGGATGCGATGCGCCAAGCCGGCTACCGGTACGCCACCCTGGATCTGGAGGGCCTCCGCTCCGGCAATCTGAACTCAGCCCTGGGCAAGGCCGTAGACGTCGGCCTTTCAGCCCCGCGCCGTTGACCGACGCCGAATTGCTCGCCGCTGAACGCCAGCTCGCCGAGTGCGCCCGGCAATTGGCCGAGGGCATCGTGCAGGCCCTGCCCGGATGGGTGGTCTCCGCGGTGGAGAGCCGACTGCCCGATATGGGGCCCCACCACCGACAAGCCGCCGAGGCCGCCGGGGCGGCAGCAGCGACCGAGGTAGGCGGCAAGGTGGCCCGGCTGCTGGCCGCCGACATCGACGATCAGCGGGAAAACCCCATGGCCGTCTTGCGCCGGGCAGTTCGCTACCCCACCGAGGTGCTGAGCGCCGCCGGCGCAAGCCCAGTGGAGCGGGACGACTTCGCCATCGACCGGTTCCCCGACGACGTCTACAACCTGGCCCCGGTGTCGTTCAGCGACATCCACCCCGATCTCCAGGCCCCGGGCCTGACATGGGGGGCGGCCAAGGCCTTCGTACACCGCCAACGCCACGGCTGACCAGCAAGAAGGCAGATCGAAACCGGCTCGGCTCAACCTGGCATACTGGCGGTTCCAACAGGCGTGATAGCCGTCAATGCACGGGGAGTAGTGATGGACGCTGATACCGCATGGGTACTCGTATCCGCAGCGCTGGTCTTGTTCATGGTGCCGGGCCTGGCCCTGTTCTACGGGGGCATGGTGGGCACAAAGAACGTGCTCAACATGATGAACATGAACCTGTATTGCCTGGGCATCATCCCCATTCTGTGGGCGGTGGCCGGCTATGGATTCGCCTCCGGCGACTGGAGCTTCCCGCTGTTCGGCGACTTCGACGCCGCTTGGCTCAACGGGGTTGACGACATGGTGGCCAAGCGGGAGTTCGTGTTCGGCATGACCTTTGCCGCCATCACGCCTGCGCTCATCTCTGGTGCGGTGGCTGGACGGATGAAGTTCTCCGCCTGGGCCGTCTTCGTGCCGGTCTGGTCGTTTGCGGTGTACTCGCCGGTGGTCTATTGGATCTACGGCGGCGGAGGCTGGATTGCGGATCTCCCGGCCCACGACTTCGCCGGTGGTACGGCCATCCACATCAACGCCGGTGCGGCTGCCCTGGCCTTGGTTCTTGTCCTCGGCCCTCGCAAGGGCTGGCCCCGCGACGTGGACTTCCCCCACAATCTGCCGCTGGTGCTGCTGGGCGCCGGCATCTTGTGGTTCGGCTGGTTCGGGTTCAACGCCGGCTCGGCGCTGTCCTCTAATGCCACCGCTTCCCATGCCTTTTTGACCACCTTTTTGGCCGCGGCCGCCGGGCTGTGCGCGTGGATGGTGGCCGAGACCGTCAAAGACGGCAAGCCCACCGCGCTGGGCATGGCCTCGGGCATTGTGGCCGGGCTGGTGGCCATCACCCCCGCAGCCGGTTTCGTGGGGGCCATGTCCTCCATCGTGATCGGCGCAGCGGCCGGAGTGATGTGCTTTTTGGCCATTGGGCTCAAGCTTCGCTACAAGTACGACGACAGCCTCGACGTGGTTGGCATCCACATGTTCGGCGGCATCATCGGCGGCGTGCTGATCGGTTTCTTCGCCAACTCCGGGGCCATCGAAGGCGCCGACTTCATCAACGGAGTGTTCTTCGGCGGCGGAGAGCTGCTGGCCAACCAGATCATCTCCATCGTGGCGGTCATGGCGTACTGCTTCGTGGCCACCTACATCATCGCCATCGTGCTCCACCGCACCATGGGTATCCGGGCCTCCGCCGAGGAAGAGAGCGTCGGCCTAGACCAGTCGCTGCATGCTGAGACTGCCTACAACAGCTAGTCGTTGTCGGTGATGGTGATGGTGTGGCGTCGGGTGTGGTCGGGGTTTAGGAAGTAGTGGCGGCCGATGTTGAGTTTGAGGGTGAGGGTTTCGGGGCCTTCTGCTGTGTTGTCGTCGATGATGCCGATGGGGATGTCGGCGTGGGTGGCTCCGGCGCGCACCAGCAGGGTGATGCCCTCGATGGTGAAATCGGCGCGGCGTGTCG
>JAJEDQ010000244.1 GCA_022821445.1 Acidimicrobiia bacterium | reverse complement strand
CGACGATCACAGTCGCCGACGCCACCGCCGCAGAGGGCGACGGAACCATCGACTTCACCGTGCAGCTCAGCGCCGCCAGCGCCGCCACGATCACCGTCTACTACTCCATGTGGGGCCGCACCGCCACGGCCTACGCCGACTTCCAGCCCGAATGGGGCAGCGTCACCTTCGCCCCAGGCGAGACCTCCAAAACCGTGCGAGTCTCGCTCATCGACGACCGCACCCCCGGCGAGGGAACCGAAACCGTCCAGCTCAGGCTCCGCCTCTTCGACACCACCCACGCCACAATGGGCGACAACCAAGCACAAGGCACCATCACCGACAACGACTAAACACATCACACACCAAAAAGAGCACACGACGCCCGTAGCACTTTCGTTGACAAGGTAGCTAGAGCCGCAGCCCCATCCTCGCCGACGCGTTTTTGACCGAAGCAGTCCGCTCCGGCGTGATGTCGCCCCCGGCGCTGATCGCGCGGAGCCATTTTAGCCGGTGGGCGTCGCGAGGAGACACGGCTTGCGCGGCCTTGACTTCCACAGCGACGACGCGTCCGTCGGCAGCCTCGGCGATGAGGTCGATCTCGCCTCCGTCGCGATCTCGCAATAAGGCGATCACTTCGGGGAATCCTCCCCGGCAAATTCGGGTCAGATAGTCGCCAGGAGATTCCGGCGAGAGCCCAGCACTCAGAAGCTGCTCAGCGTTGTTGAAGGCCCGTTCGAGGAACCGGTCGGGATGGCCTTCGATCTCCCCTTGCGTGAAGGGCCACAGTTCCAAGAAAACAGCCCGCCCCGCCAAGGACTCGGTGAGAATCGGCGTGGTGAGGAAGTCGGCCGAGCCGTTCAAAAGGAACTGGCCAGGATCCCGGTTGTCGTCAAGTACGACCTTGATCGCCCGGATCAGCGGATCGCCGCCTCGTTGCACTTCGTCGAAGGCTCGCGGCGGCGTCCCCTGGGTGGCCGCCGCCATAGGGTCGGCCAACACCGCTTGCAGAGTTGGCTGGCGGTCGAGCCGGACGAAAGTTCCGGCATCTCCCACGACTTTATGCACCAGGGTGGTTTTTCCTGCTTGACGAGGCCCAGTGACCACGACGGCACGAAAGGCAGATAATGCCTGGCGGAGCGGCCCTTCGAGACGCCTCATACGCTCATCAAGTACCATGTCGTCATCCCTGTTCAAAGCCTGTTTCCTCCCAAGCCTACGCAACTGCTACTGCGCGTTTCGTCGGTTAGTCTACTGCGCGAAACGTCGATACCCCTACTGCGCGTTTCGTCGGTTAGCCTACTGCGCGAAACGTCGATACCTGAATGCCGGTTTTCGACATCGGACAATTGATCTGAGGTAGAGGCTTTCGCCCTCACCGCGGCGGCCACCCTCCTGTTCGGCATATGCCCCGCCGCCATCGCCCACTTGGCCCTTCATCGCATTGCCCTAGTATCCCGCGGGTGCCAGTTGCTGCCGCGTCGGTCATTCCGCTCGATGACGATTCCTACTGGGCTGATCCATATCCGGTCATAGCCGAACTCCGGGACAATCACCGCACCGCCGTAACCCCCGATGGCATGAAGGCGATTCTGCGCTGGTCGGATGCCGAGGAGATCAAAAAGCGCCCAGAGTTTGAGAACGAGGGCCTTGAATACAGGGCTCAAACGCGGTGCGGTGGAGGAGGTGCTCCGCTACCGGCCCGCGTTCTACCCCAGCGGCAACAAGGCAAACGCCAGCGCGGAGGCCGCGGGGCTTCACTTTGAGGCTGGCGAGCCGCTCAGCATCATCATCGGCGGTCCCAACCGCGACCCGTCCCGCTACTCCGATCCTGACCGATTCGACATCACCCGCGACCCGACGATTTGGTCGTTCACCTTCAGCATGGGTCCGCACTTCTGTCTTGGTCAGGCACTCGCCCGGGCCGAACTCCAAGAAACCGCCGCGGTCATCGCTCGCCACACCCGCGACCTCGAGCTCGCCGCCGAACCTCACTGGCTGCCTCGAGTCATGGTCAACCATGTCGATCAATGCCCCATCCGCTACCGCTACGAACCCTGAGCCCAAGCCGTAGTCTCTGGCTGATGGGCCAGTCAGAACGGCATTGCTGAAATGCCTGAGCTGCCTGATGTGGTGGTTTATCTGGAGGCGCTTAACCGGTATGTGGTGGGGCGGGAGCTGCGCAAGATCCGAATATTCGGGATCAGCCTGCTTCAGACGTTTGATCCACCGATCAGCGAGGCTGAGGGGCGAACGATGGTCAGCACCCAGCGGTTGGGCAAGCGGCTGGTGCTGGAACTGAGTGGGGCTGATGAGTTGTTCCTAGTAATCCACTTGATGGTGGCGGGGCGGTTGCGGTGGCGGAATGAGGTGGAGGCCAAGCCACCGGGGAAAATCGGGTTGGCCGCCTTCGATTTCGACCACGGCACTTTGGTGCTCACCGAAGCCAGCAAGCGCAAGAAGGCGTCGCTGTGGCTGGTCCGGGGGGCCGACGCGCTGGTTGAGCACCACGATCGGGGCGGGGTAGAACCACTGGAAGTGGACGAGGCTGAGTTCCGCGACGCCCTTACCGGCCGAAACCGCACCCTCAAGCGCGCCCTCTGTGATCCCACTGTGTTCAGCGGCATCGGCAACGCCTACAGCGACGAGATCCTGTTCCACGCCGGACTGTCCCCGGTGCAACGCACCGGAAATCTCGACAACGACGAGGTCGCCCGACTCTACGAGGCCACTCAAACCACGCTGGTTGACTGGACCGAGCGCCATCGCCAAGCAGTGGGCGACGGCTTCCCCGACAAGGTCACCGCCTTCCACGACGACATGGCCGTCCACGGCAAGTACGGCCAACCCTGTCTGGTGTGCGCGGTCCCGGTCCAGCGCATCGTGTACGCCGACAACGAGGTCAACTACTGCCCCCAGTGCCAAACCGAAGGCCGCATCCTCGCCGACCGCTCCCTATCCCGCCTCCTCAAAAACGACTGGCCCCGCAGCATCGAAGACCTCGAGGACTGATCGGCGGCTTCTCCCGCCGCGAACTATCTTGCCGGTGTCGACGAGGAGGCCGCAGCATGAGTTCATTCAGTCGAGAGTCCACCGCCCAAGAGGTCGTTGACGGGCTTGACCTGTCGGGCCAGGTCTTCATGATCACCGGCACAACCAGCGGGCTCGGTGAGGAGTC
>JAJEDQ010000091.1 GCA_022821445.1 Acidimicrobiia bacterium | reverse complement strand
GCGGCCCGGGGCGGCCACCCGCTGGAGGTGATGCTGGACTTGGCCCTGGAAGACGGACTGGCCACCCGGTTCCGCAACCTGCCCCGCACCGACAAGGCCGAGCTGACCGAACTGGTTACCGATCCCCGCACCGTTCTCGGCGCCCACGATGCCGGGGCCCACGTCGACATGCTGTGCGACTCCTGCTATCCGAGCTACACCCTGCGCTATTGGGTGCGCGAGGAGCAGGCCATGACCCTGGAGCAGGCGGTGTGGCGGATGAGCGGCCAACCCGCTGCCCTGTGGGGACTAGCCGACCGGGGCACCATCGAGGAGGGCAAGGCCGCCGACCTGGTGGCCTTCGACCCCGACACCGTGGGCGAGACCCACCCCGAACGAGCATGGGACTTCCCCGCCGACGGCGACCGACTCATCGCCCGCAGCCAAGGCATCGAGCACATTTGGGTAAACGGCACCCCCACCCGCCAAAACGGCACCGACCTCGAAGGCGCCACGCCAGGAATGGTGATCGACTCCCGCTAAGAGGCGCCGCCTTCGGCGAGGAGGGCGGCGAGGCTGCGGCGCCATTCGACTGAGGGGCGGTCGGATTGGACGCTGACGGTGGCGGTTAGGTCCATGGGGAGGACGCCTTCGAGTTTTTCGAGCATGGCCTTGTCTTCGGCGCCGATGGCCAGGTCGAACTGCATGATCTCCTCGGCGGGCACCGAGAAGTCGTCATTGCGCCACACCACGAAGTTGAACAGCGAGTTCACGTCGTCCATCGGGGTGGTCAGCAGCAGAAGTATGTGCTCGAGGCCGGATTCGTAGGCGATGGTGCTGCGCACTGAGAACGGCAGCACGTAGCCGGTGGTCATGCGGCGGTGCAGCACGTCGTCGTCTTGGCCGGTGGTGGTTTGGCCCGCATCGCTGGTGTTGTTGGCGTTCACCTCGTAGACGTAGCCCCTATAGCCGTCGGGCAGGTCGCCCATCTCCAAGGGGGGTATCACCGTCTCCTGGGCCAATCCGAAGGTGGCGGTGTGGACGAACGGGAAGTGGGAGAAGTCCATGAAGTTGTCGGTGATCCGGGTAGACGACACCGCCCACTGCTGGAATGGCGTATTGAGCCGGCGGAACTCGGGGTTGTCCTCCTGGGGGATTTCCGGGATCTGACCGAGGGGCTTGCCCGGGCACAGCCACACCAGGCCATAGCGCTCCTCCACATTGACCAGATCCAAGTGGGCCTTGGGGGGCACCGGGGTTCCCGGTGGCGACGACGGCACCAGTTGGCACCGGCCCCCAGCGCCGAAACGCCACCCGTGGTAGGGGCACTCCACGCAGCCGTCCACCATTCGCCCCTCCGACAGCGGGGCCTCGCGGTGGGGGCAGCGGTCGGGGGCCGCGCTGAGCGAACCATCGTCGGAGCGCCACAGCACATATCGGCGACCCAGCACCTGGATCCCTACCGGACCCGGGGCGATGCCTTCGACAAGGGCGATCGGATACCACTGGTGGTCCAGTGCGGGCTGGCCGACGAGCTTGTTGGAAGCGCCGTTTCCGCTCATGGAACGATGCTATCCCCGACGAATCCAACACACCTCCGATAGCGTGGAAAGAGCTGCTTGGCCCCAGTCGCTCCCCCTCTACTGGCTTATCAACATCCATCAAAGTGGCTAATGGATGGCCAGTATAGTGGCGTATGATGGTTGTCGGGCCTCTTAGAGGCGTGGAAATACATTTAGCAACGGAAGCGCAGCATGCCGACGGAAGCTGATTACCAGCCGAGAAACTATCTGGATCGTGTGGTCGACTCTGAGATGCGCGCCGCACTCGCGGCCATGCCAGCAGTTCTTATAGAAGGCCCAAGGGCTTGCGGCAAAACCTGGACCGGCCAAAGGCTCGCCAACAGCTCGGTGTACCTCGACGAGCGCATCGGCGATGCTCTGGCCGCAGGAATGGCCCCCGATGCATTGTTGGAAGGCGAACCGCCGCTGTTGATCGACGAGTGGCAGCTCGTCCCCGCGGTGTGGAACCCGATGAGGCGGGCCTGCGATTCAAGGGGGCTGCGGGGCCAGTTCATCCTCACCGGTTCCGCCGACCCGCCCGACGACATCACCCGCCACTCCGGCGCCGGCAGGGTCATGCGAGTGCGAATGCGGCCCATGAGCCTTTTCGAGTCGGGGGAGTCCAACGGAGCAGTGTCGCTGGGCGAGCTTCTCGACGGTGGGCAATGCGCGGCACCCGACCCCGGATATTCTCTGGGCGACGTGCTTTCGCTGGCCTGCCGGGGAGGGTGGCCGCAGCTGCGAGACGCCAGTACACAGGCCGCGCTCGACGCCTCCCGGTCGTATCTCGGAGAAATCGCCCGCACCGACGTCCCCAGGGTGGACGGTACCGAGCGCGACCCGACAAAGGTGAGCCGACTCATGGCCTCGCTGGCCCGCAACGTGGCCACCGAGGTCAGACACGCAACCCTGGCCGACGACACAGCCTCTGAAGCAGGGGACGCCCCTCTGGAGAGACGCACGGTGGCTGCCTACCTGTCGGCGCTGGAACGCCTCTTCGTGGTGGAGGAGATACCCGCCTGGAGGCCGCACCTGGCTTCCAGAGCCCAAGCCCGCAAGTCGCCGAAAATCCACATGACCGACCCCTCGCTGACCGCAGCCGCCCTCGACTTCAATGTGGACGCCGCAATGCGCGACCTCCGCTTCGCCGGGCGCTTCTTCGAGTCGATGGCAATCCGCGACATGCAGGTCTACGCCCAGGCCAACCGGGCCGCTCTATCGCACTATCGAGACAGCAACAACCTCGAAGTCGACCTGATCGTTACGCTCCCCAGCGGGCAGTGGTGCGCCATCGAGGTCAAACTCGGAGGCGCCGCCGCGGTCGAGAAGGCTGCCCGCGCCTTGCTCCGCTTCAGCACGACGATAGACCTCCGACGAACCCAGGCCCCGGCCCGGCTCATAGTGGTCACTGCCACCGGCCCCGCCTACCAGCGCCCCGACGGCATCTGCGTACTCCCCCTCACCGTGCTCAAGCCGTAACACCAAGGGCGGCACCGGCTACTGCTCGCCGGTAGCCTCGTGTTCCATGGCGGATACCGCTGGCGCACCAGTATCCCGCGCCGACTGGGTGATCACCGGCGACATCGCAACCATGGATGCCGACCGCACCATCATCTCCGGCGGCGCGGTGGCGGTGGCCAACGGCAAGATCTCCGCGGTGGGCAAGGCCGACGACATCAGGGCGCGCTATCCCGGCGCTCCCGAGCGGGGGTCGGCCGATTCTCTGGTGGTGCCCGGGTTTGTCAACGCCCATCAGCACCTCACCGCTGACCGGCTGGTGGCCTCGGCCATCCCCGACGACCTGTCCCCCGGTGCGGCCATCTTCGAGTGGATCGTGCCCGTCCACGAGCACGTCACCGGCGACGACGACGAGCTGTCCGCCACCCTGGGTTTGGTAGAGGCCGCGGCCAACGGGATCACCACCACCATCGACGCCGGCACGGTGGCCCACCCCGACCGAGTGGCCCAAGCCATGGCCGAAGTGGGCGTGCGGGGCGCAGTCGCCCGCTGGGGGTCGGACGCCGATGGTCTGCCCCAGTCCGGCCCGGTAAGCGACGTGATCGACGCCCAGCGAGACCTCATCGAGCGCTATCCCCCCGGCGGCCTGGTGGAGGCGTCGGTCGCGCTGGTGGGCCACGACTTGATGTCCGACGATTTGGTGACGGCGGCCGCCGATCTAGCCCGCTCCACTGGGCGTAGGCTCAGCTTCCACCTCTCCCCCACCCCCGACGACGCCACCAGCTATCTGGAGCGCACCAGACAGCGCCCGCTGGTCCACATGGATCGCTTGGGAGTACTGGGACCCAATGTGCTGGTGGGCCACGCCGTTCACATTGACGACGCCGAAGTGGAAGCCCTGGTGCGCACGGGCGCCGCGGTGGCGTCGTGCCCGTGGGCCTACCTGCGCCTCGGCCAGGGGCTCACTGAGCGCTTCGCGCACCTGGACCTGTGGCGAAGAAGCGGGCGATTGGCCTTGGGCTGCGATACCGAGAACGCCGGGGACGCGATTGACGCGCTGCGGGCCGCCGCCCTGTTCGCCGGGTTGGCCAAGGACGCCGCTGCCGACCCCACCGAGTTCGGCGCCCATCACGCCTTCGAGCTCTTGACCATCGCCGGCGCCGAGGCGGTGGGCATGGCCGACCAAATCGGCTCCCTGGAGGCGGGCAAAGCCGCCGACATCGTGGTGATCGACCGTTCCGGTATCCAGTGGCAGCCACCCAGCCCCGACCCGATCCTGCAACTGGTGTGGGCAGGCGGAGGCCGCTCGGTCACCGACGTACTGGTAGACGGCCGCCTCGTGATTGCCGACGGCCAGTGCGCAACCGTGGACACCGACTCGCTGCGCACCGAGGTCCGCCAGGCCGCCCAATCCATCATCGAACGCTCCGGTATCCGCCCCTGTTCCCGCTGGCCGATGCGATAGCCAACAACATCAGGTAGAAATAGGACCGATGACATATCCAAACACTCTCATCTTCGTCGACTTCCCCTCCGATGACCCCGAGGCGTCAGCCGTCTTCTACCACGAGGTGTTCGGCTGGGAGGTGGAACCCCGCCCCGCCGGTGTGTTCCACCGGATCGTGCCCGGCCAGAACTTCCAGTTAGACGACGGCTCGCAGAGCGAAATCGGCAACCTGCACATGGGGATCCACAACGCGGCCAACGCCCGCCCCCATCCCGACCCCGCCGGCGTGGAGCCCCGCGGCCTGTCCGAAGACGGGCGCGCCGTGCGGATCTGGATCCTGGTGAGCGACGACGACTCCTCCGACGCCATCATGGACCGGGCCGTGGCCCGAGGGGCCACCGAGCTGTGGCGCGAGCACTACTGGGCCGAGTTCAACGGGTTCAACGCCGCCTTCAAAGACCCGTGGGGCAACACCCTCATCCTGTGGACCAAGGGCGGCGACGACCCCCAGATCCCCGACGGCTGGACCGACGAGTAAGGCTGCCGTGACCGAACACGACCCCGTCTACGACGTCCACCCCCCGGCCGCCCGCTGGACCCACATCGCCCTGCGGGTGGCCGACATGGACGCCACCATCGACTGGTACACCACCCACACCCCGATGCGGCTGCTGGACCGGCGGGAAGACCACATGGGGTACGGGGCTTGGCTGGGCCACGGCGACTCTGCCGACTCGCCCTTCATCCTGGTGCTGGCCCAGTTCTTCCCCGAGACCGACCCGTTCAAAGACTCGCCCATGGCCAAGCTGGCCCCCTTCGCCCATCTGGGCATCGAGCTCACCAGCCGAGAGGCGGTGGAGGAAGCCGCAGCCAAGGGCAGCGCCAGCGGATGCCTGGCCATGCCCCCCACCGACATGCCGCCCCCCATCGGCTACATCTGCATGCTGAGCGACCCCGACGGGAACATGGTTGAGTTCTCCTACGACCAGGGGGTTTACGCCCTCGCCCGCGAACTGGCCCAGCAGCAGAGCTGAAACAACTGCATCCTCGTTCCCAGTGAGCAGCCCCACCAGCCTGACGATCATCTTCAGAGGCCAGCGCCGCACGATGGACCACGTCGAGGGCGACACGGTGCTCGAATCCGCCCGGCGGGCCGGGCTCAACCCGCCGTTCTCCTGTGAGGCCGGCAACTGCGCCACCTGCATGGCCTTTCTCCAGGAGGGCAGCGTCACCATGCGGGCCAACGAGGCGTTGGAGCCCGACGAGGTGGAGGAGGGATTCATCCTCACCTGCCAGTCGGTCCCCGACTGCGACGCCGTCGTGGACTACGACAGCCTGTAGTCCCCGGTGTGATGGATCCCGAGACCTTTCGCCGCGACTTGGGAGCTTGGCTCGACGACAATGCCCACGAGCTCGCACCGCCGTACGAGGGCGCTGGCTCGATGGACGAGCAGATGGCCCACTACTCCTACGTAAAGCGGTCTCTCTACGATGCTGGGTTCGGGCGCTACGGATGGCCGGAATCGGTAGACGGGCTGGGCGGCTCGCCGCTGCTGCGGGCCATGGTCGGCGAGGAGATAAACCTGCGAGGGCTGTGCGACCCCAACCCCTGGACGATGATCGAGGTGCTGGTACCCACCGTGATTGAGTTCGCCCGGCCCGAGGTTGCCGCCGCCCTGGTGCCGCCGTTTCTGAGGGGTGACGAGATGTGGTCCCAGGGATTCTCCGAGCCCGATGCGGGCAGCGACTTGGCCTCCCTGTCGTGCCGGGCGGCCAAGACCGACGGCGGTTGGCTGGTGAGCGGGCAGAAGATCTGGACCAGCTTCATCCAGTACGCCCAGCGCTGCGTGCTTCTCACCCGCACCGGCGAGCCCAACAGCGCCCACCGGGGAATCACCGCCCTGCTGGTAGACGTGGACTCTCCCGGCATCACCTACAGCCCGATCGAGACCATGCACGGGCGGCTGGACTTCGCCGAGGTCCACTACGACGAGGTGTTCGTGCCCACCGAACGGCTCATCGGCGAGGAGAACGGGGGCTGGCAGGTGGCCATGGACATTCTCCCCTACGAGCGGTCCACCACTTTCTGGCACCGGGGCGCCCTTTTGCACCGGCGCTGCTCCGACCTGGTGGCCCATCTCGTGGCCAATGGCGACCACAGTGACACCGCGGCCAAAGCTCTGGGCCACGCCTTCCAGTGGCTGGTGGCCTTTCGCAGCCAGTCCCGAGACACCCAGCACCGCTTGGCCAACGGCCAGCAGCTCGGCGTGGAGACATCCATCGACAAGATTCTCATCACATTTGCTGAACAGCAGCTGTTTGGGGCAGTCCGCGATCTGCTCGGAGGCGTGGTGGAGTTCGACGATGGCATCGACGCGGCCATGTGGCGCACCGATTACCTCTATTCCAAAGCCGCCCCCATCTATGGCGGCACCGCCGAAATCCAGCGCAACATCGTGGCCCGCCGATTGCTCGATCTGGGGCCCGAGTCATGAGCGGCTTGGTGGACGCCGAAGATCTGGCGCTGCTCGCCACCGGGTTCGAGGCCGCGATGGCCGAAGAGACCCGTCCCGCGGAGACCGACCAGGCACTGTTTGATCTGGGGTGGGCCGAATTGCTCTCCGCCGCTCCCTCCCAAGGAGCCGCCACCGCATTCCGCGCCCTCGGCACAACCAATTCAGCCGCCGGCCTGCTTGACGACGTGGTGGCCAACACCCTCGGAATCGACATCTCCCCCCAAACCTGTGTGGTCTTCCCCGCTCCCCACCAAGCAAAGGCACCGGCCCACCCCCAAGGCGATGCAGTGGTGGTCGACGGGCTGGTATCAGCCCGAGATGAGGAGGCAACCACCGCGGTTCTGGCTGTCGAGGCCGACGGCAGCGTCCGCATCAGCACCGCCGATGCCCGACTATTTCAAAGTCCGGTTGCCGGAGGGGTCGATCCGGGACGCGCCTTCCGCCGGGTATCAGTGGAGATTCCGGCCGACGCCTTGGTGCCGGCCCCAGCCGGCGGCAGCTGGGATTCGGCAGTGGCGGCAGCCCGGACCGCGTTGGCCCATCAGCTACTCGGCGGGGCTCGGTGGATGCTGGCCGAGGCCCGCCAGCACGCGATCGACCGAGCCCAGTTCGGCCGCCCGGTGGCATCGTTCCAGGCCATCCGCCACAAGTTGGCCGAATCACTGGTCGAGATCGAGGGAGCGGCGTCGGTGGCCGAAGCATGCCTCGAAGGCCCCAACCCCCTGCTGGCCGCTCTGGCCAAGTCGCTAGCTGGCCAGGCCGCCAACACAACCGCGACCCACGCCCAGCAGGTTCTGGCCGGAATCGGCTTCACCGCTGAGCACCGGTTCCACTACTGGCTCAAGCGGATGCTGGTGGTGGACACGCTGTTCGGCTCAGCCAGCTCGCTCCCCGCCGAGATCGGCCACCACTTGCTTTCCCGGGGGGCCGCGCCCCGTCTCATCCAGCTCTAGGAGGACCCATGGGCCGAGAGGACTACGCCAAGTACGCCACGAGCTGGTCTGCCCCCGACTACTCCGTGGACGAGAACAGCAAGGTGGTCGGCGGCTATGAGCCCGAAGGGCCCAACAACTGGGGACGCTGGGGCGACGACGACCAGCGGGGCACCCAGAACCTGATCGGCCCCAAGCAGCGAGTTCGGGCCGCCTCGCTAGTGCAGTCGGGCAAGGTGTTCTCGCTGGCCCTTCCCATCGACGCCAGCGGCCCCCGGTTCCATACCCGGCCGGCCCCGCTGCACTGGTTCATGATGGCCGGGTCCGACCAGGTGGTGGGCTCCCCTTACTCCGCCGCCGATCCCGACTTCCAGTGGAACGATGACATGTTCCAGATGTCCCTCCAGGGTTCTACCCAATGGGACGGCTTCGCCCATGTGATCTACCGGGACACTATGTACAACGGCTATTGGGCCGGCAACGTCACTGCATTCGGGGGCGCATCGGTGCTGGGCATCGAAAACCACCGGGAGAGCTTTGTGGGCCGAGCCGTGCTGTTGGACCTGCCCCGCTCCGAAGGATCCGATCCACTGCCCCCGGCTACGGTCATCGACTCAGCCATGCTGGATCGCTGTGCCGAGGCTCAGGGGGCCGCGGTCGAACCCGGCGACATCGCCCTGATCCGCACCGGCTACATGGCATTGTGGAATCCAAGCTTCACCCCACAGCAGCAGGAGGAGTA
>JAJEDQ010000170.1 GCA_022821445.1 Acidimicrobiia bacterium | reverse complement strand
AAAGACCTCCCGGTGTGGGAGGTCGGAAGCGCTCGGTCTCCGGGTCGGCCGGGACCGTGCGCTATAGGCGTACTACGAGAATCGCTCCGGTGTGGGGATGGCGCTTCATAGGATGCCACCAGTATGAACGCTAGGGCCTGCCTGTGACAAGACGATTAGGTGTGTACCCCGGCTCGTTCAACCCGCCCACCATCGGCCATCTGGCCATCGCCGAGGCGGCCAGGGACCAGCGGGGGCTCAACCGGGTGGACTTGACGGTGTCGCGGGTGGCGCTGGGCAAGGCGTCGGTGGAGCGGCCCTCATTCGATGACCGCATCGCCGTGCTGGAGGCGTCGGTGGCCGACGTCGACGGTCTGGAGGTGGTGGTGACCGACCACCAGCTCCTCGTCGACATCGCCCAGGGATACGACGTGGTGGTGATGGGCGCCGACAAGTGGGCCCAAGTGCTGGATCCGGCGTTCTACGGGGATTCGGTCGCGGACCGCGACCGGGCGGTAGAGGCCCTGCTCGAGCTGGACCTGGCCATCGCTCCCCGGCCGCCGTTCCCGGTGCCGGCCGGCGCGGCGCTGGACATCAGCTCTGAGATGATCGCGGTGTCGTCCACCGGCGCCCGCCAAGGCCGTTTGGAGTGGATGACCGCCGCGGCCCGCGCCTTCGACGACGCCACCGGCACATGGTCGAACCCCGACCCCTAAGGGGCACGGCTAGGCCTCGGTGATGGCGCCTTTTTCCGCCCCTTGGGCCAGACGGGCGTATTTGGCCAGCACGCCCTTGGTGTAGCGGGGCTCGGGCGGCTTCCAGTTGGCCCGGCGCTCGGCCAGGGCGGCCTCGTCCACCAGCAGGTCGATGGAGTGGTCCCGCACATCGATGCGGATGGTGTCGCCCTCGGCCACGAGCGCAATCGGCCCTCCCTCGGTGGCCTCAGGAGCCACATGGCCCACGCAGAACCCGTGGGTGCCCCCCGAGAACCGGCCGTCGGTAACCAGTGCGGCGTCTCCCCCGCGGCCCGCGCCCTTCATCGCCCCGGTGATGGCCAGCATCTCCCTCATGCCGGGGCCGCCCTTGGGCCCCTCATAGCGGATCACCACGATGTCGCCGGCCTCGATGCGCCCGTTCAACACCGCGTCCATGGCCGCGTCCTCGCCGTCGAAAACCCGGGCCCGGCCTTCGAAGTGGTCGAAGTCGATGCCCGCCACCTTCAATACCGCTCCGTTGGGGGCCAGCGAACCGGTGAGCACGGCGATGCCGCCGATGTCGTGGAGCGGATCGTCCAAGCCGTGGATCACGTCTCCGTCGGGGCCGGGCGGGTCGAGCAGGGCCAGGTTCTCGGCCATGGTCTTGCCGGTGACGGTGATCTCGTCGCCGTGCAGCAGGCCATCGTCCAGCAGCATCTGCATCACCACCGGGACACCGCCGATGCGGTCGATGTCGGCCATGTGGTATTTGCCGTGGGGCTTGGTGTCGGCCATGTGGGGAACCCGGGCCGCCACCTTGTTGAAGTCGTCGAGCTCCAGCTCCACCCCGGCCTCCCAGGCGATGGCCAGCAAGTGCAGCACCGCGTTGGTGGACCCGCCCAGGGCCATGGTCACCGCGATGGCGTTCTCAAAGGCAGCCTTGGACATGATGGTGCGGGGCCGGATGTTGTCCCGCAAAAGCCCGATCACCGCGGTCCCGCTGGCGTAGCTGTAGTCGTCGCGGCGGCGGTCCACCGCGGCGGCCGAGGCGCTGCCGGGCAGCGACATCCCCAGCGCCTCCCCGATCGACGCCATGGTGTTGGCGGTGAACATCCCGGCGCAAGAGCCCTCGGTGGGACAGGCGTTGCGCTCGATCGCGTCGAGCTCCTCGTCGTCGATGTCGCCCACCGCATGAGCCCCGACTGCCTCGAACACGCTCACGATGTCGAGCACCTGGCCGTTGTGCTGACCGGGGAGGATGGACCCCCCGTAGACGAAAACCGACGGCAGGTTGAGGCGGGCCGCGGCCATCAACATGCCGGGGAGCGACTTGTCGCAGCCCGCGAAGCTGACGAAAGCGTCTAACCGCTCGGCGTGCATCACTGCCTCTACTGAGTCGGCGATGATCTCCCGGCTCACCAGCGAGGCCCGCATTCCCTCGTGGCCCATGGAGATTCCGTCGGACACCGCGATGGTGTTGAACTCGATGGGGAAGCCGCCGGCGTCGCGAACGCCCTGCTTGGCCCGCTTGGCCAGCCGGTCCAGCGGCAGATTGCACGGGGTCACCTCGTTCCACGACGACGCCACCCCCACCTGGGGCTTGTCCCAGTCGTCGTCGGTCATGCCCACTGCCCGCAGCATGGCCCGCGCCGGCGCCCGCTCGGCCCCTGTTGTCACCTCGTGAGAACGTGGCTTCATATCGCTCATAGCGACAGGCTATCTAGCAACATGGCGAAAACTGGCATGGCCAAAACTGGCATCGCGACAGCTCGGTAGGAGCAGAACGGGCATGGCGCGAATTAGAGGGCCAATGGGATTGCACAAGTCGCCCTTCGACCGGGAGATAGCCCGCCTGGCCGTTCCCGCCCTCGGCGCGCTGATTGCCGAGCCGCTCTACACCCTGGCCGACACCGCGGTGGTGGGACATCTGGGCACCCCCCATTTGGGCGGCTTGGCGGTGGCCTCGCAGGTGCTGCTGGGGGCGCTGTCGCTGTTCATCTTCCTGGCCTACGGGACCACCGCGGCGGTGGGACGGCTCATCGGTGCGGGTGACCATCGCCGGGCCGCGCAGCAGGCGGTGCAGGGGCTGTGGTTGGCCGGGGCCGTCGGCGCGGTGCTTGCCGCGGCGGCCTATGCGTTCGCCGATCCCCTGCTCAAAGTCCTCGGGGCCGACGGCGAGGTACTGGCCCAGGGGCGGATCTACTTGCGGATCAGCCTCTTCGGCCTGCCGGGAATGCTCATCACCTTGGCCGGGGTGGGCTATTTGAGAGGCCTGCAAGACACACTGCGCCCGCTGAAGGTGGCCGTGTTCACCGCCGGGCTGAACCTTGCCCTGGAGCTGGTGCTGATCTACGGACTCGGTTTCGGCATCGGCGCCTCGGCGCTGTCAACCGTGGTGGCCCAGTGGCTCGCTGCGGGCGCCTACGTGTGGTGGATTCGCGAGGCCGTGAAAGTCCACGGGGTGACCATGTCCCCCGACCGCTCGATGATTGCGCGTTTGGCGGTAGTGGGATTGGACCTGTTCCTGCGCACCGCAGCACTGCGGGCTTCGTTCACCATGTCGGTGGCGGTAGCCGCCCGCTTGGGAGACATCGAATTGGCCGCCCACGAGGTGATCTACCAGCTCATGTTCTTCTTGGCCCTGGTTCTGGACGCAGTGGCCATCGCCGGGCAGGCCATGATCGGCCGCTTCCTCGGCGCCAACGAGCTGCACCACGCTCGGGCCGCCGGCCGCCGCATGATCGAGTGGGGATTGGCCACCGGATTGGCGGCCACCATTGTGCTGCTGGCGACCAGACCGTGGCTCCCCTTGGTGTTCTCCAGCGATGAGGCAGTGCTCTCCCTCGTGGGATTCCTGATGCTGCACCTGGCGTTCATCCAGCCGGTGAACGGAGTGGTGTTCGCCCTCGACGGCGTTTTGATCGGCGCCGGTGACATGCGGTTCCTGGCGGTGGCCATGGCCGGCGCCGCCGCGGTGTTCATCCCCCTAGCAGTGTGGGTGATGGCCGCCGGCGCCGGCATCGGCTGGCTGTGGGGCGCCATGTGGGCCCTCATGGCCGCCCGCCTAATCACCCTCCTCTGGCGCTTCGCCACCCCCCGCTGGCTAATCCCCGGCGCCGTCCGCTGAACCGAATCACCCACCCGTCGGAATGCTGCTCTCCACTATCGGGCACCCCTCTGCTTCGGTCGCGAAAGCAACATTCCCCCTGCAATCCGAAATAACAATTTTCCAACTCCGGTGCCTTTCATAGTTGTCACGAAGGACTGACAACGCTGGACGAAGCCGCTGTGTCGGTCACCATCCTGTGAGACCAGGGCTCAAAGTTACCGGGTTTATCATAAGTTATGGAGTTTATCTCTTAATGAGATAACCCCTGCATAAATCTCTACACGTCGGCTCCGCGCGGCGAGCGACCAGCCTCGTTGTAGATGCCGCGGGACATCAGGGATTGCTCTTGGTCTCTCCGCTTCTGGTACACCGCGGCACGCTGTTCGAGCACGCCAGGGGCGTCGGGCGCGGATTGGGCGGCCCATTCGGCGAGGTGGCAGGCGAGACGCAGGTCGCCGGATTCGCTGAGCTCGACGGCCCGGGCGGCCAAAGCACCGGCGCCTCCGGCCAGCCGGGCGACTTCCGCAGCCACCGCCTGATCCGGGGCGGGCTTGAGGCGGGCGGGATTGCCGTCGTACCAGCCGCCGTAGAGGCGCCAGATGTTGCGAACCACGAACTCGGGCTCGTCGTAGCCGGCCCGCAAGTAGGGCTTGGCCATCAGGTCGTCGGGAACCCGCACCTGGTGGATGATGTCGTCGAGGCGGGCCCCGGCGTTCATCATCTCCAGCGTGTCGGCCACCAAGCCCTCCAGCGCGGTGGCCACATCGTCGAGCACCATGGCGATGCGCGCCTCCCCCTCGATGGGCAGGCCGTGGGCCGGCAGCAAAAGCGCGGGCCGCAGGTCGATTACCCGGCGAAGGGCCGCGGCCCACTCCGCGGGATACCGCTGCACCTTCTGGGGATTGCCCGCGTTGGGGAAGTACCAGATGAACAGGTCGCCGGCGAACAGCGCCCTCTGGTGGGGCAGCCACACCAGGGTGTGGTCGTCGGTCTCCCCCTCAGCATGTATGAGCCGCAGCGACGTACCGCCCACCTCCAACTCCAGCTCAGCGGCGTAGTCGGCGGTGGGGCGCACCCAGTCGTCGGCGAACATGTCCATCACGCCGCTTCGACCGAACTGGCGGCGGTTGATGAGCCGGTTGTAGTCCTGGGTGAGGGTGTAGCGGTCGAACCGGCGATCCACGGCCTCGTGGGCCACCACCTGGGGAGCGGCCCTCCCCTGTTGCAAGGCGTGCTCGACGAAGGCGGGAGCCCCGCCCACGTGGTCCATGTGGCCGTGGGTGTACACGATGGTGTGGACCGGCAGGCCCTTCCACCGGCGGAGGTGGTCCAGCGCCACGGGGGCGAACGCCGGGAGCGAGGTATCGATGGCCACCAACCCCTCTTCGGTGGCCACCGACCACACATGCGAGAACGCGCACACTATGGCTACGTCGTCGGCAATCTCGTGGAACGACCCGTCCATGGGGTGGATCGCCTGCTGCCCTTCATCAACGCCATCGTCGATGATTAGGGCCGACCGTTCCAGCAGCGTCATACCGCCCTGCACCCTATCCAATCCCCCGAAAACCAGCCCTCTAGCCGCGGCGGGAGTTGAGGAGCTGGGTGACGGCTTTTCCGTCGGCTCGGCCTTTGGTGGCCTTCATCACCTGGCCGACGAAGAAGCCGGTGAGCTTGGCGTCGCCATCGCAGAAGCGGGACCACTCCTCGGCATGCTCGGCAATGAGGCTGTCGACCAAAGACTCCAGCTCGCCGGTGTCCATGGCCTCGAATCCCAGTGTCTGGGCCGCGTCTTGAGGCGACCCCCCGCCCTCCACCAGCACAGCCAGCACCTTCTTGGCCTGGGTAGCGGTCAGATCGCCGGCCTCCTCCATGCCAACCAGTTCGGCGAGGGATTCCGGGGCGAGCTCTCCAGAGCCATCAGCCAGGTTTTGGACGATGTGGGTCATCACCCGCTCTGGCGCCCCTCCCCCGCTGATGGCCGCCAACGCCAGCTCGTCCATCGAGCGCTCGACGGCCAGCGCAATGTGATCGACGTCCACCGATGGGGCGGCCTCCGCCAGGCCCAGCCGGCGATCTCGGGGCAGCGACGGCAGCGCATGGCGAATCTGCTCCACCCACTCGGTGCTGGGGTTGAGCGGCAGCAGATCGGGCTCGGGGAAATAGCGGTAGTCGTAGTCCTCCTCCTTGGAGCGCAGGGCGTGGGTGCGCCCGTCGTCCTCGTTCCAGTGCCGGGTTTGCTGCTCTATGGCCTGCCCGCTGGTCAACAGGTCGATCTGACGGCGGGCCTCATATTCGACAGCCCGGCCCAGCGAGCGCAGCGAGTTCACGTTCTTGATCTCGCACCGGGTGCCCAGCCGGTCGCTCCCCGTCGGACGCACCGACACATTGCAGTCCACCCGCAGCGACCCCTCCTCCATCTTGCCGTCGGACGCCCCCACCGCCACCAGGATGGACCGCAATTCGGAAACGTATTGGCGGGCCTCCTCAGCCGATCTGAGTTCCGGGTGACCCACGATCTCAATGAGCGGCACCCCGGCCCGGTTGTAGTCCACCAGCGAGTACCCGGCCTCGTGGATGCGCCCACCCCCGCCGATGTGGACGGTCTTGCCGGTGTCCTCCTCCAGATGGGCCCGCTCGATGCCGACCCGCTTGCCCGAGGGCAGCTCCAGCCAGCCGTCCACGTTGATGGGCTGGTCGTATTGGCTGATCTGAAAGTCCTTGGGCATGTCGGGGTAGAAGTAGTTCTTCCGGGCAAACACCGATGGCTGGATCCGGCAGTTGAGGGCCAGGCCCACCCGAATGGCCAGTTCCACCGCTTTCTCGTTGAGCACGGGAAGCGAACCGGGCAAGCCGAGCGACACCGGGTCGATGTGGGTGTTGGGCTCGCCGCCGAACCGGTTGGGGCTGGCGCTGAACAGCTTGGTGGCAGTGGCCAACTCGGCGTGGACCTCCAGGCCCACCACTGTCTCCCACTCGGTGTCGTCCGGGGCGCCGAGTCCGGGGATGGTCTGGGCTTCGTCGCTCATCACAAGCTCGCTTCCAGCACCGCGGCGGCCCGGAACATGACCGGTTCGCCCAGGGCGGGGGCCATGATCTGCACGCCCACCGGCAGGCCGTCGTCGCCCACTCCGTAGGGCACCGACATGGCGGCCTGTCCGGTGAGGTTCACCGGCACGGTGCAAACGTCGCTCATGTACATGGCCATAGGGTCGGCGGTGCGCTCTCCCAGCGGAAACGCGGTGGTGGGCGACGTGGGACTCACCAGCAGGTCGAACCGCTCCCACACCGAGGCGAAGTCGTCGATGATGAGCGTGCGCACTTTTTGGGCTTTCCCGTAGTAGGCGTCGTAGTACCCGGCCGACAGGGCGTAGGTGCCGATCATGATGCGGCGCTTGACCTCGTCGCCGAAGCCGGCCGAGCGGGTGGCGGTGTTCATGTCGGGAGTGCTGGGGCCGTCCACCCGCAACCCGTAGCGGACGCCGTCGTAGCGGGCCAGGTTGCTGGACGCCTCGGCCGGGGCGATCAGGTAGTAGGCCGACAGACCGAAGACCGCAGCCGGCACGCTGGCCTCGGCGACGCGGGCCCCGGCTGATTCCAGCGCTCCCACCGCAGCCTTCAATCGAGCAGCCACATCGGGGGCGATGCCGTTGCCGCTCAACTCGGCCAGCACTCCCACCCTCAGCCCGTCAACCCCGTCGGCCAGCGTGTCGGACACCGGGGGCTGGGGTTCGCTGATGCTGGTGGAGTCGCGGGCATCGGGGCCGCCGATCACGTCGAGGACGGCTGCCGCATCGGCCACCGTGGTGGTGAAGGGGCCGATCTGGTCCAGCGATGATGCGAACGCCACCAGGCCGTAGCGGGACACCAGGCCGTAGGTGGGCTTGACTCCGACCACCCCGCACAGCGCGGCGGGTTGGCGGATCGACCCTCCGGTGTCGCTGCCCAGCGCCACCGGGGCGAACCCGGCGGCCACCGCGGCGGCGCTGCCCCCCGACGAGCCCCCCGGGACGCGGCTGGTGTCGCACGGGTTGCGGGTGGGGCCGAACGCCGAGTTCTCGGTGGAGCTGCCCATGGCGAACTCGTCCATGTTGGTCTTGCCCACCACCACGGCACCGGCATTGTGGAGCTGCTCCACCACGGTGGCGTCATAGGGCGGTGCCCAGCCCTCCAAGATGCGAGAGGAGCAGGTGGTGGCCAGCCCTCGGGTACACAGGTTGTCCTTGAGGGCGACGGGCACCCCGGCCAAGGGGCCGGGATCGCTGCCGGCGGCCACTGCGCCGTCGATCTCGTCGGCCCGAGCCCGGGCCTGGGCTGCGGCCACCAGGTTGAAGGCATGGATGCCGGCGTCACCGCCGGCGATCGCATCCAAGTGCTCATCGACCACCGAGCGGGCCGACCGCTGCCCTGATCGCACGGCGGCGGCAATCTCGACTGCGGTCACGGCGCCTCCCCCAGAACCGGGGGAACCCGAAATTGGCCTTCCTCGGCAAACGGCGCCTGCGCCAGAACTTCGCCGCGGTCCAGTACCTCGCCGGGAGTGTCGGGGCGAAGCAAGTTGGCGATGGGAAGGGCGTGCATCGTCGGGGGAAGGGCCTCCAGGTCCAGCGCCTCCACCTCTGCCACGTGGTCCAACAGCTCGTCGAGCTGACCGGTGAAACGGTCCAGTTCCTCGTCGGTCAGCTCCAAGCGGGCCAAAGCGGCCACATGGGCGCACTCGGCCCGGGTGATGCGTTGCTGGCCCATACCGAAGCGCATGGTACCGCCCCAATTGCCGGATTCCCGCGCCGGAGTCGCTGCGTGGCCTACGTTGCCGGGGTGGGGCCGCACCCATTTCTCAGCCCGGAGTGGATCGAAGCGGCCATGGCGCTGCGAGAGGAGCTGGCATCGGCCGCGCCCGATGCCGTTCGCACCGCCAGAGTCAATCTTTTGGTTACCGACACCCCCTTCGTCGATGGCCAGTTCCATGCCTACATCGACACCGAGGCCGGAGGACCGCTGCCGGTATCGGGCCGCCTGGACGACCCCGACGCCACCGTGATCCTCGACTACCCCGCAGCCCTGGCCGCATTCGTGACCGACGACCCCGACATCGCGGCCCATGGCTTTCTGACCGGCGCCCTGCGGGTGGACGGCGACTTGGCCCTGGTCCTCATCCTGTTCGGAGAGGGCATGACCGATGAGCAGGCCGCTTTCGCCCGCCATGCCCAATCCCGGCTCCGGGCCCTAACCGCACTCGAATCGGGCTGATCCCGAAGCCCTCAGCCTTCTTGCGGGCTCTGCTCCGCTCCCTCTTCAGGCCTGGTAATCACGCTCACGCACGTCCCAAAGTCCACGACGGTGTCGGCCGGCGGATTGGACGCCAGTATCTCGGAATCCAGCGGGCCGTCCACCTCGCCCAGGCAGAGGCCGGCTTGCTCGAGAACGTTCGAAGCCTCTCCCACCCCAAGGGTGGCGAGTAACGGCACTCGCACCTTCTCAGGCCCGTCGGAGACCACCACCGTGACTACCGAATCGGCCGCCACCTCGGTTCCCGGCAACGGCTCCACCCTCACCACCCGGCCTGCTGCTACCACATTGTCGGGCACCTGCCACTCGAGCACGCCCAAGCCGAGAGCCTCCAGCCGCTCACGAGCCACCGCAAGCGATGAACCGGTAGCGATGTCGGGCACCACGCGGGGCGCTGGCCCGAGCGAGACCACCAAATCCACGCTGCTGCCCGGCTCGACCTCGGAGAACAGCTCGTCCACTTCGATCACCACTCCCTCTATCGCGGTCTCGTCAAAGCGCTCGTTGACATCTCCCACCGACAAGCCCACGGCGGCCAGAGACACTTCGGCGTCTTCCACCGCAAGGCCGGCGAGGTTGCCGGGAATCACAACCAGCTCAGGGCCCAAGGACACCCACACTGTGACGGTCTCTCCCCGTTCGAGACCAGTTCCCGACGGCGGCGCCTGGCCGAGTATCTGGCCGGCCACGGTGCCGTCTTGGCGCCGTTCGAGGCGTTCGAGCACCCAGCCGGATTCGCCCACAATGCGGGACAAGTGAGCCTCGCCAACCTCGGCCAGATCGGGCACCGGCAGGGGATCGGCGCCGAACTGGCTGTCCCAAAGGGCGTAGGCCCCAAATCCCGCCGCCCCCAGCACCACAAGCGCCACCACCGCCGCCAGCAGCCTTCGGACTGCCGAACGGCCCTCCCGGGGTGCGGACCGGACCTCCCGATATGCCATACGGCCTTTCGCCTTTGGGGCAGTCTCCTCTGAGTGCTTGTCGGGTACCGCTGCGGCGGCGGACTCACCGGTGTCGGGAATCTCCGGCCCCGGCTTGATCAGAGGAAGCGGAGCTGGGCGAGGCAGGGTCTCGGCCGCGGCCAGCAGTCCATGGCCCAGCTCGCGAGCAGTGGGGCGTTCAGCCCGCTCCGGTCGTCCCGCCTGCTCCAACACCCGACCCAGGCGGGAGAATTGTCCGGCCAGGTCGAGCTGTCGGCTCATCTTGGCCATCTGGGTGTACTCGGGGTCGTCAGACTCGAACGGCACCCGGCCCGACAGCGCCTCGGTGAGCACCAAAACCAGGGAATAGACGTCGCTCTTGTCGTCGGGGGTCAGGCCCTGGGCCTGCTCCGGGGAGGCGTAGCGAACCGCGTCAACGGCTGAGAAGACCGACCTCGCCATCAGTGCCCCCCCGGTCTCCGTCGAAGTCAAGGCCCATGATGTGCCCAGATCAGCCAACCGAGCTCGGCCGCGGCGCGAGAACAAGATGTTGGAGGGCCGGATGTCGCCGTGGATGATCCCCTGGACGTGGATGTGCTCCAATCCCCGAGCCGCGTCCAGGCCGACCATGAGCACCTGCGATGGAGACAGCAGGTGCCCGGCCTCCATCATCCCCAGCAGACTCCCGCCCTCCATGTAGTCGCTCGCCACGTAAAGACCGAGGTCGGAGTCTCCCCAATTGTGAGCGGCCACCACATGGGGATGGCTCACTGCGGCGGCTTCCTCGGCAGCCTCCAGGAAACGGCCGACAAAGGCCCCTTCCCCAATCCATCCGTCGGGCAGGACGTCCTCGGAGAGCAGCTTGACCGCTACTCGACGCGACTGGGACAGGTCGTAGGCGAGGTACACGTTGGTGAACCGCCCGGCGCCAATGTGGGTTACGAGCCGATAACGCCCGCCCAGAACTCGGCCGATCTCGCCGCGGTCATTGGCCACGCATTGAGGGTACTTGCCTAGCGATTCAGAACCGCGCCACTCAGGGTGTCTCCGGCCTTGGCCAGCGGGCACACTGGGTAGGTGCTGGAGTCGGTTGTTCTGCGCCGGGTGCTGTTGGGCCTCGCCGCCATGGCGGGGGCCATGGCCATCGTGCTGGCCCTGCTGCTGGCCGACACCGACAACAACGACGTGACCGTTACCGGCAACACCGCGGTAGACGAGCTCATACCTCCTCGCAGCGCTGAGGTCCTCGCCCAAGAAACCGTAGGCATCGACCTCGCCCCCGGCTACGACGCCCGGCTGACCATCAACGGAGTGGTCATCCCCCCCGACCAGATACGCCACCTGCCCAGCCTCAACCGCTTCACCTTCCGTCCCGATCAGGGCAGGGTGATCGAGCGACTCCAAGCCGAGCAGAACTGCGCCCTAGTGGCCTACTGGCGCCAAGACGTGGGACCCGCGGAGGCCGACACCATCTCCTGGTGCTTTACCGCGTCCTAACTGGCTCGGCCTTCTCCCTGCATCTGCCCATCGAGGGAGCGAAGGGACGCCTCCAGCCGGCGCAGGTAGCCGGCGAAATCCTCCGACTCTCCGTCGTGCAACCACTCCAGCCGGGTGCGCTCGCGCTCTAGGTGCTCGCCCATGAGCTGATCGATCAGCTCTCTGCCTTCCGGGCTGAGTTGGGCCATCATGACCCGGCGATCATCGGGGTCAGGCACCCGACGGACCAGATTCAGATTCTCGAGTTGGTCCACTCGCCCGGTCATGCCCCCGGAAGTGAGCATGGTCATGGCCGCCAGCTCACTCGGCTTGGCTTGAAACGGCTCGCCGTTCCGCCGCAACGCCGCCAACACGTCGAACAACCCCAAAGTGAGGCCATGGGGACGGAGGAACTCCGCCATGGACTGTTCGAACAAACGGTCGATGCGAGAGATCCGCCCGAAGATCCCGATAGGCGAGGCATCCAGATCAGGGCGTTCGCCAGCCCACTGCTTCAAAATCGAGTCAACTCGGTCGTAGGTCACGACATCTCCTCAAGCACAGTTCCAATCGTTTCGACCACTCGGTCCACCTCTGCGGCTGTGAACGTGAATGGCGGGTAGATTCCCAGGCGGTCGGCGTACCGCCAAGCGGCTGCCATCTCGTTCCAGCTCACATGATCGGGGCGGATCTGCACTCCCACTCTTGGCGCCATGTCACGCCCCTTCATGGCCATCCGCCGCATCGTGAGACGCGGCCAAGCCGGTGATGAGTGACACCAGCTTCTGGGCGTCGGTGCTGTGGGCGTCCAGCAGCTCGATGAGCTGGCCCCGGCGCATCACCGCTATCCGGTCGGCAAGCCGGAACACCTGTTCGAGGTTGTGGCTCACCACCACGATGGTCAGATTGCGCTCTCGCAGCGTGGTGATGAGGTCTTCCACCCGTGCGGTCTCGGCGATGCCGAGCGCGGCGGTGGGCTCGTCCATGATGATCACCTCGTTGCCCCAGTTCATGGCCCGGGCGATGGCCACGCCCTGGCGCTGGCCTCCGGAGAAGTGCTGGACCGGGATGCGGACCGAGGGGATCTTGATGTTGAGCCGGCGGATGATCTGCTCGGTGTCGCGGCGCATGGCCCGGCGCCGCAGGAACGTGAGCGGCCCCCACCCCACCTTGAGCTCCCGCCCCATGAACAGGTTCTGGGCGGCATCGAGGTTGTCGGCCAGGGCCAAGTCTTGGTACACGGTTTCGATACCGGCCGTGCGGGCGTCCAGCGGCGACCGGAAGCGGCGAATCTCGCCCTGCAGCACCACCTGTCCCGCGTCGGGCTGCTCGGCTCCGGAGATCACCTTCAACAGGGTGCTCTTGCCGGCCCCGTTGTCGCCCACGATCGCGGTGAGCGTGCCGGTGGGGAAATCCAGCGACACGTCCCGAAGCGCGACCACCCCGCCGTAGCGCTTGTGGATCCCCGACACGCTCAGCGCGACGTCCGACGACGGGGAGCCCTCAGGGCGGGGGTCGTCGACGACTGATCCGGGTTGGCTTGCGGTCATGATCCTGCTCCCAGCAATTGGTCGAACAGATAGTCGGGCGTTACCGGCACCCGGTTTACCTGGACACCCAGCTCGGACAGGGCGTCCTCAATGGCGTTGGCCACCGCAGCCGGCGGCGAGATTGCTCCCGCCTCCCCCACGCCCTTTATGCCCAGCGGATTGAGCGGCGACGGAGTCTCCAAATGGGCGACGGCCAATTCGGGCACCCCGGCGGCATCGGGCACCAAGTAGTCGGCCAGGCTGGGATTCTGAGGTTGGCCGTCGGCGTCGTACACCACCTGCTCGAACAGCGCAGCTCCGATCCCCTGGGCCACTCCCCCGGCGACCTGGCCGTCGACGATCATGGGAGAAAGCAGCAGTCCGCAGTCATGGGCCACCACGTAGTCCAAAACCTCCGTCGCGCCCGTGGACGGATCGACGGCCACCCGGGCCACATGCACCCCAGCGGCAAAGGTGACCGTGGGCGGCTCGAAGCAGACCGCCTCGTCCAAGCCGGCGTTGCTGCCGTTGGCAAACACACCTCCGGGGGCGAAACCTGCGGCCACTTCGGCCAGCCCCATGCGCCGAGTGGGCGTTCCCACTACCTCTACCTCGCCGTTTCGGATGCACAGGTCGGCGGGGGCCAGCTCCCACTGCTCCGCCACCGCGTCCACAATCCGGTCGCGCAACACCTCGGACGCCTCGTGGATCGCACTGCCCGCTACCACCGCGCTGCGGCTGGCCAGCGTGCCCCAGCCGTGCTCTACCGCAGCGGTGTCACCCCCGATCACCGTCACCTGCTCGGGGTCGACGCCCAGCGCCAACGCGCACACTTCGGCGAACACGGTCTCATGCCCCTGACCCTGCGAACACGCGCCGGTGGCCACTTCAACCCAGCCGGTCTCGTCCACCCGCACCCGGGCGCTCTCGAAGGGTCCGACCCCGGTGCCCTCCACATAGGTGGACACCCCGACGCCGACCAAGCGGCCGTTGTCGTCCTGTGCTCCTCCCCGGAGGCCATCGTCCATCCCGCTCATCGCCATGGCCGTTTCGAAGCACCCGGAGAAATCGCCGCTGTCGTAGGTCATGGGAGTGCCATCCCGGTAGTTGAGACCCACCGAATAGGGCATCTCGTCGGCAGTGATGAGATTGAGGCGGCGAAGCTCCACCGGGTCGATGCCCATCTCCCGGGCGGCCACGTCGATTATGCGGTCCATGGCGAAGACTGCTTCGGGCCTCCCCGCTCCCCGATAGGGGGAGACCGGGGCCTTGTTGGTGACCACCGCAGTAGCCTCCACATCCAGCGCCGGCACCCGGTAGCACCCGCACAGGTGGGCCAACGTGTTGTAGGGCTGGACCACCCCGAGGGGATTGGCCGCCCCGTTGTCCACCACGAAGCGGTCGCGTACTCCCAGGATGCGGGCGTCGACATCGAGAGCGATCTCGATGTCGTGGATCTGGTCGCGTGACTGAATGGCCGCCAGTCCGTGCTCGCTCCGCTGCTCCACCCATTTCAGCGGGACACCTGTCTCCAGGGCGAGGTAGGCCATGATCAGCTCCTCGGCGTAGGGAATGGCCTTGACGCCGAAGCCGCCACCCACATCGGGAGCCACCACCCGTATCCGGTGGGCAGGCCGACCCAGAGCCTTGGCCAGGGCGGTGCGCAGCGGATGGGGAATCTGCGTGCTGCTCCACACGGTGAGCAGGTCGGTGCGGGGATCGTGTGCCGCCACCACGCCCCTGGGCTCCATGGGGTGACAGGCCAGCCGGCCCGAGTGCAGCCGGCGGCGACTCACATGGGCGGCCTCGGCGAAGGCGGAGTCGATGTCGCCGAAGCCGGCGGCAACAAGCAGCGAGCGGTTGTCGGGCCAATGGTCGTATAGCCGGGGAGCGTCGGCGGCCAGCGCGGCGAGGGGATCGACCACCGCCGGGCGGGGGATCAGGTCGAGGAGCACCCGGTCGGCCGCGTCGGCGGCCGCGCCGAGGGTGTCGGCGACGACCACTGCAACCGGGTCGCCCACGTGCCGCACCCGGTCTACCGCCAGAAGCGGGCGGCCCTCGTGGCGCACAAAGAGGCGGTCGTCGCCCAGGGATTCCAGCAGTTTGTCTTGGTAAACCCCGCCATCAGCCTCGTTGGGGGCCATCGTGTCTATGCGCCCGATCAGGTCTTCCCCTGTCCACCCGACAACGCCGGGGGGAAGCTCCACCCCGTTCAGATCGGCGTGGGCCACCGGGCTGCGCACGAACGCGGCGTAGCGCATCGACGGCAGTTCGATGTCGGCCACATAGCGGCCGTTGCCCCTCAGCAGTCGGGGGTCCTCGCGCCGAAGGGTTCTCACCGGGCCAACTCCACGGCCCAGTAGTCCCACTGGGTATGGGTGTACTCCTCCAGGGTCAAGCCGTCGGTGAGCAGTTCGTCGGTGAGCTCCGAACGATCGATGGCCTCCACCGAGCCGATGCCCTGGGCCATGATCTGCAACCGGGCCGAGCGCTCGAGGTTGACGGCGCTCACAGTGGCCTCCTCGATGGACGACCCCACCACAGTCAGCCCGTGGCCCTTCAACAGGATGCCCTTCCGCTCGGCCAGGGCTGCGGCCACCGCTCGGCCGCGCTCGGGGTTGTCGATCTGCACCGCGGAGTCGTACACCGGCACGCCGTCGGCGAACAGCGTGCACAGGTGCCAGACCGGGGCGAGGGGAACATCGGTCATCGAGAACGCGATGCAGTGCATGGGGTGGGCGTGGATCACCGCCCCCACATCAGGACGGGCCCGGTAGATCTCGGTGTGCATGAACCGCTCACCAGGGGCATCCATCGATCCCTCGACCACTTCGCCCTCCAGGTCCATCACCACTACGTCGCTGGGCTCGGTCTCGGCCAGGTCCTTCACGTCGTCATGGGTGTGGCCCAGCACCGCCACCAAGTCGGTGCCCGGAATCCGGGCCGAGGGATGGCCGAAGGGGCCGATCAGCCGCTCGCGGACCAATATCCGGGTAGAGGTGGCGATCTTCTCTTTGAGAACCGCGATGGCCTCAGTGTTGTTGCTCATTGTCGTGCTCCGATGTCGAGAACGTGAACGACCTTGGTTCGGGTATAGCTGAGCAGCGACTCCATCGAACCCTCTGACCCCAGCCCGGAGTCCTTGTATCCCCCGAACGGTGTTTCCAGGAAGTGCTGGCCTCGCCCGTTGATCCACACACACCCGGCCTGCACGCGGCGGGCGGCGTCCATGGCCCAGTCCAAGTCGTTGGTGATGATGTTGGCGGTCAGCCCGTAGCGGGTGGCATTGGCCTGGGCGATGAGATCGTCCCGATCCCGCCACTCCAGCACCGACAGCACCGGCCCGAAGATCTCCTCTGCGGCGATGGTGTGGCTGGACTCCACTTGGTCGAACAGCGTCGGCGCCAGGTAGTACCCGCCCTCGGGAGCGCCCTCGGGGGCGCCCCCTCCCCTGATCATCCGGGCGCCCTCGGTCTGCCCAGACTCCACGTAGCCTTGCACTCGGCTGAGCTGAGGCTCAGAGACCAGCGGTCCCATGGTGGTGGCCGTATCGAGGGGATCGCCCACCCTGATCTGGTCGAGCCGGGCGGCCACTGCGTCCACGATCTCGTCGTGCAGGTGAGCAGGGGCGTAGAGCCGGGAAGTCGATCCGCAAGACTGCCCCTGGGAAGACTCGAAGTTCATCCCCCCCACGGCCTGCTCAGCCACGAATGCGGGGTCGGCGTCGGGTGCCACCAGCAGGGGGTTCTTGCCCCCCAGTTCCACCGTCACGTGCTTCACCCGACCGGATGCGGCGGCCGCCTCCATGACCCGCAGTCCAGTGGTCCCCCGCCCGGTGAAGCCGATGCGGCCGATGCCCGGGTGGGCCACCAGGGCTTCGCCGGTGGTGGCCCCGTTTCCGGTGAGCACGGTGAGCACGCCGGGAGGCAGAACCTCCGCCGCCAGATAGGCCACCTCCAGGGGGGAAACAGGGGTTTGGTCGGGAGCCTTCACCACAACGGTGTTGCCCGCAGCCAAAGGCGCGGCCGAGTGGAACAGGGTGAACATCAGTGGATGGTTGAAAGGCAGGATGCTGGCCACCACGCCGTAGGGCTCCCGCAGGGTCAGATGGAGGCTGTTGGCCGACGCCGGCAGGGTCTTCCCGTGCATCTCTCGGGCGATGCCGGCGAAATAATCCAGGGCATCGGCCCCGTAGGCCACGTCGTTGCGCATGGCGGCCACGGGATTGCCGCTGTCCATGGCGTCGATCCGGGCCAGACGCTCGGCCTGCGACCGCACAGCATCGGCCAGGCCACGCAGATACCGGCCCCGCTCTGCCGCCGAGAGCGCCGCCCACGCCGGTTGGGCCTCGGCGGCTGCCCCGACGGCGCGGTCCACTACCGCGGCGTCGGCCAGAGGCACCTCGGCCACTGTCTCACCGGTGCCCGGGGCTATGGCCGCCATCACGTCGCCATCGGATACCTCGCGGTCGCCCACCAGTAGCGGATAGCGGTCGCGGAGATCAGCGGCCAGCAGTTCAGCAGTCATGGGACGATCACCGGCTTCATCTCGGCACCGGTTCGCATGGCGGCCAAGGCGTCAGTCACCTGATCCAGCGAATAGGTGGTTGAGCACACTGCCGATTCCAATCCCAACTCGACGCTATGCCGGTCGAGGAACCGGAGGGCATCGTGGAAGTGGGAGATGTCGGCCGAAAGCGAGGTTCTCACCGTGAGTTGGCGAACTTTCATGGCCGTGGTCGCCACGGGCACCGTTTCGCCATGGGCCTGGCCGATCACCATGAGCGTGCCGCCGGCTCGCACCATCTCCATTCCCTCGGTGAAGGCGTTGGGCGGTCCCGCGCATTCGAGCACGATGTCTGCTCCCCGGCCTTGCGTCATGTTGCGTACCGCTTCGATTCTCTCGTCCGGCTCGGTGTGATCTATGTCGATGCGAGAGGTGAGGCCCCACTCTTCGGTGGCGGCCAGCCGGGATGCGGGCGCACCGATGAGAATCACCTGGCTGGCCCCACTCCGCAGCGCCGCCGCTGCGGCCAGGACCCCGACCGGCCCAGCACCGAGAACTACCACCGAGTCGCTGAACCGGATGCGGGGCATGCGATCGAGGGCGTGCATCACCGTGCGCAGGGCGCAAGTGGCCGCCGATGCGAGCGGACTGGATACCCCCTCGGGCACCCGCAGCACCCGCGAATCGGGCGAGACGTGCAGGTGTTCGGAGAACGTTCCGTTGACGGCGCCCTCCTCATAGGGCCCCCACCCATAGCCCATTGTGTTCTCGCACAGGGTGGGCTGTTTGGCCACTGCGCAGAAATAGCACCGGCCGCACCAATTGTGAGCCCACACGACGCGGTCGCCGGGCCGAAGCGGCTGGCCAAGCGCGTCGCGCTCCAGCCCCGCACCCAGTTCGATAACCGTGCCGGCGCCCTCGTGGCCCATCACCAAGGGCAGACTGGCCAGCTGCTCGAAGACGCCATCGCAGATGTGTACGTCGGTGCCGCACACGGTGGCGGCGTCAACCCGCACCAGCGCGCCTCCTGGCGGGACTGGTCCCACGTCGAGGGTTTCGACCGCGGGGCCGTGGCTGTAGTCCGTCAAAATCACTGCCCGGCTCATCCTGGGGTCTCCCGCCAGATCGGGCCTCGGTCGACAACCGGATCGAGCAGACCTTCGGCCACCCACTCGGTGTAGGAGAAGGGATCGTAGGTTTTGGCCACTTGGCCCGGATAACCGATCAGCTCGCGCACCACCGGGCTGAGGTAATAGCACGCCGCCACTGCGGTGGTAAGGGCGACGTAGGCGTCTTCGTCCTCCTCGTGGAGCGCCGGCAGCCGATCGATGGTGAATAAAGACGGATCAAGCGCATCCACCGCCCGGACCAGAGGCTGGTGTAGATCCTTGCGCCAGCCCAAGACTTGGGGCAGGTAAGACTCCACTGCCTTCACGTCAGAGACTGCGGGCATCCCGTGGGCGGCGGGCAGCATCACGTCGGCGAGAGCGGTCAATCGGCCGATGTCGATATCGGCCGTCGGGGCGGGCGATGTAGGCGTCGTCATGCCGGGACCTTCTGCTCGCTGCGGTGCTGAACCAATAGGTCCGCGGTTCGCAAGGCCAGCGCGGTGATCGTGCTGGTGGGGTTCACCCCGGAGCTGGTTACGAACACGCTGGCATCGGCGATGTACAGGTTGGGCACATCATGGGCCTGCTGGCGGGAGTTGACCACCGAGGAGGCCGAGTCGTTGCCCATGCGGGCGGTTCCCATGAGGTGCCATCCCGAATAGGGGATCATGCTGGCCACCGCGGTCTCCCGGCACCCCGATGCCCTCAGCGACTCTTCAGCCCTGGCTTCCTGGAAGGCCATCAATCGCCGTGAGTGGTCGGAGATTCGGTAGCCCACCCGGGGCGCGGGAATGCCGTGGCTGTCGGTGCGTTCCGGGTCGAGTTCCACGCGGTTGGACTCCTCGGGAAGGTCCTCTCCGAAGATGGCCCAGCTCGCCCCCCGTCCGAATGTGCGACCCATTAGCTCATGATGTTCGGGGCCCCACACCTCGTTGCCAGCCCGCATGGGCAATATGTGGTTGAGGGGGCCGCCGACCGGCGAAAGGGCCCACTTGGCCCCTCGCATGAATCCGCGGTCGGGATCGGTCTCGTAGAACTGGTAGCTGGTGATGCTGGCCCCGAAGTGGCCCTGCCAGCCCTCTACCTGGTCGTCCCACCACCCGGTGACCACCGAGAACGGGTGCATCATCAAGCGCCGACCCACCAAGCCGCTGGAGTTGGCCAGCCCGTCGGGACAGTGGCGGTCGTCGGCCGACAGCAACAGCAGCCGCGCCGTGCCCACCGCATTGGCCGCCAGGATCACCACTTCGGCTTCCTGGTGATGCTCGACCCCGGAGCGATCCAGCCAGACAGCCCCAGTGGCCAGCCCCCTCGGGCCCATCGTGATCCGGCTGGCTCGGGCCCCGGTGATGAGCCGGGCGCCAGCGGCAGTCGCCCTGGGCCAGTGGGTCAGGTCGGTGGAGGCCTTGGCCCCCTCGGCGCATCCCGACGTACACACCCCCCGCTGCACGCAGGGCCTCCGCCCGTCATAGGGGGCGGACAAGATGGCGTTGGGCTCGGGCCACCAGTGCCACCCCAGCCGGTTGTGCCCTTCGGCCACCCGCCGCCCAGCCGCGCCCAGGGGCAGCGGCGGCAGCGGATAGCCGTCGTGGGGCGGATAGGCCGGGTCTCCGGCCAAGCCGGACACACCGATCTGCTGGTCGATGGCGTTGTAATAGGGAACCAGGTCGGAATAGGCGATGGGCCAGTCGTCGGCCACCCCGTCCATGGTCCGCACCTGGAAGTCCGATGGGAGCATCCGGGGCCACGTCCCCGCGTAGATGATCATGCTGCCCCCCACTGCGTTGTACATGAGGGGCTCGATGTCCGAGTCGTCATGGACCACCGGATAGTCCTCCGGGCGACTCCGCACATTGGGGCTCATGGCCCAGTCCTTGCGGATGGCCAGCTCCCAGTCGGGCCGAGCGCCGGGGAACGCCGACCTATCGGGCCAATCGCCCTGCTCGAGGCAGACAACATCGAAGCCTCGCTCGGCCAGGTGGCGCGCCGCCACCCCGCCGGAGGCACCGGCGCCGATGATGAGGACGTCGGCCCGATAGGTCATGTTCGCTAGTGGGTTACCGGAAGGTGAGTACCCCTACCGGAGATCGGCATTGGTCATGCCTTCGATGGTGTCGACATCCACCACGAAGGTGGGCGCCTGGATGAAGTACTCCTGGCCGGTGCTGCCGGTAGTGAGGTACTGGTGAGCGACCTCGGCGGTCTGCCAACCCCACTGGTAGCCCCGCAGGGCGATGGTCATGTCCACGCCGGATCCGGCCCGGATCTGGTCGAAGACGGCGGGCTCGCCGTCGGTCCCGCTGATGAGGATGTCGGCGTGGTCGATGCCAGCCTCTTCCACAGCGGTGGCCGCACCCAATGCCAGAGCATCGCTGTCGGCCCAGATGCCGTCGAGGTCGGGATTGGCGGTCAAGGCGTCTTGGGCCAGCCGGAGGCCTTCCTCGGCGGTGAAGCTGTTAGCGCTCTGGTTGAACACCACTTCGATGCCAGTGTTGTTGTCCATGGTGTGCTCGAAGCCATCGCGGCGCTTCTCCACGTACTCGCTGGCACCCGGGCCGCCGATGCGGGCGATCTTGCCCGATCCGCCGAGTTGCTCGACCATCCACTCGCTCTGCTTGGTGCCCTCAACACCCCAATCGGTGCCGATGAAGCCGATCTCCGGGGCAGCCTCCTGCACGCTGTCGCCGGTGGACAGCATGGGAATGCCGGCGGCCGCGGCGGCCTCATAGGCGGGAATGAGCGCTTGGCGGTCGCCCGGCGAGGCGATGATTAGATCAACCCCCTGGGTCACGAAGTCCTCAATCTGAGCCACCTGGTCTTCGATCACGTACGCGGCATCCGCGGCGACGAAGTTCCAGCAGTTCTGGGCGCCGAAGTCGCGCAGCCCGGCTTCGAGGTCGCGGAAGTACAAGATGAAGGTGGCCAAGTTGGCGTACCGCACCTCGTAGATTTCTTCGCAGCCCCCGTCGCCCGACGCGGTGTCGTCGTCATCGTCGTTGCCGCACGCCGGTGCCACCAGCCCAAAGGCCAACAGCAGCGCTAGCAGCTTGAACAACAGTTTTTTGGTTTTCATTGTGTTCCCCTCCGGGTGCTTATGGTTGCTCCGACGTCGAGGGGGCCGATTGCTCGGCCCGCTCCACGCCTTGGAGTTCTCGGTCTGCCGAGCGAGCCGATTGCTCGGCTAGCTCGATGGCGCGACGTTCTTCGTCGAGTTCGTGCTCCACTTCGACTTCGATTGCGGTGTCCTCGCTCCGGTTGGCCCACCGCTCCAGGTAGCGGCGCAAGAACTGAGAGGTCATTGCCAGCACGAATACGACACCGAGCCAGACGTCTTGCATGTTTGACGACACGTTGAGCAGATTCAGGCTGTTGCGAATCACCCCGATCAATAGGACACCGGCCAGGGTTCGGGGAATCGAGCCCCGTCCTCCGAACAGATTGGTGCCCCCGAGCACCACGGCGGCCACCGCGTATAGCTCGGTAAGCACCGCGGCATTGGGCTGGCCGACATTGACCCGCCCCAACAAGGTGAAGCCCCCGACGGCTACAGCCAGGCCCCCCAAAACAAACACCGTGACCCGCACCCGGGTGACGTTGATGCCAGCTCGACGGGCTGCTTCGGCGTTGCCCCCCACTGCGTAGATCCGCAATCCGAACCGGGAATAGCGAAGGATTATGTGGTAGGCGACGCCAAGGCCTAGAGCCACCCAGATGGGCATCCGCAGTCCGATGAACTCTCCGCTCCACCATGCCTTCCATCCGCCGGGGAGGTTGCCCACGGTGTTGCCCGCGGTGATCTCCCGAGCCAGACCTCGGGCCATGATCAGCAGCCCCAAGGTGGTGATGAACGAGGGAACTCTCAGCACCGCAGTTACGAGTCCGTTGAACAGACCGGCGGCAATACCCACGCCCACGCCGGCCAGCAGGCCGAGCGCGATGCTGTTATTGCGCACCATGGTCTCGGCCGCCACCACGCCGATCAGGGCCAACACCGACCCCTGGGACAGGTCCAACTCGGCCGCGATGATCACCAGGGTCATTCCGAAGGCGGCGCAGGCCAAAAATGATGTTTGCAGCAGGATGTTCTGAAGATTTCCAGTGGTCAGGAACACGTCGGACTTCACGGTCATCACCGCGCCCAGGATGACGACCACGAAGATCGCGAATCCGGCCTCCACCAACCGAGGAGTGGCAACCCGGATCCCGGCCCAGCCAATGGCGGCCGCAGGCTGGGTCATGGGGCCACCCGATCGTTTGATCGGCTGCGGTGGGCAGTGATGCCCTCGACTACCAGGCTGACCAACGCGTCGAGATAGAGCTCGCCGGCGTCGGCCGTGGATCCCCGGGGGTCGCCGATGACGCCGACCGGCGAAAGAGCGGCCATGCCCTCAGAGCGCAGCTTGGCACTGGCCGGCGCGGCCGGCCCCACATGACCGGCGACTGCCGACGCCATGTCCACCCGATCGGGGGCGATGGCCAGCATGATGCTGGTCTCGAAATGCCCTCCATGGGTTCCAACCAGCTCTCGATCCAAACTGAGCTGATCCTCGGCTACCCGATGGACGGCATCCCGTTGGGCGGGCCAGTCGTCGAACGAGACCACTCGGCTCTGCTCGGTGGGTTCCAACTCGGCCATTGCTGCGGCCATTGCCCCCACATTTCCGGCATGGCCAGTAACCAGGTAGGCGCTCCGGAAACCGTGGCTCAGCAGGGTTCGGATCACCTCCGCAAGCACCGCCTGAAGAGTGGTGTCGTTCAGGCTGGCCGTTCCGGGAAATGCCAGATGGTGATGGGAAGCACCAACGGGAAGGCAGGGCACCACCACGCACTCCCCCGCTTGAAGGGCCGCCCGGTCGGCCACTGCCTCAGCGATGAGGGCGTCGGTATCCAGGGGTAGATGAGGACCGTGCTGCTCCAAGGCGCCCAGCGGGATCATCACATCCAGCGGGCCTTGTTCGAACCGCTCGCCCAGAGTCGTCCAACTCATCGCTCCCAGTCGCACGGGCGCCTCAGAGGTCGGTGAGAGTGGCGTCGAGGTAGGTGGGCTTCTGCGGGCGTCCGACGCCGATCACCACCTGTACCAGGGCTTCCTTATCAGTGTGGTTGCGCAAACCGTGCATTATCCCGGCGGGGCTGTAGATCATCTCCCGTTCTCCCAGGACCGTGTCGACGATCCGCCCGTCGTCGTCCTCCCACCATGCGGTCAGCTCCCCCTTGACCACGAAGAAGACCTCTTCTACCTCGTGGGCATGCGACGGGGCCACGGCCCCGGGGGGCATCATCATCACCGACAAAGTGAAGTTGTCGGCCGTGACCGTTCCGGGCTCGTGGTGCTTGCCGGTAATGCTCGCCCCCACCATTCGCACGTGGGCCCGGCGGTATTCCTCCTTCAGGTCCCCTTGGGCGGCAAACGGCTCCCAGTCCAGTTCTTTGCTCCCGTACCGCTGGACATGCTCGGAGAATTCAGCATCAGTGAACTGACTCGCCATGCTCGTCCCTCCCCCCTAGTTGCTTCAGTGCTCGGTATCTTAGTTTCTAAGTGTTGTCGGGCTGTCAGCCGGGGCGCTGGCGCACAAGGTGTGGGATCAGTGCTCGGTATCTTAGTTTCTAAGTGTTGTCGGCGCTCAGGGACTCCCAATCCGACAAATAGGGGGTGGCCCTAGGCGAGTTGTCGCTGGCGGGCGAGGGTGATCGTTTGGCCGGGGCGGGACGGCGCTATCAGGACCGCGCCGGCTTGGACCTCGCTGCCTTTGCGCTTTCTCCGGGTGGGCGGAGACAGGGTGATCGGCTGGTTCATGGTCAATTCCAAGATCAACCCAGCCGCGCCCTGCGTGAGGTCTAGGGCTTCAGACTCCCGCTGGGCTGGACCGAAGTTGGCTACTGCTCGACGACGGAGCAGCACGGGGTCTTGGACAGCAAGGTGGTCGTGAAGCACGACGCCAGCGGGAACGAACACCAGCCATCGCCTCGTGAGTGAGTAAAGCGATCGTGCCCCGACCACCGCCAGCGCACCGCCTGCCACTGTGACGGCCACTCCAGCCGCCCAATGCTCGGCAGCCAACAGCAGCGGTCCGCTGACGGTGCCGCCCACCGTGATCGCGGCCGCCACCGGCACCGGCCCGGCCAAAAGCAGCGCCGGTGGCCGCAATAGGAGCCGGACTTCGTCGCCGTAGGAGACGCCGTTCACAAACCCATGGCCCACCGGCGCGCTCAGCGCCACTGCGGCTACCGCGGCGGTGACGGCCGCCACCAACGCGACCTCACCCCAGTCGGCACCCTGCCTCCCCGCCCAAACCAGGGCCACCACCCCGGCGGGTACGGCCAATCGGACAATGACCAGGGTGGCCGGATGCACCAACAGAGAGCCCACCAGCACCACGCCCCACAGCACCCAAAGCCCCACTGAAGCAGTCGAGCGCCAAGCCGCGGCGGTCTCGTGCAGTCCATCGGCCAACACCGGCCCAGCAGTAAACGGCAACGCCGCCCACCACACCCGCACCACCCAGGCCCAAACTCGATCCCCCCACAGACCCCTCACCCACCCCACTACAGCATCTCCTCTTCCAAGACCAAAACCAGCCTTTCTCTTGCGCATCGAGTGACCACCACCGGGTCTAGAGACTGTCTAGAACTGGGATGAAGGGAGTGCCGTCGGGCAAGCGGTACGTGTTGAAGCCCCTGCGGTCCAAGGTGAGGATGTTTGGCACAGCCAGCCGCTCTGCCAGCAGCACCAGGGTGGCATCGGCAAAGTCCATGGGAGTGTCGGCGTAGCGCTGCATCAGCTCGGTGGCAGCCTGGATGTCCGCGGACTCACACATCCCGTGTACCTGCATTCCACTTTGAGAGATGAACTCGCTGACGGCCATGGCTCCGTAGCGGGCGCGGCGGACGAAATGCATGGCTTCGGTGACCACTGCGGCAGTGGTAGCCAGCATGCCCGTGAACCCGTCCATGATCTCGCCGACTTGGTCATGCTCGATCTCGCTGGAATCGAGGTAGGCGACCAATGGTCCAGTATCGACCAGCCAAGTGTTCACGAGCGCCAGTTGTGGGCGCGTATTTCAGATTGCCAGTCGTCTTGGGGGGCGTCGGCGGTATCGGCTTGGATCAAGCCCCGGAGAAGGCCGACACGATCTCCCAGAGGACGAGCTACCACCGCGTCGCTCAAGGCCTCCCGCACCACCTGTGAAACCGAAGTGCCCAATGCTTCAGCCCGGCGAACAGCCGCGTCCCACAACTCGGTCTCCACCCGCACAGTCAGCAATTTCGTAGTCATTGCCACACAGTGTACGACACTTGTACGACAACATTACCGAGAATTGGGAAATCGTCCTCAGCAGCCGGAACTCAATCCGTCGGACCGCCTCCACACCCCCGGCCACAGACCTGTCAAGTGCCTACGCTGTCGAACAAACCTAGGTGAAGCTCTGATGAACGCGTGCCATCAGCAGGTCCGCTCCTTCGCGGCCCTCGACTTTGAAACTGCCACCGCCCAACGCTCATCTGCTTGTGCTCAGGAGATGGCAGTTTAGGCATCCAGCATATTTCCGCCTTCCGGAGATCCAAGATCAAACTGTCACCGGCGCCGTTAGACTTGTTGGTATGGATTCAGGTGCTCTCACCAGGGGAAACACCACACGGAACGGCGATGGCCCCGCGGTCCGCGAAGGCGGTTGTGTGGGCGTCGAGTTGGCCGATTTTGCCGGTTTGGAGTCGGGCGATCTAGTCAAGCTGATCCCCCAAACCGACAGCGCCAGGCGTCAGCTGGACGGCTATCTGACTGCCCTCTTGGGCCGTTTCGGTGATTTGGAGGGCCAAGATGCAGTAGAGGAACTGTGTCGCCAGTTCGGCCTCGGCCATCACCGGGCCCGCCGACAGGCCAAGACCGCCAACGCGCTCAACGCTCTGCCCAACACGCTAGATGCAGCCAAACAAGGATGGATCACTATCGACCATGCCCAAGCGATGGGAGAGTCAAACCAACGGGCTCCGCTGTCACCCGAACAAGAATTAGCACTCATTACCGCGGCAATCTCCGAGGATCTCGATGAGTTCAAAAAGACCGTGGCTCGCGACGAGGACCAACGCCAGGCCGACGACGGATTGACCCGCAATGAACGGCAGCGGCAAAGGCGTAGTGGCAAGGTGTTCGACGGCGACAACGACATGGTTGTCTTGCACGCCGAGTTCGACCGAATCGCAGGCGAACGAGTCAAGACGTCTCTGTTGGCCCTAGCCGACCGAATGTTCAGAGAAGACGCCAAGACCGGATCAGACCGCACCCATGAGCAGCGCACCGCTGATGCCATGGTCGCCCTCATCACCCAACAGCCCGAAAGAGCCGACAAGGCTGGCAGCGATGCCAGCAGTGAAGGCAGTCACACCGGTGACACCGGTGATGAACAATCGGGGTGCGGCGAACTCGCCCCGCAAGCCACCACGTTGATCGTCACCGTGGACTACGACACATTGAGCGGTCAGCTCAAGAACGCCGGGCTCATCGACGGCACCCCAATCGAAGTCGACGAACTCCGACACATCGCCTGCGACGCCGGAATTGTGCCCGCCATCTTCGCTGCTGACGGCCAGCCCCTCTACATGGGAAGAAAACAACGAGCCGTCACCCACGCCCAGAAGCTCGCCCTCTACGTCCGCGACAAGCGCTGCATCGGCTGCGGCATGCGAGCCAGCGCCTGCGACGCCCATCACATCACCTGGTGGGACAACGACGGCCCCACCGATATCACCAACCTCGTGCTGCTCTGCCCCAAGTGCCACAAGAAGGTCCATAAACAGGACTACATCGTCGTCCAGGAATCCGAGGGGCAATTCCAACTTCGCCCACCGCCTCGCACCAAAGCTCGCAGCCCGGACAATGCGACCGACCACCCACCGGGAATCACCCTGCACCAACCCCTAGACACAAGGGCACTCTCACCTGACAGAGGGGTCAGCCATGTGTCAAGATAACTTGAACCCGTGGATCCCGTAATCCTGGAAAGCGCCCGGAGGCACGGGATCTCTGACCAACGTATGCTGCATGCCTACCGCAACCCGATCCGAGTCTTCGAAGACGGGGACCTCGTCATCCTTATAGGAGGCGACGAGGCCGCTCGACTGCTGGAGGTGGGGGTGGCCGTGGGCGAGGGCATCGAGTTCATTGTTCACGCTATGCCAGCAAGACCTAGGTTCCTGGAGTGAGCGCCATGCCCCGATCCATTCAAGACATCCTCGACCATGCCGATGAGCTGGCCCAGAGGTTCGAAGACTACGTACCGACAGAAGGCGACGAAGTGCCTGTGGAGGAGTACTTGTTGAAGCGAGCTGTCATGGCCCGGGCTCGCTGCGAAGCAGATATCGTAGAAGCCGTTGCTGCGGCCCGGACGAAGGGCATCACCTGGAGCCGGGTAGGAGAGATGCTGGGAACATCACCGCAAGCCGCACAACAGCGCTACGGCACGCTCATCGAACAAACCGGCGCGAAGCTCTGATGCCCACGCACCATCAGCAAATCCCCTCCTTCGCAGCCATCGACTTTGAAACTGCCACCGCCCAACGCTCATCGGCTTGTGCTCTGGGGATAGCAGCTGTTGATGACGGACTCATCGTCGATGAGCAGAGTTGGCTAATTCGACCGCCACATAACGAATACGACGGTTTCAATACTTGGCTGCATGGGATCAGCGCTGCTGACACCAGGGACGCCCCAGCATTCGATGAGGTGTGGTCACAAGCAACTGCATTGATAGGAGATCGTGTGCTCGTTGCTCACAACGCAGCGTTTGATATGTCAGTTGTTCGTCACTCTGCGATCTCTTGCGACTACACCCCTCCCGAAGCATCATTCCTATGTACGTACCGTCTAGCGCGTAGCTGCTGGCCAGATCTTGGATCATGGAGATTGCCTGATGTGTGCGAGGCGCTAGGTATAGGTGACCTCAACCATCATGATGCTCTGTCGGACGCGCGTGCAGCCGCCAAGGTGTTGATGGCCATGTGCGAATCAACCAGCAAAAGCGTTATCGAAGTGTGCGAGACCTTGGGCTACAGAATTGGCCTCCTGTCGAGTCACCGCTATGCACCCTTCTCAAACGCGACAGGTACCCGTATATCCGACATCAAACCAACCGTTGATGAAATCGACCCAGATGGCCAGCTGTTAGGTAAGCGGATTGCCTTCACGGGCACCCTGGATTCAATGACCCGCAATGCGGCCTTTCAAGCCACGGTCAACTCGGGTGGAGAGCCCTCCACTTCGGTTTCCAAACGTACCCACTTTCTGGTAATCGGAATGACCGACTATACCAAAGTCGGTGCTGATGGAATGTCTTCCAAGCTGCGGAAGGCGATGGAGCTCAACGAGTCAGGATCGGCCATTGAGATCATCAACGAAAACGACTTCCTCCGTATGGCCGATCCCGCTGCCTTCTCTCACGACAGCGATTAGCAAGTTATGGCCGCTCTCTCCAGTGACAGCCCCGAACGCCGTATCGCTGAGTTGGTCGAAATGGTTCGTCACCACGATCAGCGGTACCACGCCGACGATGCTCCCGAGATCCCCGACGCTGACTATGACCTGCTCAAACGAGAGTTGCTGGACCTTGAGGCTACCTATCCAGCACTGATTCGACCCGACTCCCCCACCCAAACAGTCGGGGCCGATCCGTCTACTCTGTTTGCTCCGGTGGAGCATCGGGTGCCGATGATGTCTTTGGACAACGCTTTCGACCGGGGGGAACTCAATGCTTGGGCTGATCGGGCCCGGCGGCGTCTGGCGGCAGATCAGGGTCAGAAGGTTATTGCAGAGGCCAGTGGCCAGGGTTTGCTGTTGCTTTCAGACGATACGGATGGTGAGGCAGACAGCGAAGCCGTTGCCGCGGAGCCTGATGGGATAGGGCGGGCTGGCGATGAAGTTACTGGCCGCGCTACACCTCAAAAACTCCCGCGGGAACTTGGCTCGTTGGTCTGCGAACTCAAGTTCGACGGGTTGGCAGTATCGCTGCGATATGAGAACGGCGTCCTGGTACAGGCTGCCACCAGGGGAAACGGGCGGATGGGTGAGGACATCACAGCCAACGCTCGGACGATCCAGTCAGTCCCCCACCGGTTGCCTGCCTATGCGCCCGCAGTGCTAGAGGTACGGGGTGAGGTTTACATGCCCCTTGATGCCTTCGACGACCTCAACAAGCAGCAAGATGAGGAGGGGAAGCCCCGCTATGCCAATCCCCGCAACACAGCGGCAGGCTCGCTCCGGCAAAAAGACCCATCGATCACCGCCACCAGAGGACTTTCAATCTGGTGCTACCAAATCGGAGAGATCCAAGGGGGCCCCACACTGGAAACCCACAGCGACACGTTGGAGTACCTAAGAAGCCTGAACCTGCCGGTGAATCCCAAGGCCAAAACGGTAAGCACCATTGACGCAGCCTGGAAATTCATCAAGCAGTGTGAAGCCGACCGCCACAACCTCCCCTACGAGATCGACGGCGCGGTCATCAAGATCGACCGTCTGGATCTCCAACTAGAACTCGGAACCACCAGTCGCGCGCCTCGCTGGGCAATCGCATACAAACTGCCTCCTGAAGAGCAAAACACCAAGCTGCTGGACATTCATGTTTCCATCGGCAGCAAGGGCAAGGCCACCCCATTTGCAGTGTTGGAGCCCGTGTTCGTGGGAGGGTCCACAGTCGCTATGGCCACCCTGCACAACGAGGACCAAGTGAGGTCCAAGCGGGTCCGGCCAGGCGACACGGTTGTGGTGCGCAAAGCCGGTGATGTCATACCCGAGGTTGTGGGGCGAGTCGACGACGACCGACTATCCAACCTACCTGAGTGGGAATTCCCCACGACTTGCCCTTGCCCGCACAAACAGCCCTTGGTCCGCACCGAGGGTGACGCCGCGCACTACTGCCGCTTCGATGGCTGCCCTGAACAGCTCCGAGGCTGGATCGAGCATTTCGCCGCCCGCAACGCCCTGGATATCGAACACCTGGGTGAACAGCGGGTCCGACTCTTCATCGACATGGGGCTCATTGCCGACGTTGGAGACATCTACGCCTTGGATTTCGACCTCATTGTCGAGCAGGAAGGGTTCGGTGATCTGTCGGTGGCCAATCTGAAAGAAGCCATCGAAGCCTCCAGGCACCAGCCGCTAGCTCGATTGTTGGTGGGGCTCAACATCCGCCATCTCGGCGATACCACCTGCGAAGTCTTGGCCGAAGCATTCAGGCACCTAGACCTGATCATGGACGCTTCGGTAGACGACTTAGCAGAGGCAGACGGGATCGGGCCGGTTATTGCCGAGAGCGTGTACGAGTTCTTTCAGTCAAGAGTCAACCGGGAGATTGTCGAGAAGCTGCGGGAGGCTGGGCTCAACTTCGCCCAAGGCACCGGCGGCCCCAGTGATGAGGCTGAGATGCTGCCCCAGACATTGGAGGGCATGATCATCGTGGTTACCGGTGGGGTGGAGGGCTACACCAGAGACGAGGTGGGCGCGGCTATCAAGGCCCGGGGCGGGAAGTCTCCGGGCAGCGTGTCGTCCAAGACCACCGCCCTGGTGGTGGGCGAAAACCCCGGGGCCTCCAAATTGGAGAAAGCCGAGAAGCTGGGCATCCCGATACTCGACGAGGCTCAGTTTCAGTGGCTCATCGAATCTGGAGAGTTGCCATCGTCGACATGAACCATGATTCAGTGTCGCCATGATCGAAGCAGTGTTCTGGGATTTCGGCGGGGTGTTCACCGGGTCGCCGTTTCACCTCGACGACTATGCCCGTTCGCTGGGCACCACCAACGAGCGGCTCTTGGAGCATGTGTTCGGACGTTACGAGGCCAACGGCGACCATCCCTGGCACCGGCTGGAGCGGGGCGAGGGCACCCTGGCTGAGGCGCTGGAGGCGGCGGATGAGGCCTGCCGGGCTGACGGAATCGAGGGGTTCAGCTCTGAGGGCTTTTTCAAGGCCATGAGCAGCACCAGCAGCGACGAGCGGCGCGAGATGGCGGTGGCCAAAGTGCGGGAGTTGAACGAGGCCGGCATCAGGCAGGCCATCATCACCAACAACGCCAAGGAATTCGGCGATATGTGGCGCAGCCTCATCCCGGTGGACGAGTTGTTCGAGGCGGTGATCGACTCCAGCGCGGTGGGCATGCGCAAGCCCGATCCGAGGATCTACCGACTGGCCCTTCAGCAATTGGAGATTTCTCAACCGGAAACGAGCGCTTTTTTGGACGATTTCGAGCCCAACGTGGCCGCGGCCCGAGAGCTCGGCATGCACGGTGTACTGGTGGGAGACGACATCGTCCCCGCTCTGGCCGAACTCGACCGAATATTGGCCGAATTTACGGCTTGACCCCCTAGCAATCAGCCATAAGACTGTCGTTTCGGAGGGGCGTCAGAAGGGGAGCCGCGGGCGCGCACATGACACTGCTAGAGCGAATTGCCACCGCGCCCATCAGTTGGGGTGTCTGCGAGATGCCGGGATGGGGATACCAGCTTCCCGTTGACGCTGTGCTCAAAGAGATGTCCGCCACCGGGTTCACCCATACCGAACTGGGATCGCTCGGCTATCTGCCCCCTGAGCCTGCTCAGCTCAGGGCTATCCTCAGCCAGCACGATCTGTCGCTGCTAGGCGGCTTCGTCCCCTTGGTACTGCACGACCCCTCGCAGACCCAGAGCACCCGAGAAGCAGCAATCGAGGCGGCGGAACTCATTTCCAGCGGCGGCGGCCGCTTTTTCGTCTCCTGCGCAGTCAGCCATCCCGACCAATGGCGTCAGGCGCCGCCCGCTGAGCACGAATGGCCCGCGGTGGCGGACACCCTCGCCGAGGTCGAACGGATCGCAGCTGAGCACGGCCTCATTCAAGCCTTCCACCCCCATTTCGGGTCGCTGGTGGAGACGAATACGGAGATTGAGCAGGTGCTGCGCGCCAGTGACACCGCTCTGGTTCTCGATACCGCTCATCTCCTCCTCGGGGGTGGTGACGTGGCCGAGACGGCCAAGCGCTACCTGGATCGCGTCGCGCTCGTACACATCAAAGACGTGAACCTGGGCATCGCAGCCCAGGTCACGGCGGGAGAGCTGTCGCTCATGCAGGGTGTTCAGCAGGGCCTTTTCCCGCCCTTGGGCCAGGGAGGGTTGCCGATTGCCGAGATCGTCGACCTACTGGAAAAATCAGGGCGCGACCTCTGGTACGTCCTGGAGCAGGATGCAGCGATAGCGGAAGGAGATCCTTCCGCCATAGCTCGGCTAAGGTTCGACGCCTGCCAGAGCATCGATTTCCTGCGAAGTCTGGAACCCGTTCTCGCGGGTGCCGGAGCCTCACACAAACAACAAAACCTACCTTGAGAGGGGTAATCCAAAATGAGAAAGATATGGAAGCTGTTTGCACTGCTTCTGGCGTTCACTCTCGTAGTCGCAGCATGCGGCAACGACGACGACACCGGCGAGCCCGCATCCAGTGAGCCAACCGAAGCAGCGGCACCTGCCACTGAAGCACCAGAGCCGACCGAGGTCGTGGAAGTAGACCCAACCCAGGGCTGCGACAAGACCTACCACGTGATCACCCACGGTGACTCCGGAACCTTCTGGTCAGTGGTTGAGGTGGCCGTGCGCGACGCCGCGGCAGCAATCGGCTGCGACGTGGTCTACTTCGGCTCCAACAACGACGCTCTGAGGCAAGCCCAGGAGATTGAGGCGGCCATCGCCGCCGGCTCCGACGGCATCGCCATCTCGCTGGCCGACCCGGCCGGTGTCCAGTCGGCTGCTGAGGCCGTGGTCGCCGCGGGCATCCCGCTGTACACGCTGAACTCCGGTGTGAACAACTACAAGGACCTCGGCGCCACCACCCACATCGGCCAAACCGAGACGGTGGCCGGTAACGGCGCGGGCGAGCGGTTCAATGCACTGGGCGCCACCCACGTGCTCTGCGCCCGCCAGGAGCAGACCAACGTGGCTCTCGAAGAGCGCTGCAACGGTCTGGCCGAAACCTTCAGCGGTCAGGTGACCTCGGAGTTCGTCGGCCTCGACGCCACCCCCGATGAGCAGCAGAACACCATTGCCGCCATCCTCCAGGGCGATGAGAGCATCGACGGCGTGCTCGGCGTGGGTCCGAACCTGCCTCTGCGGGCTCTTGCTGCCGGTGAGCAAGCCGGTAGGGACCTCATCATCGGCGGCTTCGACCTGTCGAGCGACCTCATCGATGAGATCGAGGCGGGCAACGTGGCCTTCACCGTCGACCAGCAGCAGTACCTCCAGGGCTACCTGCCGGTCATCCTGATGCACCTGCAAGCCACCAACCTGAACACCGCGGGCGGCGGCCTGCCCATCCTCACCGGTCCGGGCTTCGTCGACACCGCCAACGCGGCGGAGGTCAAGGCACTGGTGTCCCAGGGAACCCGCTAAACCCAACAACTGACGTGCGGCGCTGATCGCGTCACATATGAGAAAGGAGCGCTGTCCGGGGTATCCGGGCAGCGCTCCTTTCATTTGGTCTACAGTCAACGAAATTCATTAATCGGGTACATCGCCCAGGTTGAGAGGGGGGAACTCTCGTGGCCGAAGTGACCACCACGAATGACTCTGCGACTGATTCGCCAGCAGCACAAGACGAGCGATTAGCCCATCGGGGCCCGGTCCAGCAGCTGCTGACCAGACCCGAGATTGGCGCCTTGATCGGCGCAGTCGGGGTTTGGCTGTTGTTCTGGCTGGTTTCGGCGCCTTTCGGAACCGCAGGAGGCACGGCCAACTACTTGGATGTGGCCGCCACCCTCGGCTTGATGGCGGTGCCGGTGGCCCTGTTGATGATCGGGGGTGAATTCGACCTCTCTTCGGGTTCCATGACCGGCGCCACCGCGGTGATCGTGGTCCTGTTGAGCAGCGACACCGCCGAGTTGGGCGGCGCCGGGCTCAGCTTGCACCTTGCGGTGCCGCTCTCGCTGGCCTTTGCCTTGGCCATCGGCTGGTTCAACGGCACGCTGGTGGACAAAACCTCGCTGCCCAGCTTCATCGTCACCCTGGGCACGTTCTTCATCCTCATCGGAGCAAAACTCGGCTTCACCAAGCTATTCACCAACAAGGTGATTGCCGAGGGTCTCGACCGGTCGGGCGGCTACGAGTTCTGGGACAACATCTTCGGCGCCTCCTGGATTCGCAACGGCCACGTTTGGGACAACCGAGACTGGGCCTGGAGCGGAATGCTGATCATCGGCGCGGTGGTGTTGATCTTGGGCACCATGGAGTTGGCCTACGCCCGCCGGGAGCACCCCAACCGCGGCGGCTACCTGATTTCTGCGGCGGGGGCCGCAGTCGGGGCCATCGGCTACATCCTGCTTCACAACCAGGACGGGAAGGGCTCCAACTGGGTCTTCGGGATCATCACCGGGGCGGGAGTGCTGGTGGCGGTGGCCGGCTGGTGTCTGGCCCGCTACCAACCGGCCGAACGGGAATCCAGCCAGGAGGAGCGAAACCCGCGTATCGTCCAGTACTTCGTCGTTGGGTTGGTGGCGATCGTGGGGGCCATTCTCATCGCCTGGGTCATGGACTCCAACAACGAAAGCCGACTCGACTTCTTGACCGGCACTCCGGGACGCGTCTTCCTGGCCATCGGCATTGGCACCACCGGTGTGCTGGCGGTTTTGGCCGCGTTGGGCCGGGTCAGCGTGGGGTACCCGGCTATCGGGGCGGTGATCGCCCTCATCCCCGGAATCAGCTACATGATCACCGTGCAGGGCGCCCGAGCCATCCTCTTCGGCGGGCTGGCCATCGCCGGTGTGGTGGTGCTCAGCATTGCCGCCAGACGCCGCGGGCTGGCAGCGGTGTTCACGCTGCTCACCGCAGGGGCCGTCGCAGGATTGGCCTTCTTCATCCAGTCAGAAGCCGATTCCCGCAAGCTGCGGGTGGAATTGTTCACCGCCCTGCTGTTGATCGCGCTCCTGCTGGCCGCATCAGCAGTCACCCGGTTGATCGCCGCCCGGCGCACCACCGCCCCGCCGCCACCGATACACGGCCCGCTCGCGCGGCAAATCGGGACAGCCGTCGGCTTGGTCGCAGGACTGTTGTCGTTGATCCTGGAATTGGCCGACGGCGACGGCATCCTCTACAGCATCATCATGGCGGTGGCCAAGGGAGGCATCGCCGCCTTCGCGGTCTTTGCCTTGGCAACCCTCTACCGCACCCTGTTCACCCCCGACGAGAGCGTGGGCCGGTCCCTGGTCTTCGTCGGTCTCGGCTCGGTGATGCTGGGCATTGCGGCCAAACTGATGTTCATCACCAGTGAAGAGCTGGCGAACACTCGGGCCGAGACCCGGTTCGGCGTGGGTGTCATGCTGTTCCTGGCGTTCGCGGTGCTCGGCGCCTGGGTGCTGGCCCGCACCCAGTTCGGCAACTGGGTCTTCGCGGTGGGCGGCAACAAGGACGCCTCCCGCTCGGTGGGTGTTCCTGCGGCCCGCACCAAGACCACGCTGTTCATGCTGGTGTCGGCGTCGGCCTGGATCACGGGCATGGTGATCGCCTTCCGGCTCAACTCGGTGCAGGCCAACGTGGGCGACGGCAACGAGTTCCGCTACATCATCGTGGCGGTGGTCGGAGGCTGCCTGCTCACCGGCGGCTACGGATCGGCCATCGGCGCGGCCATCGGCGCCGTGATCTGGGGCATGATCACCTCCGGCATCGGTTTCGCCACCTGGAACAGCGACTGGCGCTTCTTGGTGCTGGGCGCTCTGCTGCTGGTGGCGGTGCTGGTCAACAACTACGTGCGCTCGCAAGCGGAGAAGGTCCGATGACCCGTTCTTCGCAATCCGCTCCGACAGCCAAAACCCTCAAGGAGGTCTGCTGATGGCTGAATTCCTCGAACTCAACAACATCTCGAAGTTCTACGGGAACATCATCGCCCTCACCGGGGTCACCACCACGGTGAATCCCGGTGAGGTCACCTGCGTGCTCGGCGACAACGGCGCGGGCAAGTCCACCTTCATCAAGATCCTGGCCGGCGTACACCAGTACGACGAGGGCACGCTGTTGATGGAGGGCGAGGAGGTGCGATTCAACTCGCCCCGCGAGGCGCTGGGCCGGGGCATCGCCACCGTGTACCAGGACTTGGCCATGGTGCCGCTCATGTCGGTGTGGCGGAACTTCTTCCTCGGGTCGGAGCCCAAGACCGGCATTTGGCCCTTCCGCCAGATCGACATCGAGGGCGCAAAGCGAATCGCCAAAGAGGAGATGGCCAAGATGGGCATCGACATCCGCGATGTCGAGCAGCCCGTTGGCACACTCTCCGGCGGTGAGCGGCAATCGGTGGCCATCGCCCGGGCCAGCTACTTCGGCGCTCGGGTGCTGATCCTCGACGAGCCCACCTCGGCGCTGGGCGTGAAGCAGTCAGGAGTAGTGCTGCGGCGCATCGTGGAGGCCCGAGACCAGGGATTGGCGGTGATCTTCATTACCCACAATCCCAACCATGCCTACCCCGTGGGAGACCGCTTTGTGATCCTCAACCGGGGAGTGTCCATGGGGAATTGGGCCAAAGAAGAGCTGTCCCAGGCTGATCTGACCCAGCTCATGGCCGGCGGCGCCGAACTTGAAGCTCTCCAGCACGAGTTGGCTGGATCTGATACGTAGTCGTCGCTCCTGGCCACAACTAACATCTCTGCGTGACTGACACACCGGGGACCGACATCGCCCGCGATTCGTCCGATATCGAGGTGCTCGCCATCGGGCGGGTCAGCGTCGATCTGTATCCCCAGCAAAGCGGGGTGCCGCTGAGCAGGGTGGAGTCGTTTGCCAAGTCAGTCGGCGGCTCCCCCACCAACGTGGCCGTGGCCTGTGCCCGGCTGGGCCGGCGGGCTGCGGTGGTGACCCGGGTGGGCGATGACGGCTTCGGGGAGTACATCCGGAACGAGCTGGCCGAGGTGTTCGGCGTGGAGAGCCGCTATGTGTCCACCGACCCCGAACTGCGCACCGCCCTGGCCTTCTGCGCCCTCGACCCTCCGACCGACCCGCCGCTGCTGTTCTACCGCGAGCCCCGGGGCCCGGAGATGAACTTGGTACCCGACGACATCCCCGACATCGCCGCCACGGTACCGGTGCTGTGGACGGCAGGGTCCCGGTTCGCCCAGGAGCCGTCCCGCTCCACCGTGATGGAAGTGCTCCAGCGCCGGAACCGCCGACCCCATACTGTGCTCGACTTGGACTACCGGCCCAGCTTCTGGTCTTCCTCCCAGGAGGCCGGCGAGCACATCGGGCAGGCCGTGGAGCTGGCCACTGTGGCGGTGGGCAACCGAACTGAGTGCGAGATCGCCGTGGGCACCGCCGACCCCCATGCCGCCGCCGACCGGCTGCTGGACCGGGGCGTGTCGCTGGCCATAGTGAAGCAGGGGGAAGCCGGGGTGTTGGTGGCCACCCCGGAGAGCAGGGCGGAGGTGCCGCCCATACCGGTGGAGGTGGTGTGCGGATTGGGCGCCGGGGACGCTTTCGGGGGCTCGTTGGCCGACGGACTCTTGGCCGACCTCGACCCGGTGGCAATCGTCACCCGGGCCAACGCAGCCGGAGCTATTGTGGCCGGTCGCCTGGCATGTTCACACGCCATGCCGACCCCTTCCGAGATCGACGAGATGCTGGCCCCACACCAGTGACCCCCGCTGAGGCAAGAGCATGACCGGATCCAACACCAAAATCCGCATATGGATCGACCGGACACCCCCGCCCGGGGTCGAGATCCCCTCTGACGTGGAGCTGGTTGACGGCCCCGAGCAGGCCGACGGCGTGGTGGTGGCCGCCGATCGGCCCTGGGACGACGATGCCTGTCAGCGGCTGCCCCTGCTCAAAGTTGTGGCCCGCTCGGGCATCGGCTACGACAACGTGGACGTTGCTGCCTGCGCCGCTCACGGCGTGGCGGCCTGCAACACCCCCGACGCCCCCACTGTCTCCACCGCCGAGCACGCGCTGGCCCTGATACTGGCGGTGACCAAGCGCCTCAAGGGCTCCGAGGCGCGCTTGGCTGCGGGTACCGCGGGCGGGCCGGGAAGGCTCGCCGGCCCCGGCGCTCTGGAGCTGGACGGACGAAGCTTGGGGCTGGTGGGTTGCGGGCGGATCGGCAGCCTTCTTGGGCACTATGCCGAGGCGATGGGAATGACCGTGCTGGTTTACGACCCGTATTTGGATGCCGCGCCAATGGGCAGGCTGGTCGACCTCGACCAGCTCTGGGCCGAGTCAGACGTGGTGTCGCTGCACGCCCCCGCCACCGCGGAGACCCGCCACATCGTCAACACCGACTCCCTGGCTGCCATGCGCCCCGGCGTTGTCATCATCAACTGCGCCCGGGGGGCGTTGGTAGACCAAGAGGCCCTGCTGGCCGCCCTCGACTCCGGCCACGTAGCCGGGGCAGGCCTCGATGTGACCGAACCCGAGCCGCTGCCCTGCAACCACCCGCTACTGGGCCGCGACAACGTGTTCGTCACCCCCCATGTGGCTTCAACCACCACGGTGGGCATTGTCCGCCTCGTGGGGCAGGCGCTGGAACAGGCCCTCATTTGGCTGCGGGGCGGAACTCCTGAGCACTTGCTCGACCCCGCGGCCGCCCACCCCGCGGTGGACCGCAGAATCGCCCATGCCGACACCCCCCGCGCCTCATGACCTCTCGGCGACGCCTTGGCATTGCCGTGGTGGGATTCGGCTGGATGGGGCAAGCCCACTCCCGCTCCTACCTGCGGCTGCCCACGCTGTTCGAAGACCGGCCCTACGACGTTGACCTGGTGATCTGCTCCGACAACATGGAAGCCCGACTAGATATTGCCGAGAGCGACTTCGGATTCCGGGAGACCACCGACGACTGGCGGCCCGCCGTCGAGCACCCCGACGTCGATGCGGTGATCATCTGCGCTCCCAACATGCTGCACGAGCCCTTGGCCATTGCTGCGGCCACCGCCGGAAAGAACGTGTTCTGCGAGAAGCCGGTGGGGGGAACCCCGGGCCAGACCGCCCGGATCGAGCAAGCCTGCCGCCGGGCCGGGATCGTTACCGGGGTGGGCTACAACTACCGTTTCGCCCCGCTGGTGCTCTATGCCCAAGAGCTCATCGCCGCCGGCGAACTGGGGCAGATCACCAACTATCGGGGCCGGTTCTTCTCGATGTACGGGGCCGATCCCATGGGCCTGCTCTCCTGGCGCTTTCTCATCGACCAAGCCGGGCACGGCGCCACCACCGACATCTTGAGCCATGCGGTAGATCTGGCCCTGATGCTGAACGGCCCCATCACCCGGGTGGTGGGCATCGGCGAGACCTTCATCAAGGAGCGCCCGCTGCCGTCGGGGGCGGGGACCCACTACGACCGGGGCAACCCCGGCGACCCCTCCGGCGAGGTCACCAACGAGGACTACTTCGGTGCGCTGGCCGTCTTCGCCAACGGCAGCCACGGGATGTTGGAGGCCAGCCGGGCCATCATCGGCCCCCAAAGCCAAATGGCCTTCGACGTCTACGGCACCGAGGGGGCTTTGAGCTGGAACCACGAGACTTTGAACGAGCTTCATCTTTTCCGGGCGTCCGACCCCCAGCAGGGCTACACCACCGTAAGGGCCAGCGACCGCCACCCCTTCCACGGCGCCTTCGTGCCAGGCGACGCCAACTCCATCGGTTTCGAGGACATGGTGGCCATCCAAGACCACGAGTTCCTCGCCTCGGTGGCCGAGGGGCGGCCCCACAGTGCGGGCATGGAGCAGGCGCTGGCCTGCGTGAGCGTGCAAGCGGCCATGTTGAAGAGCTGGGAGACCGGCGCCTGGGAAGATGTGGTATCGCTGAGGACCGATTGAAAGGAGGGCAGCCATGGAAACCATCCGCCTGACAACCTCCGGGGCCGTGGTGCGCTATCTGGCGGCCCAGCGCATCGAGGTCGACGGCCAGGCCGTCCCCCTGTTCGCGGGCGTGTTCGCCATCTTCGGCCACGGCAACGTCACCTGCCTGGGCCATGAGCTGGAGCAGGCCGGCGAGGCGCTGCCCACCTGGCGGGGTCAGAACGAGCAGGGCATGGCCCTGGCCGCGGTGGCCTACGCCAAGGCCAACCGCCGCCGCCGCATCATGGCCGCAACCAGCTCCATCGGCCCCGGCGCCACCAACATGGTGACTGCGGCTGCGGTGGCCATGGCCAACCGGATGCCCCTGCTTCTGCTGGCCGGCGACACTTTCAACAGCCGCATCCCCGACCCCGTGCTCCAGCAGGTGGAGCACTTCGACAATCCGACTGTGACGGTAAACGACGCCTTCCGGCCGGTGGTCCGCTACTGGGATCGCATCACCGCGCCCGAGCAGCTGGTCCAGTCGCTGCCCAACGCCGTCAACACCATGCTCGACCCCGGCGACTGCGGTCCGGCCTTCATCAGCCTGCCCCAAGACATCCAGGGCGAGGCCTACGACTTCCCCGCCCGTTTCTTCGAGGAGGCCATCCACGAGATCCGCCGTCCCCGGCCCGACACCCGCGAGCTTCGCCGGGCCGCGGCCGCGCTGGTTACCGCTGAGCGGCCTTTGATCGTGGCCGGCGGCGGGGTCCACTGGTCGCTGGCCGAAGACGAGCTGCGTTCCTTCGCCGAGATCCACAACATCCCGGTGGTGGAGACGGTGGCCGGGCGCACCTCGCTGGTGGCCGACCACCGGCTGAATTGCGGCCCCATCGGCGTCACAGGGTGTACCTCGGCCAACGCCATGGCTGCCGAGGCCGACGTGGTGCTGGCGGTGGGCACCCGCCTGGGCGACTTCGTCACCGGATCGTGGACGGTGTTCGGCGGGGGCGACGACGTGCAGATCATCGGTCTGAACGCGGCCCGCTTCGACGCCACCAAGCATCGCTCGCTGCCGCTGGTGGCCGACGCCCGCGAGGGCCTCACCGAGCTGGGAGCGGCCCTGGGCGATTGCCGGGCCCCCGAGGAGTGGTCAGACCAGGCCTCTTCGGAGACCTCGCAATACCACGCCTACATCGACAAGATCGCCGCCCCCGACACGGTGACGTCGGGCAAACACTCCGGCGGCGACACCGAGGCCGACGCCGATCTGCCCACCTATGCCCAGGTGGTGGGAGTGGTGGACCGGGTCGCCGACGAGTCAACCTATGTGCTGGCCGCGGCCGGCGGATTCCCCGGCGAGCTGGTGAACGGATGGCGGGGCCAGGCCGTCCATTCCTTCGATTGCGAATACGGCTATTCCTGCATGGGCTACGAGATCTCCGGCGGATGGGGGGCCAAGATGGCCCTCCCCGACCGGGAGGTCGTGGTGCTGGTGGGCGACGGCTCCTACCTCATGATGAACAGCGACCTGTACAGCACTGTGCTCTCCGGCCACAAGCTCATTGTGATCGTGTGCGACAACGGCGGCTATGCAGTGATCAACCGCCTGCAACTCGCCCAGGGCGGCGTTCCGTTCAACAACCTCATCGCCGACTCCCGGGTGCAGCAGGTGAGCGCAGTGGACTTCGCGGCCCATGCCGCCTCCATGGGCTGCGAGGCCGAGACCGTGACCTCCATCGCCGAGCTCGAGGCCGCCTTCGGTCGGGCCCGGGCCGCTGACCGCACCTATGTGATCGCGCTGAACACCCACGCCTACCGCTGGACTGAGGGCGGGTCGTTCTGGGAGGTGGGCGTGCCCGAGGTGAGCGCCAGCCCCGATGTGCGAGCCGCCCGATCCGCCATGGACACCGGCAAAGCCGACCAGCGTGTGGGATGGTGACACCCAGCACGCGCGACTACCGGGTCGGCGGCCCCGAGGCTGACCGGGCCGCCGCCGCTGGCCTGGTGGAAGCCGAGTGGTTCCGCCCGCCCATCAATCCTGAGCGCCTGAGCGAGCTGCAAGTCAGGGGAAACGCCCGGGCCGCCATCGACACGATCGCATGGCTCGGGCTCTTGGCTGGGTTCGGCTATCTGGCGTTCCTCTCGCTGGGCACTTGGTGGGCCATCCCCGCCTTCGCCGCCTACGGCGCGCTCTACGGGGGCGCCGGCGACTCCCGCTGGCACGAGTGCGGCCACGGCACGGCCTTCAGAACCAAATGGCTCAACGATGCGGTGTACTACCTGGCTTCGTTCATGCTGCTGCGCCAGCCCACCCTGTGGCGCTGGTCGCACGTCCGCCACCACACCGACACCATCGTGGTGGGACGCGACGCCGAGATCATCTTCCCCCGCCCCCCCTCCCCCACGGGAGCAGCACTGGTCTTCTTGCCCCTGGTGAACGTGCCCCGGCTGGTATCCCGTGCCGCCAAGCACGCCATCGGGCACATTGACGACGAGGCCCGCTCCTTCATTCCTGCCGACGATCTGGGCAAGCTGAAGTGGGAGTCTCGGGCCTATATCGCCATCCTGGCCGGCGTGACGGCCTGGTCGATCGCCATCTGGTCCATCGTGCCGTTGCTCTACGTCGGCCTGCCCACCGTCTATGGCGCCTGGCTGATGGCGTTCTTCGCCATCACCCAGCACGCCGGACTGCGAGAGGACGTGCTCGACCACCGCCTCAACACCCGCACCGTGTATATGAACCCCGTCTTCCGGTTCTTGTACTCCAATATGAACTACCACGTGGAACACCACATATTCCCCACCGTGCCCTACTACTCCCTGCCCGCTTTGCACCAAGAGGTGAAGGGCTACCTGGCCCCAGCGTCGCCCAACACCTGGTCGGCCTATCGGCAGATCCTGTCCACCCTGCGCCGCCAGTGGCGCGACTCGGCCTACGAGGAGCCCCGCGGCGATCTGCCCGCGGCTTCCGACGGCGGTCGCTCTTTTGTCAACACCGGGCACACCGTGTGGGCCGGCAACCGCCACGACGGCCTGATCGACCTCGGGCCGGCCAACGCGCTCGCCCCCGAATCGGCCCGGCAAGTTGAATTGGGCGACGAGGCCTACGCCCTGTTCCGCCTGGGAGACGGCACATTGGTGTGTACCGAGGGGCTGTGTACTCACGGCCAGGCCTACCTGGCCGAGGGCGTGGTGCTCGACTGCCTGGTGGAGTGCCCCAAGCACAACGGCCGCTTCGACCTCCGCACCGGGGAAGCGGTTCGGTATCCGGCCACCGACCCCCTTACCTTGTACCCCGTGGAGATACGGAACGGCCGTGTGGTCTCAAGCCTGAAAGCTGAATCCGAGGAGTCCGGAGTATGAGCCCGGTGCGCATAGGAGTGTTGGGCTGTGGGCGGATTGGGCGGATGCACGCCGAGCTGATCGCCAAGCAGGTGCCCAACGCCGTGGTGACGGCGGTCTACGACGTGGTGGCCGATGCTTCGGCGGCCCTGGCCGGCGAACTCGGGGTGAGCCAGGCCGCGGACCCGTCCGAGATTCTGGGGGCCGCCGACGTGGACGCGGTGGCCATCTGCTCCTCCACCCACACCCATATCGACCTGCTGGTGGCGGCGGCCGAGGCCGGCAAGGCCGTCTTCGTGGAGAAGCCGCTGGCCCTTGATTTGGCCGATGTCGACCGCGGCATCGCCGCCGCCGAGGCTGCCGGCATCCCCGTGCAGGTGGGATTCAACCGGCGCTTCGATCCCAGCCACCGCTATGTGCGCCACCGAGTGGAGGCCGGAGAGGTGGGCGACGTCCACCTCGTTCGCATCTCCAGCCGCGATCCGGCGCCCCCGCCGCTGATGTACCTGGACGAGTCAGGCGGCATCTTCTGCGACATGACCATCCACGACTTCGACATGATCCGGTTCATCACCGCAAGCGAGGTTGTCGAGGTGTACGCCACCGGCGCCGTGCTGATCGACCAGGCCATCGGCAAGGTCGGCGACCTCGACACCGCGGTCATCGTCTGCACCCACGAGAACGGCGCCATCAGCACCATCGACAACAGCCGACAGGCAGTCTACGGCTACGACCAGCGGGTGGAGGCGTTCGGCTCAGCAGGGATGGCCGCCTCGGAGAACCCCCTGACCGCAACCGCGGTAACCCGAACCGCCGGCGGCACCCAAGCGCCGACGCTGCCCTACTTCTTCTTGGAGCGGTATATCCCCTCGTATCTGGCCGAGTGGGACGCGTTCGTGGAGATGATGGAGGGCGCACCGTCGCCGGTCACCCTGGCCGATGGCCGGGCCCCGCTGGTGATCGGCCTGGCCGCGTGGAAGTCAGTCCGCGAGCACCGCCCCGTGCGCATCGACGAGATCGGCTGAGCCGGAAATGGAGCACCCCATGAGACCACCAGCGGCCACCGCCGACCGCCCCCGCGAGATCGGCTGAGCGATGCGGGCCTACGTCACCGGAGGCACCGGCTTCATCGGCTCCAACATCGTCAAGGTGTTCACCCAGCGCCACGGCGCGACAGTCCACTGCCCGGTCCACTCCTTCGTCCCCGACGGTCCCCAGCGCTACACCACCGAGCCGCTCGATCTGCTCGACGCCGAGGCCGCGCAGGACAGCGTCGCCCGCTTCGATCCCGACGTGATCGTCCACTCCATGATCCTCAACGACCTCGACGGCATTTACGCCCAGCGGGAACTGGCCTGGCGCAGCTACGTGGATGCCACGCTCACTCTGGCCGAGGCGGCCAACCGGTCCGGGGCCAAGCTGATTGTGGTGTCTACCGACTGGGTGTTCGACGGCACCCAAGCCAGCGCAGATGAGCACACTCCCCCCAACCCGGTGAACTACTACGGCGTGCTCAAGGCCATCAGCGAGCAGGCCGCCCTGCTGCGGGCCGATCAGGCTGCGGTGGCCCGGGTGTCGGCGGTGAACGGTGTCCACTGGGCCCGGTCCGAGATGCCCCGAGGCCAAGACCCCGGCTTCGGCTACTTCGTGACCACAGTGCTCAACGCCGTGTCGCAGGGCGAGTCCTTCGGGGTGTGGGAGAGCGACGACATCAACATGACGGCTACTTCGAGCCTGGCCAGCGAGTGCGCCGAGGCCATGTGGCTGATCGCCGCAAACCCCGACGCCGAAGGCATCTTCCACTGTTGCGGGGCCGAGCCAGTGGGTCGCATGGAGCTGGCCCGAACGGCCTGCGACGTGTTCGGCCACGATCCGTCGTTGCTGCGGTCGGTACCGCCTGACCCAGGGATGATGGCATCGCTAGGCGGCGCCCGCATCCCTTACGACAGCTCCCTGGCCACGCCTCGCACCAGGGAGGTCTTGGGCTATGAGCCGTTGGGCACTCGGGCGCTGCTGGAGCGATTCAAACAAGAGATGGATGCCGGCGATCTGGTGCCGGCGATCACCGGAACAGACACAGCAACAGGAGGATGACCATGGCCGACACCCCCACCGCATCCGCATCAGGCCCCATCCGCCCCCAGCCGGGGCCAGGGCGAATCCTGAACATCACCCCGGAAACAGCCGGTTGGGACAACGTGGCCTTCTCTGTGGTGGAGCCCACCCCTTCTGATCCGTGGTCGGGAGTCGAGTCCGATCGGGAGACCGCCATCATCCCCCTCTCTGGTGCTGGCCGGGTCCTAGCTGGGGAGATTGACACCCCCATCAGCCGCACATCGGTGTTCGAGGAGCTGGGGCGAATCGTCTACCTGCCGCCGGGTACGCCTTATGAGATCTCAACCGATGGCTCGCTGACGGCCGCGGTGGGCTCTGCCCCGGCTGAGGGCCGCTACCCGGCCCGGGTCTTCGAGCCTTCGGAAATGAAGGTAGAGATCCGCGGCGGCGGCCAGGCCTACCGCCAAGTGGTCCACTCGCTGGCCCATCCGCTTCCCGCCGAAAAGCTCATTCTCTACGAAGTGTTCGTCCCCCGGGGCACCTGGTCGGGGTGGCCGCCTCACTGCCACGACGGCCGGGATGGCTCCCCCTATCTGGAGGAGGTGTACTACTTCCGACTGGACCGCTCCGAGGGCTACTGCATACACCGGAACTGGCGAACTGAGGAGGGCTTCGACGAGGCAGTGGTGGCCCGCGACGGCGATGCGGTGCTCGTGCCCAAGGGCTACCACACGTCGGTGGCCTGCCCCAGCTCCAACATGTACTTCCTGAACTATCTGGCCGGTGAGCTGATTGGCGAAGAGCGGCGCACTCCCCCGTGCTTCGCCGCCGAGCACACCTGGATCGAAGCCGACTGGGGCGCCGGCGCATGGACCCTCCCGGTGGCCGGCGCAGTGCCCTCCAACTGACATGCCTCAACTGATATGCCAGAACTGATATGACAGTGGCCGACCTCGCCCGCAACGGGCGGTTCGCGGTGCTGGCCATCGACCACCGCGACTCGCTGCGGGCCGTCCTCGCGCCAAACGATCCCGATTCGGTAACCAGCGAGGCCATCGTCGACCTCAAGCGCGACCTAGTGGCTGGCCTAGCCGAACAAGCCACCGGGGTGATGCTGGAGCCGGAGTACTCCATCCCCCAGCTACTCGACGGCACCCTGCCTCCCGGTGTGGGCTTCACCGCCGCCCTAGAGGCCCAGGGGTACATGGCCGACCCCGAAGCCTCGCCGGTCGCCCTGCTGGAGGGCTGGTCGGTGCAAGCCGCGGCCGACAGCGGGGCGGCCGCGGCAAAGCTGCTCGTGTTGTATCGCCCCGACCGCCCCCACGCCATCGCCCAAGAGGAGGCCGCGGCCGAAATCCTGTCCGAATGCCGGAGCGTGGGCATCCCCCTGCTGGTGGAGCCGCTGTTTTACGCCCTCGACGACCCAACGGTTCGCCCCCAGATCGTGCTCGACACCGTGGACCGCTTCGCCCCCATGGGATTCGACGTTCTGAAGCTCCCGTTCCCCGTCGATGCCCACCACGACCCCGACCGGGCCAGGTGGGCCGCCGCCTGCTCGGAGATCTCCACCCGCTGCGACATGCCCTGGACGCTGCTATCGGGCGGCGGCACCTTCGAGACCTACCACTCCCAACTAGAAGTCGCCATGGCCTCCGGCTGCGCCGGATTCACCGTCGGCCGAGCCCTATGGGGCGAAGCCGCCCTCGCCCCACCCCCCGACCGCCCCGCAGTCATCGCCGATCTGATCGCCCCCCGCCTCGCCGCGCTGCGCGATTTGGTGGTCTGAACCAGCGTTGCCTCATGTGAAGGAGGAGAACTGGAAATAGCTTTCTCAATTGCTGAACGGCACACTGTCTCCCGATGTGGGCTTCACCGCCTTGCGCGAATTAGTGCTCCTCGCTGCTCTGGTCATTCTGGGTCGTCCCCAAATATAGGAACGGTCTCCCAGTCGACAACATCAGTTCTAGTCCATTGCTGATTTCGGCTTCTACGTCCTGGCATTGTGGGCTTCACCAACCCACGACTTTCAAGAGCGCGAAGTAGCTGGTGCACTGCACCGCGAGTCACCTGAAGGCGTTCTGCAAGTTCTGAGCTTGACATGGGGCCTTCACCCAGAATCAAGAAAACCTGCTCCTGTCTCGGAGTAATCGGCGTCTGAATCCACCATGGGCTTGGATTACCTTGATGAGTTGTCGACCCGCCCTCGGTTTCGTGGCTATCCACCCTCAACGGGGTGGGAAATCGAAATCCCAACACCGGGTGCCCGGGCACCCTTAGGTGATTCGGCAGGTGCCAGGTAGTCCAACGACGATCGCCGGACTTTCGCAATAGGTCGCGCCTTCCAAGATCGGTCAGCTCCTGTGTGGCCTCGTAAGCCTGACAACCCGATAGTGCGCGAAAACGCTGGTTGTCGATCTCCCCGTGTTGGCGCGCATAGGCCATCGCCAGCCGCTGACGATCACTAAGGTCTTCGTGGCCGATCTGCCCTAGCCATTCCACAGTTTCCTCGTCCAGCAGTGTGTGAATTCGGAACACGACCTTGAATGTCGAGAGGGTGAATCCGATTTCTGGTGGAGCCAGGCCTGCACTGCGAAGTCGAGCGGCCACTGCAATGAGGCCCGACCCTACATTCTCACAGACCGTCTCGTTCGTTCCCGGAATCACTACGTCTTGAAGCAGCTTGGACAGTCGGGCATTACGGGCCGCGGTCACCGGCTCGTTCATCAGCCGCTCAGGGTCAATGGCCCCGAAGAGGCCACCTGGACTGGTGACTACCAGCCGATCCGGGTAAAGCTCTATCAACGCCGGCTGTCCACGAGATGAGGAATGGTAATCGCGGTGCATCAGGGCATTGATCACAACTTCTCGGACTGCCTCCAGCGGGTAGTCCCAGAGATCCTCGCGACCCATGTCACTGACCACCGCGCGTCGACTCATGTTCCTCCGCAATGCGTCGAAGGCGCCTCGAAGCATCACCGGGATTGAGCCATCGATCGGCTGATTATCCAGCAACCGGGTTCCATCCTCAAGGGGGTCGCCCGTCACCGTCGGATAGGCCGCAAAACTCATGTTCAGCCTTGGAAAGAACTGTTGAGGGTAACGGCCCAGGGCAAACAGCCCCGCCACGGTGACTGCATCTCCAGCGTCTGAGTTGATGAGCACCCCGAGCATGCGGAGAACCTCGTTGTCGTTGGCGTCTCTGAACACCTGTCCCTTCAACTCTCGAACCCGTCGCAGCAATGTCTGCACGGCATCGCTGTCAAGATCGTCTATGCCAGTGCCCTCGACCGGCTCTTGATCGTCAACTGGTTGCCCTTTGGCGGCCTCCACGGCGTGGTACTCATAGGATGTAAGGCGGCGGTTGCCGTCGTGTGACCTCAGATATGCATAGTCCCGCTGTTTCTTCTCAAGGACGAAGCACGGCTTTTGGTTCGCATCCAACTCGTCGACCGCAGCCACCACCACCGGCTGCCCGTCTACTTCACATATTTCGATCTCCGGCAGAATCCTCGGTTCGAGATTGCTGTCGCACTGGTCAGACAGATCCGATGCCAATTTGTCGGCATCCACCCCGGTGGGAGTAAAGCCCGGCTCTTCCAACCCGAGCACGATCAAGCCGCCCGAGCCGTTGGCAAATGCCGAGACACTTTTCAGTACGCTGATTGGAAGCCCACCCTTACCGTCTTTTACTTCGACGCGCTGGAGGTCGGTTCCTGCCTTCCGCAGCCGGGGCAGCAGTCCATCCAGTTGTTCTTGCAGGCTGCTCTCCATAGCTCACCTTCTTCCTGTTGGCACCCAAAGACAATCGGGCTGTAGCCGCGTTCTCCCTGGATCCGGAGACATCATCACAGCTACATAATAGCTACTTCACAGTTACATCGTGGAGCAATTATCTACGATGTTGGTTCTTCCCAGTAATATGAATGGCAAATGGCTGCGATCACGGCCGCCGCAGCTGAGTTCAGGCCGCTACCGCGCCTCCGACTACCATATCGCCCTGGTAGAAGACCAACGCCTGGCCGGGGGCTACTCGGCGCTGGGGCTCTTCCCAGTTGACTCTGCTGGCTTGGTCCACCACGCCGAACGCGGGGGTGCCGTGGGCGCTCACTTGGATGCCTACCGGGCCCTCGACTGCTCCGTTGGCCCATTGGATGCTGACTACATCCTGGGTCGGGGTGTACAAATCCTCTCGTCGGCCCACGGTCACCCGGCCCGCAGGAATATCCACGTCGGTCACATAGCGCGGCTCGTCGGTGCCGCCGAGGTTGAGGCCCCGACGCTGGCCGATGGTCACCGCCTGCACGGCCTCGACTGTGCCCAGCTCCGTGCCGTCGGCGTCCACCACGGTGGCGGGCGACTGGCCCAGGCGGCGGGATAGGAAGCCCTGCCGTCCCCCGGCTCGATTGGCGATGAAACACACGTCCTGGCTGTCGGGCTTGGCCGAGTTCCGCAGGCCCAACTCGGCTGCCCGCTCGCGAACCTCGGCCTTGGTCAGGTCGCCGATGGGCAGCAGCAGCCGGGCCATTTGCTCTTGGCCCAGCATGTAGAGCACATAGGACTGGTCTTTGGCGTCGTCCACGCCCCGCCGCACACGGAATCCCTCGCCCGTGGCTTCCAGTCGGGCGTGATGGCCGGTGGCCACCGCGTCGAAACCGAGAGCCTCGGCCCGCACCATCAGCTTGTCGAACTTGATGTGGCGGTTGCACTCGATACACGGGTTGGGGGTCAGCCCAACAGCATGGTCGTTCACATAGGGGGCTACCACCCGACTGTCGAAGGCATCACCGAAGTTGAACACGTGGTGCTGCAAGCCCAGAAGGTCGGCCACCCGGCGGGCGTCCTCCACATCTGACACCGAGCAGCAGCCGGTGTCAGACTCGCCGCCCCACAGCTTGAGGGTCACTCCCACCACCTCGTGGCCCTGCTCGGCCAGCATGGCGGCCGCCACCGAGGAGTCCACGCCCCCCGACATGGCTGCCAGAACTCGCATCTCTCGGCCCGTCCCCCTCAGCCCTTGCCGTAGGCCCGCAGCCGGGCCACCGCATCGGGGATAACCGCCAACGCCTGATCGATATCGATATCCGCGGTCTCATAGCCCAGAGAAAGCCGCAGCGATCCCCCGGCCAGCATCCGGTCGTAGCCCATAGCGGCCAGCACATGAGACGGATCCTGCGCCCCGCTAGAGCACGATGATGCCGCCGATGCATACACCCCGGCATCCTCGAGCAGAAACAGCAGCGCCTCCGACTCGATGCCCCCGAAGCACAGGTGGGCCGACCCGGCCACCTTGCCCGACCGCTCTCCGGTCTCCACCGTGTCGTGCACCGCAGCCAGAATCCCGTCCGCCAGACGGTCCCGCAACCCGGCCAGGCGCTCCACCTGCTCAGCCCGGCTCTTCAGCACCACCTCGGCGGCCGCGGCCATGCCCGCGATTCCCGCGGCGTTGTGGGTGCCCGAGCGCAGTCCTCGCTCCTGGCCACCCCCCAACATCAGCGGCGACAGCTCTACTCCCTCGCGCACCACCAGCGCGCCCACCCCCTTGGGACCGCCGAACTTGTGGGCACTTACCGAGATCAGATCGGCGTCCTCCGCCAGCGAAGCCACGTCCAACCAGGGGAAGGCCTGCACCGCATCGGTGTGGAGTACGGCATTGGAGGCCGACGAGCGGACCACATCGGCCACCTTCCCCAAGGGCTGGACCATGCCAGTCTCGTTGTTGGCCAGCATCACCGACACCACGGTCACGCTGTCGTCGAGGGCCGCGGCCAGCGCATCGAGGTCAACGACCCCGGCGGCGTCTACCGCTACCACCCGTCCCCCCAAGTGCTCCACCGGCTCCAGCACGGCATGGTGTTCGATGGCCGAGCACACCGTCACCCCACCCACCTGCATATGGCGTCCGACCACCGCCATGTTGTCGCCCTCGGTGCCCCCGCCGGTGAACACGATCTCCCCCGGCTCTGAGCCCAGAGCCTCCGCCATCAAATCGCGGGCATCGTCTATGCCGCGGCGGGTGTCCCGGGCCATCCGGTGCGCCCCGGTCGGGTTGGCATACAACTCCCGATGCAGGGGTGCCATAGCCTCCACTGCCTCGGGGCACAGCGGGGTGGATGCCGCGTTGTCAAGGTAGGCAATCCTCTCGGGGGCCATTGCCGATCCTCCCGCTTCCCTCTATACCTTGGGGAACACCAGATCGTCGCGCTTGGAGCGCTTAAGCTCGGCGAACGACGGCCACTCGGCCAGGGTCACCACCGCATCCCATAGGCGCACGGCCTCTTCTGGGGGCGGAATCTGGCTCACCACCGGACCGAAGAACGATGTCGTGTCGCCGTTGTGGTGGAAGGAGATGATCGGGGTGCCCACGTCCCGTCCGGTGCGGCTCAACGCCTCCATGGTGGACTCCCGCAGGGCTTCATCCAGCGACTCGTCCTCGGCCCGGTCGGCAAGCTCGCAAGGTAGGCCGGCGCGCTCCAAGGCGGCCTTCAAATGCTGGTCGGAGGCCACCTCGCCTATCGTCGAGCGGACATCCGCATCGGGATTCCAGATGGTGGATCCGTAGGAGGTGTAGAGCTCACCGGCTGCGGTCGCGCCATGCTCGTCGCGAACCGCATGGGCCACCCGCAGCATTCGCCGGCCCTTGTGATGCAGTTCCTGATAGCCCTCGGGAAAGTCGTCGTAGTCGCTGTCCTCGTTGAGGATCGACAGGCAAATCAGCTTCCAGTCCACGGCGTAGTCACGCTGACGGGCGACATCGGTGACCCATCGGGAGGTGAGCCACGCGAACGGGCAAATCGGATCCCAAAAGAATTCGATGTCGGCGTCGGTCATCCTCCAATCCTACGGCCCTCTAGCAAGTCCCACGAGTCGCTTTAGACTCAGGATGTGGCCAGAATCAGGGTTTCCACCACCATCGAAGCGCCTCTTGAGGCGGTGTGGGAGTACGTTCGCCGAATCGACAGCCACACCGAGTGGATGGCCGACGCCGAGTCGATCTCCTTCCAGAGCGCCCAGACCGAGGGCGTGGGCACCGCCTTCGATTGCCTCACCAAGCTGGGCCCGCTCCGCCTCAACGACGCCATGGTGGTTACCGAATGGGCCGATAAGGAGGCCATCGGCGTGCGCCACACCGGATTGGTCACCGGCGAGGGGCGCTTCACCCTCTCCCCCGCAGGCACCGACCGCACCGAGTTCTGCTGGACCGAGGAGCTCCGATTCCCCTGGTGGATGGGGGGCCTGCTGGGCGACATCATCGGAGCCCGCGTCCTCGAATGGGTGTGGCGGCGCAACCTGCGCACGCTGCGCAGCAAGTTCGACTAGCTGACTATCAGGACCACGGTAGAGCGACTGGCCGCCCATTGGGCACCGACAAAGGAAGCCGCCGCCACCGCGATCGCCACCATCACCGGAATCATGGTGGTGTACTGCTGTCGGCGAATGGACTGGGCCGCAGCCGCCCCCACGATCAGCCCGCCGACCAGGCCGCCTAGATGGCCGCCCAGGGAGACCGATGGGACGGTGAAGCTGATTACCAGGTTGACAGCCAGGATTGGGCCGATCGGCGTCTGGAACAGGCCCACCCCTTGCACCAAGTACAAGGCGGCAAGGGCGCCCATCAATCCGAAAATGGCC